>NZ_JAFMTB010000003.1:98008-398008 GCF_017916475.1 Patulibacter sp. SYSU D01012
TTCCGGATGAGGTCCGCTATCCGGCCCTGAGGCGGAACGGGTCGCGGGGCGGTGGCGTGTTCCGGATGAGGTCCGCCATCCGGCCCTGAGCCGGAACGCGCCCCTCGCCCGGCGGCCCCGCCTCGCCCGGCGGCCCCGCCTGGCCCGGCGGCCCCGCCCGCCCCGGCGACCCGGCCCCCCGGCGATGCCAACCCGCCCCCGCCCCTAGTCCGGATGCCCGTCCGTCACGGCGATGATCCGGTCCAGCCGGCCGAGGGCGACGGTCAGCGTGGCGACGCGCTCGGCGATCCGCTCGCGCTGCCGGCGGAGCATCGCGCGCTGCTCGGCGTCGGTGTGGCCGACCGCCATGCACGGCAGGAGCTGGGCGATGTTCGTGCTCGTCAGGCCGGCGGCGAACATCTCCTGGAAGAAGCGCACGTACTCGACGGCGGACTCGTCGTACCGGCGCTGCCCGGACTCGCTGCGGACCGGGCGCAGAAGGCCCTGCTCCTCGTAGTAGCGCAGCGCCCGGGCGCTGACCCCGGCCCGCCGCGCCAGCTCGCCGATCCGCATCGTCGTGTCGGTCTGCGCACTCATGCTTGCCCTTGACGTTAGCGTCAAGTCCTACCGTCGTCGACATGAACATCGACGGATCGATCGCGCTCGTCACGGGCGCCAACCGCGGCCTCGGCCGCGCCTTCGCCGCGCACCTCCTCGAGCGCGGCGCGACGAAGGTCTACGCGGCCGCTCGCCGGCCCGAGGCCGTGGACCTGCCCGGCGTGGAGCCGGTGCGGCTGGACATCACCGACCCGGCGCGGGTCGCCGAGCTCGCCGGCGAGCTCGGCGACGTGACGCTGCTGATCAACAACGCGGGCACGAGCGCCGGCGTCCGCCTGCTCGACGCCGGCAGCGACGGCCTGCGCGACGCGCTCGGCACGCACCTGTTCGGCAGCCTCGACACGGCGCGGGCGTTCGCGCCGGTGCTCGCCCGCAACGGCGGCGGCGCCATCGTCAACGTCCTCTCGGCGCTCTCGTGGCTGGCGCTGCCGAGCGCCACGACGTACCACGTCGCCAAGGCGGCCGAGTGGGGGCTGACGAACGGCCTGCGCCTGGAGCTGCTGGACCAGGGCACGCTCGTGACCGGCCTGCACCTGGGCGCCGCGGACACCGACATGACGGGCGACTACGACGGCCCCAAGCTCGACCCGGCCGACGTCGCCCGCGCCGCGCTCGACGGCGTGGAGGCCGGCGCCTGGGAGGTCCTGGCCGACGACTGGAGCGCCCAGGTCAAGGCGGCCCTCGCCGGCGACCCGCGCGACTTCCACGCCGCCATCGCCGGGATGTTCTGAGCCCCTCAGGCGGGCAGGCGGATCTCGACCGTCAGCCCGCCCGCCGGGGCCGGCTGGCCACCTCCGGCCGCTGCCGGTCCGGCCTGCGGCGTGCCACGATACGGCGCGCCCGGGGACGCAACACCGCGGGGGCGCTCGAGGCTCTCCCTTGCATGACCGTCCCGAAGCCGCACCCGCCGTGTCGTCCGCGATGCTGAGCGAGGCCCGAGCCGTCGCAGCGTCGAGAGCGCCGACGACCGAGGTCGCCCCCGACCGGGCGGCGGTCGCGGCGCGCGCCCTGACGATCGCCCGGCGCACCGCCCTGGGCGTCCTCGGTGACCACGCCGCGGCGGACGACGTCGCGCAGGAGGTGGCCATCACGGTGGTGCGGAGCGTCCAGACCCTCCGCGACCCCGCCGCGATGGACGCGTGGATCCACCGCATCGCGGTGCGCCGCGCGATCAAGGAGGCGCGGCGGGACACGGCGCGGCGGGCGGCCGAGCTCGCGGGGCACGCCCGCGCCCTCCCCGTGGCGACGGACGCCCCGACCCTGCGGGCGCAGCTCGACGGGGCGCTCCAGCTGCTCGGCGGACTGCCCGCGCGGCAGCGGGCCGCGCTGACGCTCCGCTACGTGCACGACCTCGACGACGCGGCGATCGCGGAGGCCCTCGGCTGCCGTGCCGGGACGGTGCGGTCGCTGCTCTCCCGGGGCCTCGCGAGCCTGCGCGACGCCAGTGTCGATCGTGACGGCGCGGACGGACGTGCTGGTGCCCCCGCCGACCCTCGTCCTGGCCGCCTCGACGGCCCTGGCCACCCTGGGCAGCCCGACCGTTCTGACCGACGCGACCGCCCTGGCCGCACTGGCAACCCCGACCAGCCCGGCCACGCTGACCACCCGGACCGCCCCGACCGCCCCGACCGACCTGACCGCCCCGGCGCCACGTCGACGGTCGACCAGGAGGACCCCCGGTGCTGACCGACGACCCCGACGTCCGCGACGCGCTCGCCCCGTTGCGGGCCGTCGTGCCGACCGACCGCGAGGTGGAGGACGTCCTCCATCGCGCCGCGGCGCCCGCCGCGCGTACGGGACGGAAGGCCCGGCTCGTCGCCCCCGTCGCGGTCGCCGTGGCGCTCTCCGTCCTCGTGGTCGCCGCGGCCCTCCTCGCGCTCGGCCGGTCGCCGGACGCCCGCGCCGGCTCGCCGCTGGCCGCGTTCCGCGCGCTCGCGTCGACCGCGCCGGTCGCGGCGACCGCGTCCGACGTCCGGCCCGCGCTGGAGCGCGTGGCACGGGTGCAGCCGCAGATCATGGGCGGCAACGCCCGGCTGGTCGGCTCCGTCGCGGCGGGCCGCATCGTCCTGTTCGGCGGGCGCGACGGCGAGGTCTGCCTGGCCCTGCTGGCCCGCGCCGGGACGGCGCAGAGCGTCTGCGAGGCGCCCGACCGCGCGGGGCGGGCGGGCGTCGCGTTCGGCGGGCCGGTGCTGCGCTTCGGCGTCGTGCCCGACGGCGTCGAGCGGATCCGCTTCACGCTGCGGTCCGGTGCCGAGCAGACCGTCGCGGTCGAGCACAACGTCTACGTGGCTCCGGACGAGGCGGTGAAGGTCACCTTCGAGCGCGCCGGCGCGGAGCAGGTCCGCGAGTTCGTGCCCCGCAGCACCGCGCCCGCCGTGGGGCGGACCGCCACCGACGACCGCGGCGTGTCCACGCGGGTCGAGCCGGACGGGTCGGGGGCGGTGGCCGGCCCGGGGGTCGCGATGCCGTGACGGCGGCGCGGGCGGTTCGCCGCGGCCCGCCGCGGCCCCGCCGCGGGGCGCTGTCGGCCCGTCGCGGCCCGCTGCCTGCCGGACGGGGCGGGCCGCGATGGTGTCCCGCCTGCCCGTCGTCCCTCAGGCGGGCAGGCGGATCTCGACCGTCAGCCCGCCCGCCGGGGCCGGGCGCGGGGTGACGGTCAGGGTGCCGGCGTGCACCGCGACGATGCGGTCGACGAGGGTCAGGCCCAGCCCGTGGCCGCGCGGCTCGCCGTCGCGGGCGACCCGTCCTTCGCCGCGCAGGAACGGCTCAACCAGGCGGGCGGCGAGGTCGGCGGCCAGCTGCGGCCCGTCGTTCTCCACCCGCAGCAGGACGGCGTCGGGCCGCTGTTCGGTGGTGACGCGCACCGTGCCGGGGGCGCGGCCGTGCCGCAGGGCGTTCTGCAGCAGGTTGGCGATCGCCTGGCCGAGCAGCAGCTCGTCGCCGGTCGTCGGCGCGGCCTCCAGCGCCGGGCGGATCTCGATCCCCCGCTCGCGGGCCTCGCGGGCGTGGTCGGTGACGACGTCGCCCGCGATCGCCGCCAGGTCGACGGGGGCCGAGACGGCCGTCACCGCGTTCGCGTCGGCCAGCCGCAGCAGCGCCTCGGTCAGGCCGATCGCCCGCGCGTTGGTCACGCGCAGGCGCTCCAGCAGCGTCGGCACGTCCTGCCCGTCCGGGTCGGCGCGGGCGACGTCCAGCAGCGTGGCGGTGACCGTGAGCGGCGTGCGCAGCTCGTGCGAGGCGTTCGCGGCGAACCGCTCCTGCACGGCGAACGCGTCGTGCAGCCGCTCGAGCATGTGGTCGAAGCTGTCGGCCAGCTCGCCGAACTCGTCGTGCCGGCCGGCCAGCCGGATGCGGTGGTCCAGGCGGCCCGCGGCGGCGATGCGCGCCGCGGCGTTGATGTCGCGCAGCGGCCGCAGGATCCAGCCCGCCAGGACCCAGCCGCCCGCCAGGCCGATCACGGCCAGGCCGGCGAGGATCACCGCGGACGCGCCGACGACGGCCTGCAGGATCTCCTGGCGCGAGGCGACCGCGGGGTCGTCGCGCGGGTTGGCGGCGGTCAGCGGGTAGTTCGGCACGTACCGCAGGACGACGTAGACGCCGAGCAGCACGACCGCCCCGGCGAAGACGAGGAAGCCGGCGTAGCTGAGCGTCAGCCGCAGTCGGGCGCTCATGAGGCGCCGGGGAGGACGAGCCGGTAGCCGACGCCCGTCACGGTGGCGATGACGTCGGGCGCGCCGAGGGCCTTGCGGAGCGTCGAGATCGTGACCCGGGGCGCGCTCGTGAACGGGTCGGCGTTCTCGTCCCACGCCTTCTCGAGCATGGTCTCGGCGCTCACCACGCCGCCGTCCGCGCGCATGAGCAGCTCGAGCACCGCGAACTGCTTGCGGGTCAGCCGCAGGTAGCGCCCGTCGCGGTACGCCTCGCGACGGAACGGGTCCAGGCGCAGGTCGGCGAACGTCATGACCGGGGGCGCGACGGCGGCGGGCCGCCGGGCGAGCGAGCGCAGCCGGACGACGAGCTCCTCGAGCGCGAACGGCTTGGTCAGGTAGTCGTCGGCCCCCAGCTCGAAGCCCGCCACCTTGTCCTGCAGTCGGGCGGCGGCGGTCAGCATCAGGATCCGCACCTCCGGGTGGTCGCGCGCGACGACGGCGGCGATCTCGTCGCCGTGGATCCCCGGCAGGTCGCGGTCCAGGACGAGCACGTCGTACGCCGCGACGGTGACGCGGCGCAGCGCCTCGTGGCCGTCGAGCGCGACGTCGACCGCCATCCCCTCGCGGCGCAGGCCGCTCCCGAGCGCCTCGGCCAGGAAGCGCTCGTCCTCGGCGATCAGGATCCGCACGGCGCGGCAGGGACGGTCGGCACGGGCGCCAGTGTAGGTGCGCGGATGTTGCGTCCCTGTTCGCCGGGCGCCATACGGGGACGCAACGCGGGCGCTGGTGGGGTGCGGGGGCGGCGCCGTCCGGCGTCCTCGCCCCCGTCATGGAACCCGCCCCGATGTCCACCACCCGTGTCCTGCCCCGGCGCCGGAGGGCGCTCCGCCGCCGGGCCGTCGCGCTCGCCGTCGTGGCGCTGCTGGCCCTCGTCGCGTTCGCCGCCGCGCGCGGCGGTCCGGCGCCGACCGTCCCGGGCGTGACGACGACCGCGCACCACGGCGTCGGGGCGGCCGACGGGTTCGTCCCCGTCGGCGCATCGCTCTCGCCGAGCGACGACGTGCCCGCGATCACGCGGCTCGACCCGGCGCTGCTGGCCGCGGTCCGCCGCGCGGCGGACGACGCCCGGGCCGACGGCATCGAGCTGCGCATCGCCAGCGGCTGGCGCAGCCGCGCCTACCAGCGCCGTCTGTTCGACCAGGCGGTGCGGCGCTACGGCGACCGGGACGCCGCGCGGCGGTTCGTCAAGCCGCCCGGGGAGTCCTCGCACGTCGTCGGCCGGGCCGTCGACATCGGTCCGACGGACGCCGCGTACTGGACGATCCAGCACGGCAGCGCCTACGGCCTGTGCCAGACGTACGCCAACGAGGTGTGGCACTTCGAGCGCACCGTCGCCCCCGGCGGCACGTGCCCGCCCCCGCGGACGGACGCGGCGGGCGGCTGAGCCGCCCGCGGCCGGCGTTCGGCGGGGCTGGGGCCGGGCGCGTGGGGGTGGGGCGTTCCGGCTGGGGGTCGGTATGCGGGCCTGGGACGGAAGGCGTGGGCGGGTGGGGCGCGTTCCGGCTGGGGTCCGGTATGCGGCCCTGGGACGGAGCACGGGGGCGGGTGGGGGCGCGTTCCGGCTGGGGTCCGGTATGCGGCCCTGGGACGGAACGCGTCCGCGGGTGGCGCCGCGTTCCGGTCGGAGTCCGGTATGCGGCCCTGACACGGAACACGCGGACGGGAGGTAGCGCGTTCGGGCTGAGGTCCGGTATGCCGCCCTGGGACGGAACACGTCCGCGGGTGGCGCCGCGTTCGGGCTGAGGTCCGGCCTGCGGCGCCGGGACGAAGCACGCCCGCGGGTGGCGCCACGTTCCGGCTGAGGTTCGGTATGCGGCCCCGAGGCGGAACGAGCCGGGGCGAGTCGCGTTCCGGCTGAGGTCCGGTACCCGACCCTGAGGCCGAACACGCGGGCGGGTGGGGTCGCGTTCCGGCTGAGGTCCGGCATGCGGCCCTGGGACGGAACGCGTGGGCGGGTGGGGTCGCGTTCCGGCTCAGGGCCGACATGCGGCCCTGAAGCGGAACACCTCCGCGGGAGGGATCGCGTTCCGGCCGGGGTCCGACATGCGGCCCTCAGCCGGAACGCGCCCGGCCGCCCGCCTCCGCCCTCCCGCCCGCGGCCGCTCCTGCGCCCGCCCCGTCGACACCGCCCGCCGCACCCGCTAGCCTCCGCCGCGGAGTCGATCCACCCCATCCGTGGGCCAGGGAACCCGGTGCGAATCCGGGACTGACGCGCAGCGGTGAGGGTGCGGATCGCGGCCAACAGGCCACTGGGCCCGCCGGACCATCCGTCCGGCGCATCCTGGGAAGGCGGCCGCGCATCGAGCGCACCCGAGTCCGAAGACCTGTCGACTCCGCACCGGGCGATCCCGGTGCCCCGGACACCAGCGGCCTCGCGCACGGGCCGCCCGCAGAAGGAGACTCGGACATGGCCCGCCCCGCGGCGCCCCATCGACCCCACCGCACCCCCGTGGCCGGGAGGCGCGGATGAGCGCGCTCGACCGCCTGCCGTCGCTCGCGACCACCGGCGTCGGCAGCCTGCCCTTCATCGACCCCGCCGAGGCCGTGCGGCACGCGCGGCGCGCCTACGACCTGCCGTTCTGCCCGCAGCTGCCGCACGCCGACGGCGACATGGTCTCGGAGTGGCTCGGCGGCGGCTGGGCCGACGCGCCGCCGTGCGGCTGGACGCCCGAGCGCGACCGCGAGCGACCCGCCGCCTGGGACGCCTTCCTCGCGACGATCGCGATGGAGCCGCCGGCGCACGCGCTGGTGAAGCTGCAGGTGACGGGACCGGTCACGCTCGCCGTGGCGCTCGAGCGCGTCGCCGGGCGGCCCGGCCACGGCCCGGCGGTCGCGGGCCTGGCGGCCGAGCTCGCGGGCTGGCTGGCCGCGAACGTCGCCGGCCAGGTCGGCCTGCTCGCGGACGTCGGCGTCGAGGCGCTGGTCGTCGCCGACGAGCCGGGCCTGGCGCACGCCGGCCTGACTCCCCAGCACGCCGACGTGTGGGACCCGCTCCGCGGCGCCGGCGCGGCCTGGGGGCTGCACGTCTGCGGCGCGGTACCGTGGCGCACGGTCGGCGCGGCCGCCCCCGACGTGCTCTCCGTCGACGTGACCCGCTCGCCCGTCGGCGGCCTGGGCGCCGCCACGATCGGGGCGCTGGTCGAGCGCGGCGGCCGCATCGCCTGGGGCGCCGTCGACCCCGTCGCGCCGGGCACGCCCGCGGACGCCGCCGCCCGCGTCGCGGCGGCGGTCGGCGCGGTGACGGCCGCCGGGCTGCCGGCGCGCGAGGTCTTCGCCCCCAGCCTCCTGACCCCCGCGTGCGGGACGGGCCCGCTGCGGCCGGCGCACGAGCGGCTCGTCGCCTCGGTCCTGGCGGTGGCCGCCGACGTCCTCGCCGCCACCCGCGACGCGTGGCCCGCACCGGACGGGGCGCCGCTGGCGGACGCCTAGGGCGCGCGCCGCTCGACGGGCGGGGCCGCGCACCGGCCCGCCCGCCGGCGGGCCGGCCTGGCCCGCGGCCAGGGCCACGCGCCCGGCCCGCCGCCAGAGCCGCCGGCCTGCCCCGCCGCCCGGCCGGCGGCTCGTCGCCGCCTCGGCCTGCCGCCCGCGCGGTCCGGCCCCCCCGGCCCCCGGCCCCCAGGCACCCGGCCCCGCCGCCCGGCCGACCCGGTGCGCCGCCCGCCCGTCCCGTCCTGCCGCCCGCCTGCCTGCCTGCCTGCCCCGGCCTGCCGCCCGCCCGCCCGCCCGTCCCGGCCCCGCCGCCGCCCGCCCGCCCCGGCCTGCCGCCTGCCCGCCCGCCCCGGCCCGCCCGGCCTTGCCCGCCCGGCCTTGCCCGCCCGGCCTTGCCCGCCCGGCCCGGTCCGCCCGGCCCGGTCCGCCGAGCCCGCCCGGCCCGGCCTGCCCGGCCCGCCCGGCCCTCCCGGCCCTCCCGGCCCGCCCGCCCGGTCCCCCGGCCCCCCGGCCCCCGCCCCCCGGTCGATCATCCGTCGTCTCCCCTGGGGAATCCGCGCGAGCAGGCCGAACACCGGGCCGTGACGGTGCAGCACGCCACGGGCCGCGTCGCGGCGGCCCGCGCGGCCCGCGGGGCGGGGACGATGCGCGGGGACCACATGGTCGCCGGCGGCCTGCCCCTGCTCTCGCACGGCACCACCCGCTTCGTCGTCGGGCCCGTCGTGGACCTGCGGCAGCTCGACGAGCTCGTCGCCGGGCTGTCCAGCGCCCCCGAGGTCCGGCACGTCCACGTCGACCTGGTGCAGGACGCCTGGGTCGCGCTGGTCGTCGAGCTGGCCCGACCCGTCGCGCTGGCCGAGCACCTGCGGCGGATCGTCGGTCGCCGGCTCGCCTCGTGCCGGTTCGAGGACGACACCCTCGTCGCCCGGCTGGCCGCGGCCGGGCCGGCGGTGCCGATCCCCGTCGCGCTGCACGGGCTGCGCGCGCGGGACGCCGCACCGGCGACCGGCCACGACCGTCCCGCCGGGGAGCGGGCGGGCGCGTCCCGGTCGGCGTCGGCGCCCCGCGAGCTGGCCGGGATCGCCGGCCACGCGCTCCTGGCGGTCGCGGACCAGACGGACGACATCGGCGTCCTCGTCTTCGACCACGAGCTGCGGATCGCGGCCATCGGCGGCCAGGTCGTGCGGGAGCTCGGCCGGGACCGGGCGCAGCTGCTCGGGGTGCGGGTGCCGGAGGTCCTGAGCGCGCCGCTGTGGCGCCAGCTCGCGCCGGCGTACGCCGCGGCGCTGCGGGGCGAGAGCACGACGCTCGAGGTCGAGAGCCTGGAGGCGGACGTCGTCTACGCCACGACCGTCGCGCCGCTGCGGGCCGGCGGCCGCGTCGTCGGCGGGTCGGCGCTCGCGCGCGAGGTCACCGCCCACAAGCGGCAGGAGGCGGCGCTCACCGGGGTCAGCCGCATGTTCGAGCTGTCGTTCACGCACTCGCCCGTGGCGAAGGCCCTCGTGACGCCGCAGGGCGGCCTGCTGCGCGTCAACGCCGCCTTCGCGACCCTCCTCGGCCGCACCGCGGGCGAGCTGCAGCGCTCCACGTTCCAGGCGATCACCCACCCGGACGACCTGCACCGCGACCTGGCGCTCCTGCAGGAGACGCTCGTGGGCACCCGCGACCGGTACCAGCTCGAGAAGCGCTACCTGCACGCGGACGGCCACCACGTGTGGGGCCAGCTGTCCGTCGTCCTGGTCCGCAACGACGCGCAGGAGCCGCTCTTCCTCATCGCGCAGGTCGTCGACATCACGCGGCAGAAGCAGCTCGAGGCGGCGCTCGGCGACCGCGACCACCGCGACCTGCTGACCGGCCTGTGGACGCGGCAGCGGCTCGACGTCGAGCTGGAGGCGCGCATCGCCGAGGCGGGCGCGTACGGCACGACGTCGAGCCTGCTCTCCGTGCAGCTCGACGGGTTCGGCTGGCTGCTGGAGACGTCGGGTCACGACGCCGGCGACGCGGTGCTGCGCGGGGCCGCCGCGGGCATCGCGGCGGCGATCGGCGCCGACGACGCCTGCGCCCGGCTCGGCGGCCACCAGTTCGCGATCCTGCTGCCGCGCAGCGACGAGCAGCGTGCGGTGGCCGTCGCCCGCGACGTGGCGGCCCAGGTCGGACGTGCGGCCGGGCTCGCGGCCGGGGCGGTCGGGCGGGCCAGCGTCGGCATCGCCACCCTGCGCCTGCCCGTCACCGTCGACGACTGGCACCGCCGCGCCCACGCGGCCATGCGGCGGGCGCAGGCGACCGGCACCGGCGTGGCGGTCTGGACGCCGCCGGGGGACTGACGCGGCCCGCGGACGTCGTCCACCCGTCCGTCAACGCCGTTCCAACACCCTTCACCTGGTTCGTTCCGCAACTACTACGGAGCTGGCTCCGTAGTTTTCCGCACGGCCGCGACCCCCGCGGGCCGGGAAGGCGGAGACATGTGGCGGTACGAGTGGCGCGGCGGCGAGCAGCGCAGGCCGTGGAGGCTGGTGGGCCCCGACGGCGAGACCGTCGCCTGGTCCGAGGGCGACCACGCCGACCTGGACAGCGCCCGGCGGGCCGTCGACGTCTTCCGCGGCGGGTGCGTGCGCCTGACCTACCGGGCCTACGAGGACCCGGACGGGCGCGGCTGGTACTGGCAGGCGAGCTGGGGCGTGGGCGGCCTGATGGTCGCGTGGTCGGGGCGCTTCTGGGCCACGAGGGCCGAAGCGGACGACGCCGGGCGCCGGGTCGAGCGGCACGCCCCGCGCGCCGTCGCGGTCTGACGCCGGCGCCACTCCTGGGGTGCCCCTTGGGGTGACGTCCCGTCGACGCGGCGCGGGCCGCCCCGCACGATGGCGGGCATGGTCCCCCGCAGACTCCTCGCCGCCGTGCTGCTCGCGTGCGGCGCCCTGCCCGTCGCCGACGCGGCGGCCGGCACGGTCACCTACGACGTGACGATGGACGCGACCGTCCGGTACGACCACGCCGACGCGTGGCGCACCTCGGACGGCGTCGAGACGCGCTGGGGCGCCTCCAGCCGCCGCTTCGTCTCGCAGCTGCACGCCGAGGCGCCGGGCGTGCGGTTCGTCGACGGCGTGCTGGAGCGCGTCGGCGACGGGTCGGTCGAGTCCGGCCCGCCCGTCGACGAGCGCACCACGGGCACCCGGCACAACGAGCGGCACGGGGGCGACAGCGGCGACCACGTCGAGGACTGCGAGGCCGTGCCGGTGCCGAACGACCGGGGGCACCTCGAGCTGGGGCCGGCGGAGGGGCAGGGCGAGCGCGCGATCGCCGTCCGCCTGACGGACGAGCTCGCGATCGACGGCGTCTGCGAGCCGGCGATCCCCGCGGACGAGATGCTCCTGGTGCTGAACGGCCTGAACGCCCAGCACGACGGGTACTTCGACGCCGTCTTCGCCCTCGCGGCCAACGACGTCGGGGAGGAGCGGATCGTCCAGCGCCTGACGAGCGGCCAGCACGGCACGAGCGAGATGGGGTGCCCCGGCTCCAGCGGGCTGACGACGAGCTGCTCGTTCTCGTGGGAGGCCACGCTGACCTTCCGGCGGACGAGCGCACCGCCGCCCCCGCCGCCGGCGGACCCGCCCAGCTGGCCCGCGCCGGAGTCGACGGGCGACGCGAAGATCGACGCCGTCACGAAGGCGGTCCAGGAGTACCTGCACCCGAAGGGCGGCAGGAGCCCGGTGCGGCCGAGGACGACGAAGGACGGGCGCGAGACCCGGCTGGAGCTGCGCTGCCCGCTCGCCTGCGGCGGCAGGATCAACGCCTACGCCGTGGCGAGGCGCAAGGCCACGGGCGACGGCACGCTGCTCGGCCGCGGGCGGCTGAAGGCCGGCGCCGGTCCCCGCGCCGCCGCGGGGCACGTCGTCCACGGACGGGTGACGCTCGACGCGAAGGACCGCAAGACGCTGCGCACGCGCGGCTGGCTGCGCGTGGTGACCGAGCTGCGCTTCGCCGGCGATCCGCGCGTCCACCGCGTCGTCGTCACGCAGCGCGCCCCCGGGCGCCGCTGAGGTCGCACCCCCCGACCGGGCGGAAGACTGGTCGCCCAGGCGATGGTCGCCTGGGCGACCAAGGCGTAGTATGCAAGTCATGACGTCTGAGAGGACCGTGGGGATCGTCGGTGCCGGCCTGATGGGCTCGGGCATCGCGGAGTCGGCGGCGCGGGCGGGCCTGCAGGTGCGCGTGTACGAGCCGGCCGAGGCCCCGCTCGACGGCTCGCGCGAGCGGATCCGGGCCTCCGTCGACCGCGCCGTGGAGCGCGGCAAGATGAGCGCGGAGGACGCCGACGCGCTCGTCGGCCGCGTGTCCTGGTCGACCGACCTGCACGCGCTGGCCGACGCCGACCTGGTGATCGAGGCGGTGAAGGAGGACGTCGACGTCAAGCGCGAGGTCTTCGCCGCCCTCGACGAGATCGTCGGCGAGCACGCGCTGCTGCTGTCGAACACGTCCTCCATCCCGATCGCCGAGCTCGCCGCCGCGACGACGCGCCCCGACCGCGTGGCCGGCCTGCACTTCTTCAGCCCCGTGCCGGTGATGAGCCTGGTCGAGATCGTCGTCGCGCTCGACACCAGCGACGACACGGTCGCTCGCCTGGAGGCCTTCGCCCGCGCGCTCGGCAAGCACGCCGTGCGCACGAAGGATCGCTCGGGCTTCATCGTCAACTTCCTGCTCGTGCCGTACCTGATGGCCGCGGTGCGGATGGTCGAGGAGGGCTTCGCCACCCGCGAGGACATCGACGAGGGCATGAAGCGCGGCTGCGGTCACCCGATGGGCCCGCTGACGCTCGCCGACATGATCGGCCTGGACGTCCTCTACGCGATCGGCGTCTCGCTCCAGGAGGAGTTCCAGCGCTCGGAGTACGCGCCGCCGCCGCTGCTCAAGCGCATGGTCGCCGCGAACCGCCTGGGTCGCAAGACCGGCCGCGGCTTCTACGAGTACGCGCAGGACCGCGCGGCGGTGGCGGCATGACCGTCGCCGGCGGCCTGGCGCCGTACGAGATCCCGGAGGAGCTGCTCGAGTTCCAGGGCCTCGTCCGGCAGCTCGCGCAGGAGCGGATCGTCCCGCGCGCCCCCGAGATCGACCGCACGGCCGAGTACCCGTGGGACATCCGCAAGCTGCTGGCGGAGAACGACGTCCTGGGCCTGCCGTTCGAGGAGCGCTACGGCGGCACCGGCACCGGCACGCTCATGCTGCAGATGGCGGTCGAGGAGATCGCGAAGGCCGACGCGTCCTGCGCCCTGATCCTCATGCTGCAGGAGCTCGGGTCGCTGCCGATCCAGCTCGCCGGGTCCGACGAGCTGAAGGAGAAGTGGCTGCCGCGGTTCGCCAGCGGCGAGCTGGCCCCGGCGTTCGCGCTGTCCGAGCCGGACGCCGGCTCGGATCCCGCCGCGATGCGCACGACGGCGCGCAAGGAGCAGGGCGGCTGGGTCATCAACGGCGCGAAGAACTGGATCAGCAACGCCGGCGTGGCGGACACCTACGTCGTCTTCGCCGTCACCGATCCCGAGAGGCACCGCATCACGGCGTTCCTCGTCGAGAAGGACCGCGAGGGCTTCTCGATCGGCGGCTACGAGCACAAGCTGGGCATCCACGGCTCGCCCACCGGATCGCCGGTGCTGCAGGACGTCTTCGTGCCCGACGAGAACGTGATCGGCACCGTCGGCAAGGGCCTGTCCGTCGCGCTCGCCACCCTGGAGCGCACCCGCCTGGGCGCCGCGGCCCAGGCCGTCGGCATCGCGCAGGGCGCCACCGACGTCGCCGTCCGCTACGCCGGCGAGCGCCAGGCGTTCGGCCAGCCGATCAACCAGCTCCAGGGCCTGCAGTTCAAGCTCGCCGACATGGAGACGGGCACCGCCGCCGCCCGCGAGCTGCTCTACAAGGCGTGCGCGATGGCCGACCGCGCCGAGCGCCCCGCCGACCTGGGCAAGTGGACGTCCATGGCGAAGCTCTTCGCGTCCGACAACGCGATGAAGGTCGCCGTCGAGGCCGTCCAGGTGCTCGGCGGCTACGGCTACGTGCAGGACTACCCCGTCGAGCGGATGATGCGCGACGCGAAGATCACGCAGATCTACGAGGGCACGAACGAGATCCAGCGCGTCGTGATCGCGCGCCACCTGCAGCAGGGGCTGTAGGGGAGGGCGGGGCGCCCGCCGGGCGGGCGGGCGCCCCAGGCGCCGGGCGGACGCGGCGGCGGGCCGTCAGGCGTCCGCGTCGTCGGCGTCCGCCGGGGCGGTCTCGTCGAAGTCGCCCGCCCCGCGGCGCAGCGCGCGGAGCGCGTCGATGACGGCGTCGAGCTCCTCGGCGCCGAGCGGCTCGGTGCCGAAGCCCATCGCGTTGAGGACCTGCGTCGTCTCCGCGGCGACGCGGCGGCCCTCCGCGGTGATCGTCGCCAGCGTCGTCCGGCGATCCTCGGGGTGCGGCGTGCGCTCGACCAGGCCGAGCCGCTCGAGCGCGTCGACGAGCTTGGTCACGTTCGTCAGGTGCACCTGCAGCCGTACGCCCATCTTCCCCAGCGGCAGCGCGCCCTCGCGGCTGTAGAAGAGCAGCATGAGCGCCTCGTAGCGCGCGTACGTCAGGTCGAACGGCTCGAGCGCCCCGTTCAGCCGGCCGACCGTGATCTGCGCCGCGCGGACGATCGAGATCACCGCCTCCATCGGCGCGACGGTCTCCGCGCCCCAGTGGGCCTCCCACTGGCGGCCCGCTTCGCGGATCGGGTCGAAGGGGAGGGGCGAGGGCGGCACGGCCCCCGAAGCGTGGCACGCGACGGCCGGCGGGGGCGGCCCGGGTGATGCGGGCCGCCGCCGGGCCGGCGCCCTCGGGCGGTCAGCGGGTACCGCGCGGCGACCCTCCGCGTACGGCGGAAGTTAGGGCACCCGACACAAGCGTTCCGATCATGTGTAGGGTGGCCTAACACCGGGGCGGCGGGCCCACCCGTCGCCCCGGGAGTCCCCTGCTCCCCGCCTCCGCGTCTCCCCCGAACCGAGGTCGATGTCCCCCACCGGATCCTCCGCCGGCCCGCCGGCCGCGCTGCCCGGCGTCGCCGCGCCGGTCGCCTTCGTCACCGGCGCGGGCCGCGGCATCGGCGCCGCGGTCGCCCGCGGCCTGGCCGCCGACGGGCACCGCGTCGTCGTCACCGACCGCGACGCCGACGCCGCCCGCGCGACGGCGGACGCGATCGCCGCGGACCGCGCGTCCGGGCCCGCCGACCGCGGGGCCGCGGCGCTCGCCCTGCCGCTCGACGTCACCGACCGCGCCGCGGTCGAGGCCGTCGTCGCGGCGGCCGAGGAGCAGGCCGGTCCGATCGACGTGCTCGCGTGCGTCGCCGGCGTGCTGCACCCCGGCCAGGTCGTCGACACGGACGACGCCGCGTGGGACGCGACGTTCGCCGTCAACGCCACCGGCGTCTTCCTCGTCGCCCGCGCCGTCGCGCGGCGGATGCGGCCGCGCGGTCGGGGCACGATCGTCACCGTCGCGTCGAACGCCGCCGGCGTGCCGCGCGCCGGGATGGCGGCCTACGGCGCGTCGAAGGCCGCGGCCGCGTCGTTCACCCGCAGCCTCGGCTTGGAGCTGGCGCCCCACGGCATCCGCTGCAACGTCGTCGCGCCGGGCTCGACGGACACGGCGATGCAGCGCGCGCTGTGGACGGACCCGGACGCCGAGGCGCGGACGGTCGCCGGCGACCCCGCGACGTTCAAGGCGGGCATCCCGCTCGGCCGGATCGCCGCGCCCGAGGACGTCGCCGACGCGGTGCGCTTCCTCGTCTCGGACCGCGCCCGGCACATCACGATGCACGACCTGTACGTCGACGGCGGGGCGACGCTCCGTGGTTGACCCCGCCCCGTTCCCCCGACCCGCCGGCCCCGCCCGGCGAAGCGAGGCCGCATGAGCACCGCCGCCCCCCTGGCCACCGCCGAGGCGCTCCTGGACGACCTGCGCCCAGGCGACGCGTTCTTCTCGTCCCCGCGTCACGCCCTGCACGCCCGCGGCGTGCGCGCCGTGCTGCCGGACGGCCCGCACGACCGCCTGGCCGCCCGCGTCGACGCCCTGCTCGCCGACGCGGCGCCGGGCGACTCGCGCGCGATCGCGCTGGGGGCCCTGCCCTTCGCCCCGGACGGCCCGGTGCGGGTCGTCGTGCCCGAGAGCGTTCGCTGGGCGGCGCCGTTCGCCGCGGGCGAGGCGCCGACGCCCGGCGCCGGCTGCCCCGCCGCCGCGGGCCGCGACAGCACCGGGCCGACGTGGTCCGTGCGCCCCGTGCCCGCGCCCGCCACGTACGCGGGGATCGTGGACGAGGCCGTCGGGCGTCTCGACGGCGAGCTGCAGAAGGTCGTCCTGGCCCGCTCGCTCGAGCTGCACGCCGACGCGCCGCTCGACCCCGCCGCGCTGCTGCGCCGGCTGGCGCTGCGTGATCCGCGCGGGTACGCCTTCGCGCTCGACGTGGGGGACGGCGAGACGCTGGTGGGCGCCAGTCCCGAGCTGCTCGTCGCGCGCCGCGGCGACCGCGTGATCGCGCGCCCCCTCGCGGGATCCACGCCGCGCCGCCCCGATCCGGGCGAGGACCACGAGCGCGCCGCCGCGCTCTTCCGCTCGGCCAAGGACCGCCACGAGCACGGCGTCGTCGTCGACGCCGTCGCCGACGCGCTGCGGCCGTTGTGCGCGACGCTCGACGTGCCGGCCGAGCCCGCGCTGGTGGGCACCGCGACGATGTGGCACCTGGGCACGACGGTCACCGGCCGGCTGGCCGATCCGCAGCCGTCGGCGCTGGCGCTCGCCACCGCGCTGCACCCCACGCCCGCCGTCTGCGGCACGCCGCCCGCCGCAGCGCACGAGCTGATCGCCGAGCTCGAGCCGTTCGAGCGCGGCCCCTACGCCGGCGCCGTCGGCTGGCAGGACGCCGCGGGCGACGGCGAGTGGGTCGTCACGATCCGCTGCGGCCTCGTCCGCGACAACGCGCTGCGGCTCTTCGCCGGCGCGGGCGTCGTGGCGGGATCGCGGGGCGAGGACGAGCTGGCGGAGACGGCCGCGAAGTTCCGCACGTTCCTCTCCGCCATCGGGGTGGAGGAGGAGCGGTGAGCGCGCCGCTCGAGGGCGTCGTCCCCTGGCCGGCCGAGCTCGCCGACCGCTGGCGCACGCTGGGCTACTGGCGCGGCGAGACGTTCGGCGGCATGCTGCGCGAGCGCGCCGCCGCGCACCCGGAGCGCCTGGCGCTCGTGGCGGGGGAGGAGCGGTGGAGCTACGGCGAGCTGGACGACCGGGCGGACCGCCTGGCCGCGGGCCTGCGGCGGCTGGGGATCGAGCCCCGCGACCGCGTCGTCGTGCAGCTCGGCAACGTCGCGGCCTTCGTCGAGGTCGTCTTCGCGCTCTTCCGCGTCGGGGCGCTGCCCGTCTTCGCGCTGCCGCCGCACCGGCGCACCGAGATCGAGCACTTCTGCCGCTTCTCCGAGGCCGCGGCGTACGTGATCGGCGCGCCGGAGGGCCGCTTCGACCCGCGGGAGCTGGCGGCCGAGGTGCAGGCCGCGGTGCCGACGCTGCGCCACGTCGTCGTGGCGGGCGACGCGACGACGCCGCCCGCGGCGCCGCGCCGGTTCGTCCCGCTCGACGCGCTGCGCGAGACGGGCGAGGTCGACCGCGCCGTCATCGACGCCCCGTACGACCGGGCCGCCGCCCGCGAGTCGGGGACGCAGCCCGGCTGGGCGCCGCTGCCGTCCGACGTCGCGTTCCTGCAGCTGTCCGGCGGCAGCACCGGCGTGCCGAAGCTGATCCCGCGCACGCACGACGAGTACCTGTACACCCTGCGCCGCAGCGCCGAGCTGTGCGGCCTGACGGCCCGCAGCGTCTACCTCGCCGCCCTGCCGGTCGCGCACAACTACCCGCTCAGCTCGCCCGGGATCATGGGCGCCCTCTACGCCGGCGCGCGCGTCGTGCTGGCGCCGGACCCGAGCCCGCGGACCGCGTTCGGGCTGATCGCGCGCGAGCGCGTGACGATCACCGGCGTCGTCCCCCCGCTCGCGCACGCGTGGCTCGACGCCGCGGCGGGCTCGCGCGCGGGGCAGGAGGACCTGTCGTCGCTGCAGGTCCTGCAGGTCGGCGGCGCGAAGCTCGCCGAGGAGGTCGCCCGTCGTGTGCGTCCGACGCTCGGCTGCACGCTGCAGCAGGTGTTCGGGATGGCCGAGGGCCTCGTCTGCTACACGCGCCTGGACGACGACGAGGAGACGATCGTCACCACGCAGGGCCGCCCGATGGCCGTCCACGACGAGCTGCGGGTGCTCGACGACGAGGACGCGCCCGTCCCGCCCGGCGGCACCGGCCACCTGCTGACCCGCGGCCCGTACACGATCCAGGGGTACTACCGGGGGGAGGAGCACGACGCGCGGGCGTTCACGCCCGACGGCTGGTACCGCACCGGCGACCTCGTGCGCCTGACGGCCGACGGAGGCGTCGTCGTCGAGGGGCGCGACAAGGACCAGATCAACCGCGGCGGCGAGAAGGTGGCGGCCGAGGAGGTCGAGAACCACCTGCTGGCCCACCCCGGCGTGCACGACGCGGCGCTCGTCGCGATGCCCGACGTCTTCCTCGGCGAGCGCACGTGCGCGTTCGTCGTGGCCCGCGACGGCGCGGAGCTGCGGCCGGCCGAGCTGCGCGCGTTCGTCCGCGACCGCGGCGTGGCGGCGTTCAAGGTGCCCGATCGCGTCGAGCTCGTCGACGCGCTGCCGCGCACGAACGTCGGGAAGGTCAGCAAGAAGGCGTTGCGCGCCGAGATCGCCCGCCGCCTGCAGGAGCCCGCCGCCGCCCCGCCGGCCTGAACTCACCCGCGCGGCGGCCGATCCCGTCGCCACGCGGCGCTGCGCCGCGCCGCGCCCGACCGTCCGCTCCCTGTCCCGTCGTCCCGATCCATCCCGAGCCCCCCGGAGGACCACCATGGCCATGGCCCAGATCGCCCCGTACCCGCTGCCCGACCCGGCCGAGCTGCCCGACTCGCGGGCCGGCTGGCGCGTCGACCCCGCCCGCGCCGTCCTGCTCGTCCACGACATGCAGGAGTACTTCGTCGCCGCGTACCGCCGCGACGAGGAGCCGCTGTCGGCCGTCGTGCCGCGGATCGCCGCCCTGCGCGACGCGTGCGCCGCGCTCGGCGTGCCCGTCGTCTTCTCGGCCCAGCCGCCGGACCAGGACCCCGCCGACCGCGGCCTGCTGACCGACCTGTGGGGCACCGGCCTGGGCGCCGGCGGCGACGAGCACCGGATCATCCCCGAGCTGGCGCCGCGCCCGGACGACGTGCTGCTGACGAAGTGGCGCTACAGCGCGTTCCAGCGCACCGACCTGCGCGACCGCCTGCGCGCCCTCGGCCGCGACCAGCTCGTCATCACCGGCATCTACGCCCACATCGGCTGCCTGATGACCGCCGCCGAGGCGTTCATGCAGGACGTCCAGGCGTTCCTCGTCGCCGACGCCGTCGCGGACTTCTCGCTCGACGAGCACCGCATGGCGCTGCGCTGGGCCGCGGGCCGCTGCGCGGTGGCGACGACGACGGACGACGTGCTGGCCGGGCTCGGCGCTCCGGCGGCGGCGCGGCGGTAGGCGCCGCCGGGCCCGGGCGCGGGTCAGTCGCCCGCCGGCAGGACCGCCACCGCGGCCCGGTAGCCCGGCGTCCCGGCGTCGACGTCGGCCAGCGCCACCGCGTCCGCGGGCGGCAGCGGGGCCGCGGTGGCGGTCACCCGGGCCCGGGCGCCGAGCGTGACGGTCAGCGCGGTCATCGGCACGGTCAGCCCGCGGCCGGTGGCCTTCAGGACCGCCTCCTTCCGCGTCCAGAGCGCCAGGAAGGCGTCGTCGCGCGCCGCGGCCGGCCGCGCGGCGAGCGCCGCGCGCTCGGCGGGCGCGCACGCGGCGTCCCACAGCTCGGGGCCGAGGACGCGGGCGGCGTCGGGCCCGCCCTCCACGTCCACGCCCACGGCACGCCCGTCGTCGGTCAGCGCCACCAGGACGACGTCGCCGGCGTGCGCGATCGACAGCCGCAACGGCGTCCCCGGAAGGACCGGGCGGCCGGTGCCGGGGCGCTGCGCGGCTGCCGCGCCGACGGTGGGGGCGAGGACCAGCGGGACGTCCGCGGGCGCGACGCCCAGGCGCGCGCCGAGCATGCGGCGGGCGACCGCGCGGCCGGTGGCGAAGCGGGCGCGGTCCGCGGCGCGCCGCAGGCGGCCGAGGCGCGCCCGCTCGGCGGGGGAGAGCAGCGCCAGCGCGGCCGGATCGACGGCCGCGGCCGGGGCGCGGCGGACCTCTACGCCCGCCAGCGCGACGGGCACGACCGTCCCGGTCACCACCCCCGCCGTCGTGGCCGCCGCGACCCTCGTGGCCGCCGCGGCCGCCCCGGCCGTCGCGCCGACCGGGCTCATGCCGCTCGTCCCGTCGGTGCGACCGTCTCGTGCCCGGGGCGCACGCCGCTCACGCCGCGCGCCCCGCCGCCACGTCGAGCGCCGTCCACGCCATCGCCGTCGCGGCGTCGAGGATCGTCGCGTCCGCCTGGGGGGTGACGACGAGGTCGGCGAACGCCGGGTCGTGCGGCGTGACGGTGCCGTCGCCGAGGGCGAGCATCGGGTGGATGGCCGGCACGGCGTGCGAGACGTTGCCCATGTCCGTCATCGCGAACGGGCCGGGGTCCGCCGGGGCGGGGCGGCCGAGCGCGGCGGCGTGGCGGGCCCAGGCGGCGGCGAGCGCGTCGTCGGTGCGGAAGGGGCGGTACGGCGGCTCGGCGTCGACGACGTCGAGCGCGCAGCCCGCCTCGTCCGCCGCCGCGTGCAGGACGCCGCGCAGCCCGTCGGTCAGGCCCGCGAGCGTCGGCTCGTCGGCGGCGCGCGCCTCGGCGTGGACCCAGCGCGCCGGGCCGGGACGGACCGGGAGCGCCGGGCGCAGGTGCGGCGGCGCGGCGTCCAGGCCCCACGGCCGCTCGGTCGTGCGCAGCCGCGTGCCCGCCGGCCCGCGCGCGTCGAGCGCGTCGACGAGGGCGGAGACCGCCTCCGCCGCCGCGTCGGCCCGCGCGCCCACGAAGCGGGCGGCCAGGGCGCGGTGGGCGAAGGACGCGAAGCGCGCGACCTCCTGCGGCCCGGCGTGGACCATCATCGCCGCGTCGACGCCCGCGAACGCGCCGGCGTCGAGCAGGTGGGCCTTGCCGCCGCCCGACTCCTCCGCCGGCGTGCCGATCACGCGCACCGTCAGGCCGGCCGCGTCGGCGACGTCGGACAGGGCCAGCCCGGCGCCGACGGCCGCCGCGGCGATCAGGTTGTGCCCGCAGGCGTGACCGATCCGCGGCAGCGCGTCGTACTCCGCGCAGAACGCGACGGTCGTCGGGCCGCCGCCGCGCCGCGCGTCGAAGGCCGTCGGCAGGTCCCACGCCCCGCCCGTCACCGCGAAGCCGGCGCCCGCCAGCAGCTCGGCGCACCAGCCCGCGGCGCGGTGCTCGGCGAAGGCCAGCTCGGGGCGCGCGTGGATGCGGTGGCTGAGCGCCCGCAGGTCGGCCGCTCGCTCCCGGACGGCGGCGGCGACGGACGCGTACCGCGGGTCGACCGCGGCTCCCCGCTCGCCGATCACGTCGGCCCGGCCTCGGCCGCGATCCGCCCGCCGGCCCCCGCCTCGGCCGCGACCGGCGGGCTGGCCCCCGCAGCGCCCGCGTCCCGCCCGCCGGCCCCCGCCGAGCCCGCCGGCTGCGCGCCCGGCCGCGGCACGACCACGGGCGACCCGTCGGCGGCCTGCAGCACCTCGGCGTCCACGTCGTACAGCCGCCGCACCAGGGCGGCGTCGACGACCTCGCGCGGCGGCCCGGTCGCGACGATCCGGCCGTCCCGCATCGCCACGAGCACGTCGGCGTAGCGGGCCGCGGACGCCAGGTCGTGCAGCACCATCACGACGGTGCGGCCCGCGCGGCCGAGCGACCGCAGCAGCTCGAGCACCTCGACCTGGTGGCCCAGGTCCAGCGCGCTCGTCGGCTCGTCGAGCAGCATCACCGGCGCCTCCTGCGCGACGGTCATCGCCACCCACGCGCGCTGCGCCTGGCCGCCGGACAGCCGGTCGATCCGCCGCCCGGCGAAGGGGGTCACGCCGGTCACGCGCAGCGCGTGCGCGACGGCCGCCTCGTCCGCCGGCGACCACTGGCGGAAGAGGCCCTGGTGGGGGTGGCGGCCGTAGCCGACGAGCGCCAGCGCGGTGACGCCCTCGGGCGGCTGCGGCGCCTGGGGGAGCAGCGCGATGCGGTGCGCGGCGTCGCGCGGCCGCAGGCCCCACACGTCGTCGCCGCCGACGAGCACGCGCCCGGCCCGCGGGCGGTGCAGCCGCCCGATCGCCCGCAGCAGCGTCGACTTGCCGCACCCGTTCGGGCCGACGATCGCGACGACCGTCCCCGCGGGCACGGTCAGGTCGACGCCCGCCACCGCCGGCGCGTCGGCCGCGCCGTAGCCGGCGACGAGCCCCTCCACGCGCAGCTCCATCAGCGCACCTCCTCCGTCCGGTTCTGGCGCAGCAGCACCCACAGCAGGAACGGGCCGCCGAGCAGGCTCGTGACGACCCCGACGGGCACCTCGACCGGCCCCGCGACGACGCGGCCGACCGTGTCGGCGGCGACGACGAGCGCCGCGCCGACGAGCGCCGCGCCGACCACGGGCACGCGGCCCGGGCCGACCGCGCCGGCCGCCAGCACCGGCGCGGCGAGCGCGACGAACGCGACGGGGCCGGCGACCGCGACCCCCGTCCCGGCCAGCACGACCGCCAGCAGCAGGATCCGCACGTGCAGCCGGCCGACGGCGACCCCCAGGCCTGCGGCGGTCGCGTCGCCCAGGCGCAGCAGGCGCAGCGTCCGGGCGGTGACGAGCAGCGCCGGGGCGAGGGCGGCGAGCGCGATCAGGGCGGGCAGCGCGCTGCGGACGCTCCCGTTCGCCAGGTCGCCGACGGTCCACGTGTAGACCGCGCCCGCCAGCCCGAGGTCCTGCCGCGCCAGGACGACGTCGATCACCGAGCTCATCGCCGTGGTCAGCGCGATGCCGACGACGAGCAGCCGCAGGCCGTGCCGTCCGATGCCGCCGGCGATCGCGAAGACGAGCGCGGCGGCCGCGGCGGCCCCGATCGGCCCCGCCCACCACGCGCCGAGCATCGCCAGGTCGGTCCCCAGGACGGCGACCATGATCGCGACGATGGCGCCCTGGTTGACGCCGAGGACGTCGGGGGTGGCCAGCCGGTTGTCGGCCAGGGTCTGGGTCAGCAGGCCCGCCACGCCGAGGGCCCCGCCCGCGGCCAGCCCGGCGACCACCCGCGGCATCCGCAGCTCCCAGACGAGCAGGTCGGCCCGCCGATCGCCGACGCCGAGCAGGGCCGAGACGGCGTCGGACACGCCGATCGACGACGAGCCGACGACGAGCGCCCCGACGACGCAGGCGAGGGTGACGAGCGCCAGCGCCCCGGTCGCCACGGTGGCGCGGCGGCCGACCAGCATCGACGCACGCCCGCGCCGCAGCAGCACGGTGCCGGCCGGGCGGACGGCCGCCTCGGTCGGAGGCGCGTCCGGGGCGAGCCCGACGCTCACGCCGGCGCCCCCGCCCGGCGGGCCGCCGGCACCGTCCCCGCCCTCACCGCCGCGCCCCCGGGCCGCCGAGGGTGAGCAGGCCCTTCGTGCGGGCGATCGCGACGAGGACGGGCGCGCCGACGAGCGCCACGAGCACGCCGACCGGTGCCTCGTACGGCCGCACCACGACCCGGGCGAGCAGGTCGGCGCCGAGCAGCACCAGCGCGCCGGCGACGGCGGCGACGAGCAGGCCGGCGCGGCCCCGCGGCCCGGCGACGGCCCGGGCGAGGAACGCGGCGAGCAGGCCCAGGAACGTGATCGGTCCCGCCACCGCGATCGCCGCGCCGCTCAGCAGCGCGACGGCCAGGACGACGACGCGGCGGATGGCGTCGGGATCGCGGCCGAGCGCCCGCGCGCCGTCCTCGCCGATCCCCAGCGCCTCGAGCGGGCGGGCGACCGCGACGGCGAGCGCCAGACCGACGGCGACGACGGGCAGCGCCTGCAGCACGGTCGACGTCTCGACGCCCGACAGCGAGCCCAGGATCCAGCGGCGGTACTCGTCGTACGTGCGCTGGTGGCTGACGAGCAGCAGCGTCATCGCCCCGCCGAGCGTGGCCGACAGCGCCGCGCCCGCGAGCACCAGGCTGAGCGGCGAGAGCCCGCCGCCGGCCCGCGTGACGAGCAGCACCACGACGCTCGCGCACAGCGCGCCACCGAACGCCCAGGCCGTCTGGCCGAGCCCCGCGCTCGCGCCGAACCACGTGATGCCGACCACCACCCCCAGGCCCGCGCCGGCGTTGACGCCGAGCAGGCCCGTGTCGGCGAGCGGGTTGCGCGTGACGGCCTGCAGCAGCGCGCCCGCGACGCCCAGGCCGGCGCCGACCACGAGCGCCGCGACCGTGCGCGGCAGGCGCAGGTCGACGACGGTCAGCCGCAGCAGCTCGTGCCGCTTGGGGTCGGCCTGCAGCCCCGCGTCGCCGGCGACGTAGCGCAGGACGTCGCCGGCCGACACGTAGCCCGCGCCGACGAGCATCGAGAGCACCGCGAGGACGGCCAGCAGGCCGCACGCGCCCGCCACGGCCAGGCGGGCGCGGCGGCCCAGCCCGGGCCGCGCGGGCAGCGCCGGAGCGGCGTCGCGCAGGGCGATCGCGGGGGCCGGGGATGGGGGGACGGAGCGGCGGATGCGGGGGGACTCGCGCTCGGCGCGCATTCGTGAGTACAGTAGCCACCGCCGGGTAAGGGTGCCCTAATCAGGACGCCCTAACTCCGGCGCGTCCCCCGACCCTAGACCACGCAGGAAGGTCCCGTCATGACGTCCCTCACCCCAGGCGTGCTCCGTACGCCCGTCCTCCGGCTGCTCGCCCTGGCGTGCGCCCTGCTCCTCGTCGCGCTGCTCGCCGGGTGCGGCGGCTCCGACGACGAGGGCGGCGCGTCGGACGACGCCGCCGCGGCCACGCGGACCGTGAAGGACTTCGCGGGCAACGCCGTCGAGGTGCCCACGAAGCCGCAGCGCGTGGTGGTCGTCAACGACGAGCTGACCGACGACGCGCTCGCCCTCGGCGTCAAGCCCGTCGCGATCTCGAAGGGCCAGGGCCAGGACGGCCCGCCGCGCTACCTCGCCGACCGCGTGGCCGGCGTCCCGATCGTCGGCGACGTCAACCAGCCGGACCTCGACAAGGTGCTCGACGCCGACCCCGACCTGATCATCGTCTCGTACGACTTCCCCGAGGGGCCGCTGGCGGGCCAGGTCGCGAAGCTGCGCAAGATCGCGCCGACGTTCGTCGCGTCCGACCCCGCGAAGGACGAGTGGAAGAGCACGCTGCGGCAGGTGGGCGTCGCGCTGAACCGCGAGGCGCAGGCGAAGGACTGGCTCGCGCGGTACGAGCAGCGCACGGCGCAGGTCGGCCGGTCGCTCGGGAAGCACGCCGGCGCCGAGGTGACGATCGCCCGCTGGAACCCGGACGGCCCGACGTTCATGCACGCCGGCACGTTCGCGTCGACCGTGGTCGCCGACCTCGGCCTGAAGCGCCCGAAGAACCAGCGCACGGAGGGCCAGGGCCACGGCGAGTCGCTCAGCCTGGAGGCGCTCGGCGAGCTCGAGGCCGACTGGATCTTCCTCTCCAGCCTGACCGCCGACGGCGACGACGCGAAGGCGCTCGAGCAGGGCGTCGGATCGAAGGCGTTCAAGCAGCTCGACGCCGTGAAGGCCGGGCACGTCAGCCAGGTCGACGGCTCCGTCTGGGGCGCCGCCGGCGGCGCGCTCGCCTCCGACGTGCTGATCGCCGACGTGCAGAAGGCGCTCGGCGGCGGCGCCACCCGCTGATCCCCCCCCCGACCCCGGAGCCCCGCATGTCCACCCCCGCGCTCCCGCCCCTCCCCGACGACCCGATCGCCCTGCGCGCCGGCGTCGCCGCCCTGCTCGACGTCGACCCCGCGACGCTGAGCGACGACACCGACCTGGTCGAGGCCGGCCTGGACTCCATCCGCGTCATGGCGCTCGCCGAGCGCTGGAGCGCGGACGGCGTGCAGATCGGCTTCATGGACCTGGCCGAGGAGCCGACGCTCGCGGCGTGGTGGTCCGTCGTCGCCGACGCCCGCGCGGCCTCGTGAGCGCCCGCGCCACGGCGGCCGCCGCGCTGCCGCTGACGGCCGCGCAGCGCGGCGTCTGGTTCTCGCAGCAGTACCTCGGCGACGACGCGGTCTACGGCGCGACGGAGATCGTCGACGTCGCCGGGCCGCTCGACCCGGTCCACTGGGTGCAGGCCGTCACGGCGGTCGTCGCCGAGACGGACGCGCTGCGCGTGCGGATCGTGGGGCCCGACCACGACCCGCGGCAGCTCGTCGACCCCGAGATCGCGGCCGACCCGCGGATCGTCGACCTGCGCGGCGAGGCCGACCCCGAGGCCGCCGCCGACGCGTGGGCCGCCGCCGCGCTGCGCGAGCCGATCGACCTGCGCGCCGGGGTGCTCGCCGAGACCGTCCTCTTCGTCCTGGGGCCTGAGCGCTTCCGCTGGCTGCAGCGGGTGCACCACCTGGCGCTGGACGGCTACGGGTTCGCGCTCGTCGCGCGGCGCGTCGCGGCCCACGTGCGCGCGCTCGCCGGCGGCGGCCCCGCGCCCGCCCCGCCGTCGGACGGCCTGGCCGCGGTCGTCGCCGACGACGCCGCCTACGCCGGGTCGGCGCAGGAGCGCGCCGACCGCGAGCACTGGCTCGCCGCGATGGGCGACCTGGAGAGCGTGCCCGGGCTGACCGAGGGCGAGGTGGCGCCGAGCGGCCGCACCGTCCGGGCCGGCCTGGTCGTCGGACCGGACCGCGTGGCGGCGCTCACGGCCGTCGGCGCGCGCAGCGGCGGCGGGTGGCCCGAGGCGCTCGCCGCCGGCTGCGCCGCGCTGCTGCACGGCCTGACCGGCAGCCGCGACGTCGTCGTCGGCCTGCCCGTCCTGGCGCGCCCCGACGCTGGCGCGCTGCGGCGGCCGAGCAACGCGCAGAACGTCGTGCCGCTGCGCGCCCACGTCGACCCGGGCGCGTCCGTCGACGCGCTCGTGGCCCAGGTCGCCGGCACGCTGGCGGCGGGGCGGCCGCACGCCCGCTTCCGCCACGAGACGCTGCGCCGCGAGCTGGGCCTGTTCGCCGGCGACGGCCGCCTGGCCGGGCTGTTCCTCAACCTCAAGCCGTTCGTGCAGGAGCTGCGCTTCGGGCACGCCGGCGCGGCGCGGCGGGTCACCGGCCGCGTGCGCGCGGTGTGGGAGGGGCCGGTCGAGGACCTGTCCCTGTCCGTCTGGGGCACGCCGGACGGCGGACTCGAGATCGCGATCGACGCGCCCGCGGGGCCGTACGACGAGGCGAGCGTGCGCGCGCACCGGGACCGGCTCGACGGGCTGCTCGCCGCGCTCGCGGACGCCGACGCCGCGACGACCGTCGCCGAGCTGCCGATCGCCACCCCGGCCGAGCGGGACGCCGTGGCGGCGTTCGGCAGCGGCCCCGCGATGCCGGCGCCGGACGCGAGCCTGGTCGACCGCTTCCGGGCCCGCGTCGCGGCCGACCCGTCCGCGCCGGCGGTGGCGGGCCCGGACGGTGCGCTGACCGCGGGCGAGCTGGACGCGCGCTCCGCCGCGCTGGCCGCCCGCCTGGTGGCGGCCGGCGCCGGCCGCGAGCGGGTCGTCGCGATCGCCCACGAGCGCGGCGCGGGGTACGTCGCCGCGATGCTGGCCGTGCTGCGCGCCGGCGCGGCGTTCCTGCCGCTCGACGCCGAGCTGCCCGCCGAGCGCCTGACCTTCCTGCTCGAGGACTCCGGGGCGGTCGCGGTGGTCGGTGACGCGTACGGCGCGGCCCGGCTGCCGGCGACGGGCCTGCCGCTCGTGCGGACGGACGACGAGCGCGGCGGCGGGACGGGCGCGGGCGGCACCGCGGACCCCGACGCCGGAGCGGCGCCGGCGACGGCCGGCGCGGCGGACGGGGCCGCTCTCGACGCCGCCGCGCCCGGGGACGCGGCCTACGTCATCTACACCTCGGGCACCACGGGCCGGCCGAAGGGCGTGGTGATCGAGCACCGCACGGCGGTCAACCTGCTCGACGGCCACGCCCGCACGCTCTACGGTCCGGCCGCCGCGGCCGCCGGCCGGGAGCGGATCCGCTTCTCGCACAACCACTCCTTCTCCTTCGACTCGGGCATCAGCCCGTTCCTGGCGCTGCTCGCGGGTCACGAGCTGCGCGTCGCCGCGGCCGACGTGCTGCGCGACCCCGCGGCGCTCGCGGCCTTCGTCCGCGACGAGCGGATCGACTACGTCGACGTCACGCCGGCGATGTTCGAGGCGCTCGTCGCGGAGGGCGTCCTGGACGAGGGCCGCCACGTGCCGACGCTCGTCGCGCTGGGCGGCGAGGCCGCGCCGCCCGACCTGTGGCGCCGCCTGCGCGCGCACCCGACGACGATCGGCTGGAACACGTACGGCCCGACGGAGTGCACGGTCGACGCCGTGATCTGCCCCGTCGCCGACCACCCGACGCCCGTCATCGGCCGGCCGATCGCGGGCTCCCGCGCGTACGTGCTGGACGACGCGCGCCGGCCGGTGCCGCCGGGCGTCGCGGGCGAGCTGTTCGTCGGCGGGCGCAACGTCGGCCGCGGCTACCTGGGGCGCCCCGAGCTGACGGCCGAGCGCTTCCTTCCCGACCCGTGGGCGCCGGCCGACGAGCCGGACGCCCGCATGTACGCCACCGGCGACCGGGTGCGGTGGACCGCCGAGGGGCTGCTCGAGTTCCTCGGCCGCGCCGACGACCAGGTCAAGCTGCGCGGCTTCCGCATCGAGCTGGGCGAGGTCGCGGCGGCGCTCAACGCGCAGGACGACGTCGCCCAGGCCGTGGCGGTCGTGCGCGAGGACCGCCCGGGCGACCGGCGCCTGGTCGCCTACGTCGTGCCGGCCCCCGGCGCGCGCCCCGACCCGGCGGCGCTGATCGCGGCGGCGGGCGAGACGCTGCCGCACCACGCCGTCCCGTCCGCGGTCGTCGTCCTGGACGCCCTGCCGATGACGGTGTCGCGCAAGGTCGACCGCGCGCGCCTGCCCGCGCCCGACCCCGCCGCCGTCACCGCCGCCGACCGGCCGCGCACGCCCGAGGAGGAGCTCGTCTGCGCCGTCGTGGCCGAGACGCTCGGCCTGCCGGCGGTCGGGGTGCACGACGACGTCTTCGCCCTCGGCGCCCACTCGCTGCTCGTCGCCCGGATGGCGGCGCGGCTGCGCGAGGACCTCGGCGCCGACTGCGGCGTGCGGACGGTCTTCGACCACCCGACGCCCGCGCTCCTGGCCGCGGCGCTCACGGGCCCGGCCGCGGCGCCGCGCCCGGCCCCCGCGCCGCGCCCGGCCGCAGCGGCCACGCCGACCGACCGCCCGGACGACCTGCCGCTCGCGCCCGCCCAGCGGCGGCTGTGGTTCCTGCAGCGGCTCGATGGCCCGGACCCGACGTACGACGTGCCGGTCGTGCTGCGCCTGCGCGGCATCGTCGACGTCCGCGCCCTGCGCGCCGCGCTGGCCGACGTGCTGGCGCGGCACGAGACGCTGCGCACGACGTACCCGGAGCGCGACGGCGCGCCGGTGCAGGCGATCGCCGCGCCGGGGACGGTGGAGGTGCCGTTCGCGCACGAGCTCGTCGCGCCGGACGGGCTCGACGCCCGGATCGCCGCGCTGTCCCGCCACGTCTTCGACGTCACGACCGACCTGCCGCTGCGCGCGACGCTGCTCACGGTCGACGGCGCCGACGACGAGCCCGTGCTGCTGCTCGTGCTGCACCACGTCGCCGCGGACGGCTGGTCGCTCGGCCCGCTCGTCGGCGACCTCTCCCGGGCCTACGCGGCGCGGCGGGAGGACCGGGAGGGCCCGTCCGTCCTGCCGCCGCTCGCCGTCCAGCACGCCGACCACGCCCTCGCGCTCGCGGCGGCGGGGGACGACGAGGCGGGCCTGGCGTTCTGGGCGGACGCGCTGCGCGGGATCCCGGACGCCCTGGAGCTGCCCGCCGACCGCGCGGCCGGGGCCGACGCCTCCCGCGACGGCGGCGAGGTCCGCACGACGATCCCGGCGGCCGTCCACGCGCGGCTGGCGGCGCTGGCGCGCGAGCACGGCGCCACGACGTTCATGGCGCTCCACGCGATCCTCGCCGGGCTGCTGACCCGCGTCGGCGCGGGGACGGACGTGCCCGTCGGGACGGTGGTCGTGGGCCGCGACGCGCCGGGCCTGGACGAGGTCGTCGGGTTCTTCGCCAACACCGTCGTGCTGCGCGCGGACACGGACGGCGCGCCCGACCTGCCGACGCTGCTGCGGCGGGTGCGCCAGGCGGACCTGGCCGCGCTCGCCCACGCCGACGTGCCGTTCGACCGTGTCGTCGAGCGGCTGCGCCCGCCGCGCGCGCCCGGCCGCACGCCGCTGTTCAACGTCATGCTCGTCCTGCAGAACACGCCCGACGCGGCGTGGGCCGAGGACAGCCTGGACGCGGCGCTCGAGGTGCGCGGCAACGGCACGGCGAAGTTCGACCTGACGTTCGAGCTGGCCGAGCGCTTCGACGCCGCCGGCGCGCCCGCGGGGCTCGACCTGCGCGTCGAGCACCGCGCCGCCCGCTTCGACCGCGAGACCGCGGAGGGCCTGGCCGCCTGGTTCGCGCGGCTCGCGGACGCGTGGTCCGCCGATCCCGAGCAGGACCTGTGGGCGCCCCGGATCACCGGCCCGGGCGAGGTCGTCCCGGTGGCGACGGCCGTCCCGCCGCCGCGCCCCGCCGACGCGCCGGGCGCGGCGCTCCTGCCCGCGGACCCGGCGGCCGAGACGCTCGACGGCTGGCTGGCCCGCACGGTCGCGGCCCACCCGGAGCGCCCGGCGCTGACCGGCCCCGGCGGCCCGCTGACGTACGCCGAGCTCGACGCGCGCGCCACCCGCCTGGCCCGCGCGCTGCTCGCCCGCGGCGCCCGCCGCGGCACGCTCGTCGCCCTCGCCCTGCCGCGCACCGTCGACCTGGTCGTGGCGCTGATCGCGATCCTGCGCACCGGCGCCGGCTACCTGCCCCTCGACCCGGCGTACCCCGCCGAGCGCCTGCGGGCGACCGTCGAGGACGCCGGCCCGGTCCTGGCGGTCACGGACGGCGCCGTCGACGCGGCGACGCTCGGCGGCGTCCCGACGCTGCGGCTGGACGACCCGGCGACGACGGCCGAGCTGGCGGCGCTGCCCGCGGACCCGCTGACGCCCGCCGACCGTCCGCCGGCGCGCCCGGACGACGTCGCCTACGTCATCTACACCTCGGGCTCGACGGGCCGGCCGAAGGGCGTGCAGGTCGCGCACCGCAACGTCGTGCGGCTGTTCACCGCCACGGACGGCTGGTTCGGCTTCGGGCCCGACGACACGTGGACGCTCTTCCACTCCGCGGCGTTCGACTTCTCGGTCTGGGAGCTGTGGGGCGCGCTGCTGCACGGCGGCCGGCTGGTCGTCATCCCGCACGACGTCTCGCGCGCCCCGGCCGCGTTCCTGCGGCTGCTCGTCGACGAGCGGGTGACGGTGCTCAGCCAGACGCCGTCGGCGTTCTGGGCGCTCGTCGCGGCCGACGGCGACGACCCGGCGACGGGCGCCGAGCTCGCGCTGCGGCTGGTCGTCTTCGGCGGCGAGGCGCTCGAGCTGGCGAAGCTGCGCCCCTGGTACGAGCGGCACCCGGACGACGCGCCGCGGCTGGTGAACATGTACGGGATCACCGAGACGACGGTCCACGTGACGTACCGGCCGCTGACCGCGGACGACGCGCGGGCCGCCGCCCCGGGCGACCCGTCGCCGATCGGCGTGCCGATCCCGGACCTGGACGTGCGGGTGCTCGACGCCGGCGGCCACCCCGTCCCGCCGAACGTCGTCGGCGAGCTGCACGTCGCCGGCGGGGGCGTCGCGCGCGGCTACCTGGGCCGGCCGGCGCTGAACGCGGAGCGCTTCCCGCCCGACCCGTCCGGCCCCGACGCGGCCGCCGACCCCGACGCGGCGGCGGTGCAGGCCGCCCGTCTGCCGCGGCCGGACGGCGACGACGCCCCGCCCGCGCGGCGGTACCGGACGGGCGACCTGGCGCGCGTGCGCCGCGACGGCGGCCTGGACTACCTGGGCCGCGCCGACGGGCAGGTCAAGGTGCGCGGGTTCCGCATCGAGCCGGGCGAGATCGAGGCCGTGCTGCGCGCCGAGGTGGGCGTGCGCGACGCCGTCGTGATCGTGCGCGAGGACCGTCCCGGCGACCAGCGGCTCGTCGCCTACGTCGTGCCGGCGGACGGCGCCGCCCCTCCGGCCCCCGACGCGCTGCGCGCCGCGGCCGCCCGGCGGCTGCCCGCGCACATGGTCCCGGCCGCCACGGTCGTGCTGGACGCGCTGCCGCTGACCCCGAACGGCAAGCTCGACCGCCGCGCGCTGCCCGCGCCCGACCCGGCCCCCGCCGGCGAGGGGCGTGCGCCGGAGGGCGTGGCCGAGGAGCGCCTGTGCCGGCTGTTCGCCGACGCGCTCGGCGTCGAGCGGGTCGGCGCGGACGACTCGTTCTTCGAGCTCGGCGGCCACTCGCTGCTCGCGGTCCGCCTGCTGCGCGACGTCGCGGACGCGTTCGGGACGGACGTCGGGATCGGCGCGCTGTTCGAGGCGCCGACCCCGGCGGGCCTGGCGCGGGCGCTGCAGGACGGGACGCAGGCCTCGCCGCTCGAGGTGATCCTGCCGCTGCGGATGCCGCGCGGCGCCGGCCGCGTGGACGGACGCGGCCCGGGCGGAGAGGCCGCGGACGCGGCCGGCGGCGGAGCGCACGCCGCCGGCGGCCCCGACGCGGACGGTCCCGCCCCCGTCTTCTGCGTCCATCCCGCCGGCGGCCTCTCCTGGTGCTACTCCGGCCTGGCGCGGCACCTGCCGCCCGACCGCCCGCTCGTGGGCATCCAGGCGCGCGGGATCGCCCGGCCCGAGCCGCTGCCGCCGTCCCTCGGGGCGATGGCCGACGACTACGTCGCGCGGATCCGCGAGGTCCGCCCGCACGGCCCGTACCACCTGCTCGGCTGGTCGCTCGGCGGGATGGTCGTGCACGCGATGGCGGCCCGGCTGCGCGCGCAGGGGCACGAGGTCGGCGTCGTGGCGCTGCTCGACGCGTACCCGTCCGACGGCCTGCGGCGGATCGCGCCGCCGGACGAGGCGGAGGCGCTCTCGGCGCTGCTGGCGATGGGCGGCTACGGCGAGGAGGTCCTGCGCGGGCGCGTGATCTCGGTCGACGTCGTCGTCGACGCGCTGCGCGCCGAGGGCTCCGCGATGGCGTCGATCGCGCCCGACACGCTGATGGCGATCAAGGACACGTACGTCAACACCGCGACGATCCTGCGCGAGTACGAGCACGAGGTCTACGCGGGCGACGTCCTCTTCCTGCGCGCGAGCGTCGGCGTGATCGACGAGGACCAGACGCCCCAGACGTGGCAGCCGTACGTCGACGGCCGGCTCGAGGTGCACGACGTCGCGTGCACGCACCGCGAGATGTGCCAGCCGGAGCCGCTCGCGCGGATCGGCGCGCTCGTCGCGGAACGGTTGGCGGACTGGGAGGCGGGGCGCCGGTGAGCGCGCCCGCCACCGCCGCGGCCGGCGGCGCCGCGTCCGCCCGGACCGCCCTGGCCCCGGGCCTGATCCTGCTCTACCTCGTCGCGATGGCGATGAACGGGCTGGACTCCACGATCGTCGGCCCGGCACTCCCGGCGATCGGCGCGGGGCTGGGGACGGACGCCGGGGCGACGAGCCTGGTCGAGTCGGCGTTCCTCGTCGCCTCCGCCGTCGTGCTGCCCGCGGCGGGCTGGGTCGGCGACCGCTTCGGCGCCTTCCGGGTCTTCGTCGTCGGGCTGCTCGTCTTCTCGCTCGCGTCCGCCGTCGCCGCGCTGGCCGGCTCGCTCGCGGTGCTCGGCGTCGCGCGGGCGGTGCAGGGCGCGGCGTCGGGCGTGCTGACCCCGGTCGGCCTGGCGCTGCTCTACCGCGGGTCGACGCCCGCCGACCGGCTGCGGATCGCGCGCTGGACGACGATCCCGCTGACGGTCGCGCCGATGCTCGGCCCGGTGCTGGGTGGCGTGCTGGCCGAGCACGCCGGCTGGCGCTGGGTCTTCGCGGTCACGGTCCCGTTCGGCCTGCTCGCCGCGGGCCTGGCCGTCGTGGTGCTCGGCGGCCGGCGCGAGGAGCACGCGGGGGAGGACCGCCCGCTCGACGTCCGCGGCCTGGCGCTGGCCGCCGGCGGCGTGGGGACGGTGGTGTCCGGCCTGACGATCGGCCTGCACCGCGGGTGGGACGCGCCGTCGGCGTGGGTCGCCGGCGCGGTCGGGGTGCTGCTCTGCGCCGGAGCGGTGTGGGCGGCGCGGCGCACGGACCACCCGGTGCTCGACCTGGACCTGTGGCGCGACCCGCACTTCCGCCGCGCGGGCGCGACCGTCGCGTGGTCGTCCGCGGCGCTCATGGGCCTGCTGTACCTGGTGCCGCTCATGCTGCAGCAGGGCTACGGCGCCTCGCCGACGGCGGCGGGCGCGGCGGTGTTCCCCGAGACGGTCGGGCTGCTCGTCGGCTCGCAGCTCGTCGAGCGGCTGGTCGGCCGCGTCGGCGCGCGGCGGCTCGTGCTCGGCGGCCTGGCGGGCGCGGCCGGCGCGTTCGTCCTGGTGGCGGCCGCGGCACCGAGCCTGGGCCCGGTCGGCGTGGGCGCGGCGATGTTCCTGATGGGCCTGTGCCTGAGCCAGGCCGTGCTCGTCGGGCAGGCCGCGTCGTTCACCACGGTGCAGGAGCGGGCGACGACGGACGCCACCGCGCTGTTCATGGCGCAGCGCACCCTCGCGGGCGCGCTGGGCGTCGTCGCCGCCGCGGCCCTGCTGGGCGTGCTCGTCGACGCCGCGGGCGCGACGGGGGACGGCTACCGGCTGACGGTGCTGGCGATGCTCGCCTTCCTGGCCCTCGCGGCGGCGGCGACGGCGCGGCTGTCGCGCGGCGCGCTCCAGGCGGGGTTCGACGCCGACGGCGGGGCGGCCTAGACTCGCGCGGCGACCGCCCGGCGAGGGCCGGCGCGCCAGGTTCGCCGGTGGGCGTCTCGACGCTCGCCGAGAGGGGTACGTTGTGGCGGTCCCCAGGCCGTCCGCGTGTGGCGGCCGCTACGCAGGAGGTCACATGGATCGTGGATCGGTCGGGCGGATCGTCGCGGCGCCCCGGAAGGACGCCGGCGCCGGTGCGCGCAGGGGCACGAGGGGGCAGGCGACCGCCGCCGCGGCGCTGTGCGCGGTCGTGGCGGCCGCATCCGCCGGCGCCGTGCCGGCGAGCGCGGACGCCGTCGCGCCGACGGCGCGGATCGAGCGCGCGGCGAGCCTGCTGTACGTCAACCGCACGGTGGTGACGGTGGTGCGGATGAGCGGCTGGATCTCGCGGAACCAGACGTTCGTCGCCGCTCCCGGCCTCCGCAGCGATCAGCGGGTCCGCCGCACCGTGGGCGGCTCGAGCGCGGACCGGATCGGCCGCCGCGGGCACTGCTACTTCGTGGAGGTCCGCCGCCTGTGGCCGGCCCACCGGCCCCGCCCCGGGCAGCGCTTCCGTCTGGGCGCCTTCCAGCGGACCGGGCCGCCCAACACGATCGGCACGGTCGTGACCGTCCGGGTGGCGCGCGGGGCCTACGTGCGGGGCTGGGAGGACGCCGCCGCCCGCCGGCTGGGCTGCGGTTGATCGCGGCCGCGCCGCGCCGCGCACGCGCCGGCGGCCAGCGCCGCCAGGCGCGGGGCCACCGGCGGCCGCCCCGGCCGGCCGCCCCTCAGGCGTCGCGGCGGCGCATCGCCGCCGTCGCGGCCACGCCCACCAGGGCCGTGAAGGCGAGGAGGACCGCGACGCCGACGCCAGGGGCGACGTGGTCCGCGGTGCGCACGACGGCGTACCCGGCCTGCCCGGCGGCCAGCGGCCAGTACTCGGCGATCGCGTCGCCGACCGCGCCGGGGAGCGCGGGCGTCAGCGCGGGGCCCAGGAGCGCCAGGGTGACGAGGACGCCGAGCGCGGTCGAGGCGGACCGGGTCAGCGTGGCGATCCCCAGGCCCAGCAGGGCGACGGCCGTCAGGTAGACGACGGCGCCGCCGAGGGCCCGCAGCACCGCGGGATCCGTGAGCGACGCCCCCGGCAGGCCCGCCGCCGCGATCGCCGCCTGGCCCAGGAGGAAGCACGACGCGGTGATCGCGACGGCGGCGACGGCCGCGATCGCGGCCGTCAGCAGCGCCTTCGCCGCGAGGAGGCGCACGCGGTCCGGGACGATGGCCAGGGTCGTGACGATCGTGCCGTGGCCGTACTCGGACGCCATGACGGACGCGCCCAGGGTGCCGATCAGCAGCTGGCCGACGAGCAGGCCCTTCAGGCTCTCGACGGTCGGGTCGAAGTCGTGCGGCAGCGCGGACCGCCAGCCGCCGAGCTGCGAGGTGACGCCGAGCAGCCCGACCGCGGCCGACGCGAGGATCGCGACGACGACGAGGGTCCAGGTGCCGCGGACGCTGCGCAGCTTGGTCCATTCGGAGCGGACGACGTTCATGCGGTGGGGGCTCCGTACTCGGCGGCGTCGTGGGTGATGCGCAGGAAGACGTCCTCGAGCGAGTCGCGGACCGTCGTCAGCTCGTCGAGGACCAGGCCGTCGCGGGCCGCCAGCTCGCCGATCCGGCGCGGAGGCACGTCCGGCACGGTCAGGCCGTCGTCGTCGGTGTCCTCCGGGCGCAGCCCCTGGGCCTGCAGCAGCTCCCGCAGCCGGTCGCGGTCGGCGGCGCGGACGAGGGCGCGGCGGCGCGTGTGCGTGCGGACGAACTCGTCGAGCGGGGCGTCGGCGAGCAGCCGGCCGCGCCCGATCACCAGCAGGTGGTCGGCGGTCAGCTCCATCTCGCTCATCAGATGGCTCGAGAAGAGCACGGTCCGGCCCTCGGCCGCCAGCTCGCGCATCAGCGTCCGGACCCAGCGGATGCCCTCCGGGTCCAGGCCGTTGATCGGCTCGTCGAAGATCAGCACCGACGGGTCCCCGAGGAGCGCCGTCGCGATGCCCAGCCGCTGCCCCATGCCGAGCGAGAAGTCACCCGCGGGGCGCCGCGCGACCCCCGACAGGCCGACGCGCTCGAGGACCGCGTGGACGCGGTCCTCGCCCAGGCCGCCGGCCTGGGCGCAGGCGAGCAGGTGGTGGTAGGCGGAGCGCCGGGGGTGCACGGCGCGCGCGTCCAGCAGGCAGCCGACGGTGCGCATCGGCTGCCGGAGCGCCCGCATCGGCAGGCCGTCGAAGGTGGCCGTCCCCGCCGTGGGCGCGTCGAGTCCCAGGAACATCCGCATCGTGGTGCTCTTCCCGGCGCCGTTCGGCCCCAGGAAGCCGGTGACGACGCCCGGGCGGACCGCGAACGACAGGTCGTCGACCGCGGTGTGGTGCGCGTAGCGCTTCGTCAGCCCCTCGGCGACGAGCGTCGCTCCGGGCCTCATGCCGGCCGCCGTTCGCGGTGGGTCGCCAGGCTCATGGCAACTACACTACACCGTGTAGTGCAGTCTTCCGCGGCATCGGTCACAATGGCGGCATGACGTCCGAAGAGGCCCGCCCGCCGCGCCGCGGGCGCTCCGTCCAGAAGCGGGACGCGATCCTCGACGCCGCACGCGACGTCTTCACCGCCGACGGGTACGCCGGCGCCAGCGTCGACGCCATCGCGGCCCGGGCCGGCGTGTCGAAGCGGACGGTCTACGACCACTTCGGCGGCAAGGACCCGCTCTTCGTCGCCGTGCTGACCCGGGAGACCGCGAGCCTGGTCGCGGCGCTGCGCACGGCCATCGAGGAGGAGCTGCCGGCCGACGCCGATCCGGCGGACGCGCTGCTGCCGTTCGCGCGGCGCGTCGCGACCGTGACGTTCGCGTCGTCCGAGTACGTCGCGTTCCGCCGCCTGATCGCCACGCGCGGGGCGCCGCGCGGGCCGTCGCTCCCCGAGGACGCCGACCCGGAGACGCTGCTGGCCGAGCGCCTGCGCGACTTCGACCGCGCCGGGCGGCTGCGGGCCCCGAACCCGCGGCGGGCGGCGCAGCACTTCGTGGCGCTGACCTTCACCCTCGCCTTCGAGGCGCTGGACGCCCCGGCCGGCGCGGGGGAGGACGTCGACGCCATCCTCCGCGACGGCACCGACGCGTTCCTGCGGGCCTACGGCGCGACGGCGGGCTGAGGGCCGGGGCCCTCAGGCCTGCTCGTCGAGTCGCAGCAGCTCGGCGATGCGGCGCTCGTCCGACAGGTTCGGCAGAGCGCGGCGGGGAGTTTCGGCGCGAGCGTGATCGCGCGTCGTGGCCGGCGGTCAGCTCGATATTCGCGAGCACGTCTGGGGTGCGCCGACGTGTTGCTCGCGTCCCGGCATCAGGACCGCCGCTGTGGCGGCACGCGTAGCGTCCGGGAACCAGTCCGCGCCACAGCGCACGACTGAGGTCACGCTCTGCGGAATGCCGCGTATACGGAGACAGATGGTTCGCTGGAGCGACACAGACCCTGACGAAGCGCTGATCAGGGCGAGCCTGCGGGATGCTGAGGCCTTTGGCGTCTTCTACCGACGCTACGTCCGGCCGATCCACGCGTTCCTGGCTTCGCGACTGGGCGACGACGCCTTGGCGGCGGATGTGACGGCCGAGGTCTTCGCCAAGGCTGTCGCGTCGCGCTCGCGGTTCGATCCTCGCCGCGGGTCCGCGGAGACGTGGATCTGGCAGATCGCCCGCAGCCGGCTGACGGATCAGCTCCGTCACGTGCAGGTGGTCGACCGACACCGTGGTGCGGTCGGGGCGATGGCCGACGTCACGGTCGACGAGTACGACCTCGGCACGGGAAGCACGCCCGCGCTCGACGCGCTGGGAGACCTTCCGCCGGCTCAGCGGGAGGCAGTCATCAAGCACGTCTTGGACGGCGAGCAACACAGCACGATCGCCCGGGAACGGGGGGAGGATCCTGCCGCGGTGCGCAAACGCGTGAGCCGCGGCCTCGATCGTCTCCGGCGGGCCCTTGGCGAACCCGGAACTTCTACATCCACCGACCCGGAGGGCCCTCATGTCTGATCCGAGCCCCGACTTCTTCGACGACCTCGAGCACGTCATCGTCGACGCTGCCCGCACCGACAACCGCCGGCGTCGTCGCCGCCGGACTGTCCGGGCGGGGACACCTCTCGCCTTGGCCGTCGGCGTGACCGTCCTCGCCCTGGGTGGCGTACCCACGTCCTCCTCCGGCGAGAACCCGCTCAGCCCCGTCGCCCATGCAGCCGAGGTCACATCGCCGTCGTGGAGCCGCCTCGAGACGTGGAACTACGCCTTGGACACGACCGTCGCCGAGGGGCGCGCGCACAACACCGCGACCTACGGGATGAGCGTGCTTCGCCGTTCTGGCGAGCGGACCGACGAGGATGCGCGGTCGATCGAGGGGCCGATCGCTACGACGACTGAGGCCCTCACGCGCGGCTTCGATGCCCTTCGCGGGGACGGCGGAGCCCCGGGACGCTCTCCGGACGCGGGCAGCAACGCCGCAGGCGGAACGGCGCTGCCCGTGCCGGCGCGCGAGTTCCCGACCTCGGTCGAGGGCGTAGACGACCTCGTGCGGAAGACCGACTTCGGAACGACGTGCGGCGAGAAGGCGATGCACCTCGCCGCTGACGTCCTGCGCGAGCCGGGCGTGTCGCGGGCATCCCGGCGAGCGATGGTCCTGTCGATCGGCCGTTGCCCCGACGTGCGCATCGCCAAGGGGCAACGAGACCTCCTCGGGCGCCCGGGGACGACGATCACCGCCGCCGGTGCGGGCTCGGGTCTGTCGTCGACGTCGGAACTGACCCTCGACGCGGCGTCGGCCGAGCCGCTGAGCCTGGTCGAGCGGACGGCAGACGCAGCCCCCGAGCTCGACGTGGCCGCCGGAACTGTGATGTCGGCCACCGCCTACCGCTATGACGGCGAGTAGCCAGCCCCCGCTGTGGGGGGCGGCCAGCGGCCCGTCGTGGTCCGGGTCGACGCCGGCCTCCGCCGCGTCTTGACGGGCGTGCACGACCCCTACGGCAGCGGCCCCACCCGCGCCTGCACGTCCACGTCCGCCAGCGCCGTCCGCAGCGCCCGCACGGCCGGCGCCAGGAGCGGCCCGCGCGGCAGCAGCAGCCCGACGGGCCGCGACACCACCGGCCGCTCGAGCGGCCGGGCGCTGACGCCGGCCGGCAGCGGGCGACCGGCGATCCACGGGTGGCCGACGACGGTCGACCAGCCCGCGGCGACCAGGTCGAGCAGCGCCGCGACGGAGTCGGTCTCGATGCGCGGCGTCGCCTCGACGCCGGCCGTGCGCAGGGCCGCGTCGACGATCCGCCGCTGCAGCATCGCCGGCGCCAGCAGGCACAGGTCCAGGCCCGCGACGCGCGACCAGGGGACGGGCGCGTCCGCCCCGCCGGGGAGCGCCGCCGGGCTCAGCAGCACCAGCCGCTCGCGGTAGAGCGGGACGGTCGCCAGCCCGCCCGTCACATCGTCGACGTAGGCCAGACCGGCGTCGAGCGTCCGGGCGTCGATGGCCGCGACGATCTGCTCGTTCGAGCTGGTGCGGGTCTCCAGGCGCACGCCCGGATGGGCGTCGAGCAGGGGCCGCGCGACCGCGGGGATGGCCGCAGCCGCGGTCGGCACGACGCCCACGCGCAGCGTCGCGGTCAGGTGCCCCCGCAACCGGCCCGCCTCGTCTGCGATCGCCCCCGCGGCGGCCACCGCGGAGCGCGCCCACGGCAGCAGCGCACGCCCCTCCGCCGTCAGCCCCGACCCGCCGGCGCCGCGGTGCACGAGCTCGACCCCCAGCTCGGCCTCCAGCTTGCGGATCGCCATCGACAGGCCGGGCTGCGAGACGTGGCAGGCGGCCGCCGCACGGCCGAAGTGGCCGTGCTGGCCGAGTGCGACGAGGTACTCCAGCTGCCGCAGGATCACGTCGTCATCATCACAGAGCGTTATCGACCGGGCATCGACCGATATTTGCGGCTCATGGCGCCGCGTGGAAGGGTCAGGCGTCGCATGCCCCCCGTTCGCGACCGCCCACGCCCTCTGCGCTCCCTCACCATCGGGGCGGGCGTCTTCGTCAGCGCCCTCGCGCTCGCGGCGGTGGGGATGGTCGTCGGCTCGCCGCTGCTGGCCGCGCCGCTCCTCGCGTCGGCGGCGCTCAAGCACGCCGACCCGGCCAACCCGCTCGTCGCGCCGGGGCGCCTGCTGGGCGGCCACCTGCTGGGCGGGATCGCGGGCGTCGGCGCCGTGGCGCTGCTGGACCACGGCACCCTGGCCTACGCGCTCGCGGCGGCGGTCGCCGCCGGCGGCATGCACGCGCTGCGCATCCTGCACCCGCCGGGCGTGGCGACCGCGTACGTCGCGGTCCAGCAGCACGCGGGGGCGTGGTTCCCGCTCCACGTCGTCCTCGCCGGCGTCTGCGTGCTGGTGGCGACGGCCGTGGTCCTCTCGCCGGTCCTGCACGGCCAGCGCTACCCGCTGCGCCGCCGGCCGGCCGCCCGCCCCGGCGGGGCGCGCGCCGGGGCGCTCGAGGTCGCGTAGCGGCGACGCCGGGGCCCTCCTCGGGCGGCTGATCGCCTCGCGCTGGCGGGCGGCGCGTCGCTACCCCAGCAGCGCGACGAGCCCGTCCGCCAGCCCGCCGCGCCAGCACGCGTAGTCGTGGCCGCCGCCGTACTCGCGGAAGGCCACGTCGGCGCCGGCGGCCACGAGGGCGTCGCGCATCCGCCGGTTGCCGTCGAGCAGCATCCACTCGTGCCGGCCGACCTCCATCCAGAACCGGGCGGCCGGCGGGGCGTCGAGGCCGCGCACCCAGGCGACGATCCGCTCGTGCTGGGTGCCGTCGTCGTCCTCGGGCCACCAGAACGAGCCGGACTGCGCGAGCACGCCGCCGAAGCGCCGCGGCGCCGTCAGGCCCGCGTACGCCGCGCCCAGGCCGCCCAGGCTCTGCCCGGCGACGACCGTGTGGGCGGGATCGTCGGTCAGCGGCCAGCGCGCCGTGGCCCACGGCAGCAGCTCGTCCGTCAGGAAGCGCACGTGCGCGTCGTCCATCGCCATGTCGCGCTCGCGGGTGGCGGCGTCGAGCGAGTGCGGCATCAGGACGCACGTCGGCGGGATCGCGCCCGCGGCGATCAGCGCGTCGAGCGTCGGGGCGATCGGGATCGCCGCGCCCCACACGTCGCCGTCCAGCAGCACGGCGACGGCGAGCGGGTCCGGCGCGCCGCGGGCCGCGCTCGCCGGCACGTACGCCCACGTCTCCCGCGCGCCGCCGAGCGCCGCGCTCGGCACGAGGTGGCGCTCCACCCGGCCGCGCCGCACGCCGTCCGCCGCGCGCCACGGCTGCGGGGGCGCGTCGGGCAGCGACAGGACGGAGACCTCGCCGCCGGCGGCCGTGGGCATCCGGTCGGCGCACAGCGGGTCGGGGACCAGGCCCCGGCGCACCGCGCGCCAGCCGGGGCGGGTGCGGCCCAGCCCCGGGTCGATCGCGGGCGCCAGGTGGAAGCCGTACGACGCGCGCAGGTCGCTCTCCAGGCGGTACGTGATCGCCCGCAGCCTGCCGCCGATCGGCCGCAGGATCGCGGGCCCCAGGTCGTCGCGGTGACGGTCGGTGATCGTGTCGAGGACGAGCAGCACCTCGGGGGCCGGGCCCTCCGCGTCGCGCCACAGGAACGTCACGGCGCGGTGCCGCAGGTCGCCCGGCAGCGCCTCGACGAGCGGCCCGCCCGCGGCCACGGCCCGGGCCCACAGGCGGTCGGCCGCGCGCGGGTCGCCGGCGCGCAGGGCCGCGGCGGCCGCGGTCGCCGCGGGGCCGATCGTCGTCTCGGGCGCGTGGACGCGGGCGGCGGAAGAGGCCATGGCGCGCATCCTATCCACGTGTTAGGGTGCCCTACCACCGGGCGTCGGTGTCGGCGACGGCCGGGTGTCGGCGCCGGCGGCGCCGCCCGCAGGTCTGGTGGTAGGCCTGGCGAGCGGCGCCGCCCGCGTCCCCGCGCCGGGCCGGCGGGTGCGACGGCTCCGGCCGGGTACACGCAGGCCATGCCGACCGGCTCCGGGCTCCTCGCGATGGGCGACCAGCGGTACGTCTCGCTGACCACGTTCCGCCGCTCGGGGGCGCCGGTCGCGACCCCGGTCTGGGTGGCGCGCCACGGCGACGCGCTCGTCGTCACCACGCCGGCGGGCGCGGGGAAGGTCAAGCGGCTGCGCCGCGACCCGCGCGTCGAGCTGCGCCCGTGCGGCCGGACGGGCACGGTGGCGCCGGAGGCCCCGCGGGCGACCGGACGGGCCGAGGTCCTGCGGGGCGCGACGGCGACGACGGGGCCCGAGGCGACGCTGCGCCGGAAGTACGGCTGGCCGTTCCGCCTGATCACGGTGCTCGGGCGGGTGCGTCGGTCGGGCGCGGAGCGGGTGATCCTGCGGATCACGGCGGGGTGAGGGGCACCGTGGGCCCGCGCTCCGCGGCGGTGCGGGCGACGGCAGGACGCGTGCTGCGCCTGGTGCTCGGGGGCGCCGCGCTCGCGGTCGCGGTGGGGCGGATCGTCGCCGGCGTCGACCCCGCGGCGACGGTGGCGTGGCGCGAGCGCGTTCGCCGCCCGTTCCGGGGGCCGGCGCAGATCCTGCTCGTCGACGACTCCCGGGCGTCCGGGCCCGGTCCGGAGACCCCCGCGTGACCGGCGACGACCGTCCGCCCCTCGGTGCCGGCTGGCTCGTGCTGCGGGTCGTCCTCGGGGTGCTCCTCGTCGCCGCGCTGATCGCGCGCATCGTCGAAGGGGACGGCACCGTGGCGATCGTGCTGTCCGGGATCCTCGCCCTCGCGGGCGCGGTGCAAGGCTGGGAGGCGCTCCTCGCGCTCACCGGCCACCGCGACCGGCCGGTCGCGCGCGAGACGACCGGCGAGTGGCTGCGGAGCGTCCTCGTGCTCGTGCTCGTCATGGCGGCCGCGTTCGCCCTCGGCGTCCTGCTCTAGCGCGCAGCGATCCGTCGCCCCGGCGGCGCGCGGCCGTCGTCGGCGCGACCGGCCGCCGGCGGCGCGCGGTCAGTCCTCCGAGGGCGCGCCGGCGGCGTCGCCGTCGCACGACGCGGCGCCCCGCGGAGCGGGGACGGCGGACGCGCCGTCGCACGGCGCCGGGTCGCCGCCGGCGAAGCGCGCCATGATGCGGGCGAGCGTGGCCGTCTCCTCCTCGTCGAGCCGCGCGAAGAAGCGCTCCTGCAGCCAGTCGTCGGCGTCGGCCTGGGCGGCCTCGGCGAGGGCGCGCCCGGCGGGGGTGACGTGCGCGTTGATGGCGCGCGCGTCGCCGGGGCACGGGCGCCGCTCGACCAGGCCGCGGCCCTCGAGCGCGTCGACGATCCGCGACACCCGGCTCAGGGACAGCCCGGCGTCGTCGGCGAGCGCGGACAGGCGCAGGCGGCCGTCCTCGGCGAGCAGCAGGCGTCCCAGCAGCCCCAGGGCGCTCGGGCTGAGCGCGTGGGTGGCCTCGAGGTGCCGGGTGAGCCCCGCGCGCAGCCCGGCCGACGCGCGGATCAGGCCCTCCCACGCGCCCGTCTCGTCGGCGGACCAGCCGGCGGCCCGCGCGGCGCCGACCATCTGCACGTGGCGGCCGGTCAGCGGCTCGTCGGCGGTCTCGGGCATCGTCCGTCCAACGGTACGCCCCGGCCGACGCCGGCGAGTCGCGCACGGACGATCGACGGCACGCCGGTGCGGCGCGGGCGCACGCCGGGCGGGGAGGACGACCGCGCGCCGTCCCCCGCCTCGCCGCCGCCGCTACCCGAGGCCGTCCGGCAGGCCGCCGACGACGCGCACGACGGTCGCGTCGCGCGCCGGCGAGGGCAGCCCCGGCGCGTCGGCGGTCGCCCGCAGGCGCCGCAGCGGTCCGGGCGTCTGGCGGCGGCCGACCGCGTGGACGGTGAAGCCCGCCCGGTCGCCGCGACCGAGCCGTCGCACGTCGCGGCAGAGCGCGCCGCCACGCCGGACGGCGCCGGGGTGCGCGGTCACGAGCAGGTCCGCGGCCGGGCGGTGGCAGATCCGCACGAACGCGGCGCCGCCCGGCGCGCCGCCGGTGGCCACGACGCGGTAGCCGAACCGCTGGCCCACCCGGACGGTCCGCGGCGCGACGATCCGCACCGACAGGGCGGGTCGGTCCGCGACGACCCGCACGCCCGCCGCCGCCACGTTGTTCGTCGCGTTCGGGTCGGGGGTGCGCGACGTCACGAGCGTGACGTTCTGCAGCCGGCCGAGCGCGCGCACGCGGCCCCGCACCCGCAGCGTCACCCCGGCGCCCGGGGGCAGCGTGCCGAGCGCGCAGCGGACGGGCCGGCGGGTGGTGCAGCGCACCGCGTCGGCGTCGAAGCCGGGATCGGTGCCGGACACCGCGTGGGCGTCGACGACCGCCACGCGGTTCAGGTCGTCCGGGTCCAGGCGCGGCAGCTCGCGGACGACCGCGTCGACGGCGGGCTGGGGACCGCGGTTGCGGATGCGGAGCGTGACCGTGGCGCTGCCGTCCCGACGCACGACGGGCGGCGCGATCGTCTCCTCCAGCGTCAGGTCGGCGCCGGCCCCCGGGACGAGCGGCGGGCCGACCGGCGGCGCGGGGGTCCCGACCGGCGGCGCGGGGCCGCCGCCCGGGCGGCCGGAGCCCGGCGGATCAAACGGGTCGACCGGCGTCGGGTCGCCGGTGCCGCCCGGGGTCGGATCCGGCGACGGCTCCGGGTAGGCGTTCACCACGGTCGCGCGCAGCAGCTGGCGGTCGGTGATCGTCACAAAGGGGCGGTCGATCGTCACCTGCGTCGCGCCGCGCGGATCGGGCTCGGACAGCGCGTACCGCACGCCGCCGGGCACCTGCCCGCTCGGCACCTCGCCGGTCGTGACGCGGCCGCGCAGCAGCACGGTCCGCGGCACGCCGGGCGTCAGCGCCACGTCGCGGCCGGTCCCGACGTCGCTGCGCAGCCGCACGGTCCAGGCGCCGCCCGGGGACGGGCCGGTCACGACCTTCTGCAGGCGGACGGCACCGCCGCACGGCCGCCGGCTCGCGCGGACGCGGACGGTCGTGCCGCCCGCCCGCGCGACGATGACGTGGGGCCGCCGGGCGTCGCGGACGCGGAAGAAGCGGTCGTGCCCGGGGCGGACGGTGAAGCGCCCGCTCTGCGCGCTCTCCTCGTCGTGCCACCGCACCGCCACCGTCTCGTCGCCGCGGTTGCGCAGCCGCATCGAGGTCGCGTCGACGAACGCGTCGCGGCACGTCGGCGCCAGGCCGACGTCGGCGTCGGGCTCGTCGTCCGCGGGCGGCAGGCAGCCGGAGAAGCGGCCCGTCCGCGACGTGCCCTGCCCGTGCAGCGAGCGGGCCCACAGCTGCCCGTAGAGCTGGGCGTTGCCCGTCAGCTCGACGTCGGCGCGGGGTGCCAGGACCGATCCCGGCCACGCCAGGCCCGGGCCGATCTGCAGCCGCGACGCCTGCGGGACGTTCCACAGCGTCGCGTCGCGCAGCGCGGCCAGCTCGGCGGGCGGGGCGTCGCCGAGCTGCTGGTACGCCGAGCCGTTCCAGTACGCCACCTGGGTCAGCGGGTTGGGGCTGGCCGTGGACGGGTCGTCGCCGAGGACGGTGACGACGGTCGTCGAGCCCGGCGGCACGCGGATGAGCAGCTCGCGCGCCTCGCCGAACTGGGCGGCGGTGACGACGAAGACGTTGCGCCGCGCGTCGTCGCCCGTCATCCGGACCGCGCCCGCCGCGTCCGGGGACGACACCGTGCCGGTGGCCTCGGCGGCCCCGAGGCGGTCGGACAGGGCGGTGAGCGTCGCCAGCTCCGCGTCCGGGTCGAAGGGCAGCGGCGCCTGCTCGAGCGTGCCGTTCGGCGTCGCCAGCTGGCCGCTGAACGTGCCGGCGTAGCGGACGCTGCCGTTCGGCGCCTGGGTGCCGTTCGCGGTCAGGTCCCCGCCGACGAGCAGGTCGACCCGCCCGGCGTCGGGCGTGCCGGTGACGCCGACGGCCCAGCCGCTCACCGTCACGTCGCCGCCCGCGAACACGCGGCCGTCGACCTGCGTGTTGCTCGCGGCGTACCCGTCGCGGACGAAGACGCTGAAGTCGCCCGGCGTCCCCAGCGCCACGCAGTCGTCGGCGGCCTGGGCGCGCGCGGGCGGTGGCCCGGAGCCGACCAGGGCGAGGAGGGCGGCGACGGCCACCACGGACAGGATCGCGACCACCGCACGCATGCGAGGCACCGTACGCCGTCCGCGGACGCCCGCAATGCCCCGTCCGGGGGGCGACCGGGCCGTAGGACGGTCGGGCGCGGGTGGCGTCTGGCAGGAGCCAGGCGCTGCCGGGCGGTGCGCCGCCCGGCAGCGCGTCCGTGCGCCACCCGCCGCGTCCCGCGGCTCGGCTCCGCGCCGGCCGACGGGGCTCAGGCCGGCTGCGCCGTCGCTTCCTCCACCCGTCGCGTCCGCCGCCGACCGGCCAGCACCCCGCGCGGCGCGAACAGGTACGCCGCGACGAACTGCAGCGTCAGCACGCAGACGATCGCCCCGCCCGTCGACCAGTCCAGGTGGTAGCTCAGGTACGTGCCGACCACGCACGCGCTGACGCTCGCCGCGCTCGCCCAGCCCAGCATGGGCCCGAAGCGGTCCGTCAGCAGGTAGGCCGTGGCGCCCGGCGTGACGAGCATCGCGACGACGAGCACGATCCCGACGGCCTGCAGCGCGACGATCACCGTCAGCGCCAGGGCGCCCAGCAGCAGCGCCTCGAGCCGCCGCGGCCGCAGGCCGATGGCGTGCGCGTGCGTCGGGTCGAAGGCGTAGAGGACCAGGTCGCGGCGCTTGTGCAGGAGCACCGCGATGACGACGGCGCCGATCCCGACGACCTGCACGATGTCGCCGTCGCTGACGCCGAGGACGTTGCCGAAGAGGATGTGGAACAGGTCGATCTGCGACGGGATGGCCGAGACGAGCACCAGCCCGAGCGCGAACAGCCCGGTGAAGACGATGCCGATCGCGGCGTCCTCCTTCACCCGCGACGTGCGGTTGAGCCCGCCGACGAGGAACACCGCGGCGGTGCCGAAGAGGAAGGCCCCGATGGCGAACGGCGCGCCGAGCACGTAGCTCAGCACCACGCCGGGCAGGACGGCGTGCGAGACGGCGTCGCCCATGAGCGACCAGCCCAGCAGCGTCAGCCAGCAGGACAGGACCGCGCACGCCAGCCCGCAGACGAGCGCGACGAGCAGCGCGCGCTGCATGAACTCGTAGCCGAGCGGCTCGGTGACCCACTCGATCGGGCTCATGCCGCCACCGCCGTCCGCAGCGCCTCGACGGGGACGAAGCCGCCGAACGCGGCGCCGAGCGGCTCGGGCCGCAGCGTCTCGTCGGGCGGCCCCTGCGCGACGATCCGCCGGTTGAGGAGCGCCACCTCGTCGCAGAGCGCGGGCACCGCCACCAGGTCGTGCGTCGAGACGAGCACGGTCCGGCCCTCGGCGGCGAGCGCGCGCAGGAGCGCCGTGATCGTCGCCTCGGACCGCTTGTCGACGCCCGCGAACGGCTCGTCGAGGAGCAGCAGCTCCGCCCCCTGCGCCAGTCCGCGAGCCACGAACGCGCGCTTGCGCTGGCCGCCCGACAGCGCGCCGATCTGGCGGTCGGCCAGGGCCGTCAACTCGACGCGCTCGAGGGCGGCGTCGACGGCGGCGCGGTCCTCGGGCCGCAGGCGACGCCGCGGCCCGAGCCGGCCGTAGCGGCCCATCGCGACGACCTCGCGCACCGTGACGGGGAAGCCCCAGTCGACGGCCTCGCTCTGCGGCGCGTACGCCACGCGGCCGCTGCGCCGCGCGTCGGCGGGCGGCGCGCCGAACAGCGCCACCCGGCCCGCGCCGGGCCGCACCAGGCCCATGATCGCCTTGAACAGCGTGGACTTGCCCGAGCCGTTCATGCCGATCAGGCCGTGGACGCGCCCGGGGCGCAGCCGCAGGTCGACGCCGTCCAGGGCGGGCGCGGCGCCGTAGCGGACGACCAGGCCGTCGACGGCCACGGCCGGCGGGGACGCGGCGGGGGCGGGGGTGACGGCGGTGCTCATCGCGAGCCCTCCTGCGGGGTCAGGCCGGCCGCGATCGTCTCGGCGTCGCGGCGCAGCAGGTCCAGGTACGTGGGGACGGGGCCGTCGGGGCCCGAGAGCGAGTCGACGTACAGCGTGCCCGCCAGGCGCGTGCCGGCCTCGCGGGCCACCTGCTGCTGCGCCTTCGGGCTGACGGTCGACTCGCAGAAGACGCCGGGGACGCGGCGGGCGCGGACGAGCTCGACGGTCGCGGCGATCTGCTGCGGCGTGCCCTCCTGCTCGGCGTTCACCGGCCACAGGTAGCCCTCGTCCAGGCCCAGGTCGCGGGCCAGGTAGGAGAAGGCGCCCTCGCACGTGACGAGCGCCCGGCGCGCGGGCGGCACGGCGCGCAGTCGCCGGCGCACGTCGTCCCCGACCGCGCGCAGCCGGCGCACGTAGGCGGCGGCGCGTCGCGCGTACTCCGGGGCGCCCGCGGGATCCAGGTCGCTCAGGGCCCGGCGGATGTTCTCCACGTAGATCGCGGCGTTCTCCGTCGACATCCACGCGTGCGGGTTCGGCTTGCCCGCGTACTCCGAGCCCCCGCCGATGGGGATGGGCCGCACGCCGCGGCTGAGCGTCGCCGAGCGGCCGTCCGCCAGGTCGATGAACTGCGCGAACCACGACTCCAGCCCCAGCCCGTTCTCGAGCACCAGGTCGGCGCGGGCCGCGCGCTTCAGGTCGCTCGGCGTCGGCTCGTAGCCGTGGATCTCGGCACCGGGCTTCGTGATCGACGCGACGTGCACCCGGTCGCCGGCCACCTCGCGCGCCATGTCGGCGATGACGGTGAAGGTCGTCAGCACCACGGGCCGGCCGTCCGCCTGCTCGGCGTCCGCGTCCGCGCACCCGGCGAGCGCAGCGGGGATCAGCAGCAGCGCGGCGAGCACCCCGAGCGCCCGCCGGGATCGGCCGCCGCGGCGTCTATGGCTGCGCCATGACGTGTTTTGTGGCATGCCATAACCTAAGCACAGGCGCGCCAAGCTGTCGAGCGCCCAGGCGCCACGCCGCGTGCGGGGGGGCGGGGGGCGGGGCGGTGGCGGCCCCGGTGGTGGCCCGGGGGAGGGGGCGAGGGCGGCGCGCGGGGCCGTCCCGTTCCGGCTGAGGTCCGCATACCGGCCCTCACCCGGGGACACGCTCCCGCCGTCCCGGCCGTTCCGGCTCGGGTCCGCATACCGGCCCTCAGCCGGAACACGCCTGCGTCGTTCCGGCCGTTCCGGCTCGGGCCCGCATACCGGCCCTGACCCGGAACACGACCCCGCCGTCCCCGCCGTTCCGGCTCGGGTCCGCATACCGGCCCTGAGCCGGAACGCGCCTGCGCCGTTCCAGCCGTCCCGGCTCGGGTCCGCATACCGGCCCTGACCCGGAACACGACCCCGCCACCCCGGCCGTTCCGGCTCGGGTCCGCATACCGGCCCTGAGCCGGAACGCGCCTCCGCCGTTCCGGCCGTTCCGGCTCGGGTCCGCATACCGGCCCTCAGCCGGAACACGACCCCGTCGTCCCAGCCGTTCCGCCTGAGGTCCGCATACCGGCCCTCAGCCGGAACACGACCCCGCCGCCCCCGCCGTTCCGGCTCGGGTCCGCATACCGGCCCTCAGCCGGAACACGCCCCCGCCACCCCAGCCGCTCCGCCTCACGCGTGCGTCCGGCCGCCGGGCACCGGGCAGCAGAGGGCCGGGCGCGCCGCGGTTCCCGTCGCGTGCGCGCCCGGCGCCCGGTGGATCCCTCAACCCACGAGCGCGGGCGACGGGCGTCGCGGCCGCGGATCGTCCCGCGACCGCGACGCCGACCGCCGGGCTCACGCTCACCGTACGAAGCGGGTCCCGCGCGCGGGTGACGCGGTCGTGAACCTCCTGGCCCGGGCCCGCGAGCGGCCGGGCGGAGGCGAGACGCGTCAGCCCGGGCCGGCGAGCGGCCGGGCGGAGTCGAGACCCCATCAGGCCGGCGGGCACGCGGTCCCCCAGACGGCATGCGGTCGGGCGAAGGCGAGACGCCGTCGGCCCGGTCGGGCGAAGACGAGACGCCGTCGGCCCGGGCCGGCGCACGGTCGGGCGAAGACGAGACGCCGTCAGGCCGGGCCGGCACGCGGTCGCCCGCGCCGGCGCACGGTCGGGCGAAGACGAGACGCCGTCAGGCCGGGCCAGCACGCCGTCAGGCCCGGCCAGCGCGCGGTCCCCCGAGCCAGCGCGCGGTCCCCCCAGGCCGGCGAGCGGTCCCGCGGGCCGGCGCGCGGCCGAGCGGATCCGGCCCGCCGCCGTCCCGATGCGGAACGCGTTCGGGACGAGCGGGTCAGAACGCGGCCCGCCCCTGCCCGGCCGTCGACCCCGCGTGCCGGGGGTGACGGCCGGGCGGTCCTCCACGGACGGGGCTCCGGGCGCCTCGGGCCCAGGGCCCGCGCCGGCGGGCGACGCGGGCTGCTCCCGGGGCGCTACGGGGGCGCCGGCCGGTCGGCCGGCTCCCCGCACAGAGGGTTACGGCGCGGCGGGGCGATCGGACGCGGCGCGGACGGGCGTCCGGGCGGCAACGCGCCAGACCGGCGCTCCCGGGGTGCGGGGGAGGACAGACGTCCACGCGCCCCTGGACGGCCGAACGCCCGGGACGGCGTGCCGTCCCGGGCGTTCGGGTCCTGCGTCGGGGCGCCCGCCCACCCACGGGCGCCCGACGGGCTGGGGCTACGCCAGCGTGGCGACCAGCACGGCCTTGATGGTGTGCAGGCGGTTCTCCGCCTGGTCGAACACCACGCTGGCCGGCGACTGGAACACCTCGTTGGTGACCTCGAGGCCGTCGGTCATGCCGGTGGCCTCGGCGATCTGCGCGCCGACGACGGTCTTCGTGTCGTGGAAGGCCGGCAGGCAGTGCATGAACTTGACGCGCGGGTTCTCGGTCGCGCGCAGCAGCTCGGCGTTCACCTGGTAGGGCGCCAGGAGCTTCGCGCGCTCGGCCCACACCTCCTTGGGCTCGCCCATCGACACCCACACGTCGGTGTGGACGAAGTCGACGCCCTTCACCGCGGCGACGTCCTCGGAGATCGTGATCCGGGCGCCGGAGGCCTTCGCCAGCTCGTGCGCCTGGTCGATGACGTCCTGCGGCGGGCGGAGCTCGGCCGGCGTGATCAGCCGGACGTCGGCACCCAGGATGGCGCCGGTGATCAGCAGGGAGCGGCCCATGTTGAAGCGGCCGTCGCCGACGTAGGCGTACGCGATGTCGGCGGCGTCCTTGCCCGACTGCTCCTGCATCGTCAGGAAGTCGGCGAGCATCTGCGTCGGGTGCCACTCGTTCGTCAGGCCGTTGTAGACCGGGACGCCGGCGTACTCCGCCAGCTCCTCGACGTGCTCCTGGCCCGACCCGCGGTACTCGATCGCGTCGAACATCCGGCCCAGCACCTGGGCGGTGTCGGCGGTCGACTCCTTGTGGCCCATCTGCGAGCCGGTCGGGTCCAGGTACGTGACGTGCGCGCCCTGGTCGTGGGCGGCCACCTCGAACGCGCAGCGGGTGCGGGTGGAGGTCTTCTCGAAGATCAGCGCGATGTTGCGGCCGCGGAGCCGCTGCTCCTCGGTGCCGTTGTACTTGGCCGTCTTCAGCGAGGCGGACAGGCGCAGCAGGTACGCCAGCTCCTCACGGCTGAAGTCGATCTCCTTCAGGAAGGAGCGGTTGCGCAGGTTGAACATGGAGATCAGGCCTCTCGGAGGATGGGGCAGGTCATGCAGTGCGAGCCGCCGCGGCCGCGGCCGAGCTCGGAGCCGTCGATGGTGAGGACCTCGATGCCGGCCTTCGACAGGCGCTCGTTCGTGTCCTCGTTGCGCTCGTAGGCGACCACGACGCCGGGGGACAGGCAGACGACGTTGTTGCCGTCGTCCCACTGCTCACGGGCCTGCTCGGGGGCGTCGCCGCCCGTCGGCACCACGCGCATCTCGTCGATCTCGAGCACCTCGGCCATCGCGTCCAGGATGGTGCCGTCGTAGCGCTCCACGTGCGGGAGCGTGCCGTCGTTCGGGGTCAGCTTCCAGATCCGCACGCTGTCGTTCACGACGCGCGGGTAGAGGGTGACGCAGTCGCGGTCGACCATCGTCAGCACCGTGTCCAGGTGCATGTAGGAGCGGGACGCCGGCAGCTGCACCGCCAGGACGACCTTCGCCTCGCCGGCCTCGAACAGGCGGCGCGCGAGGATGCCGACGGCCTGCGGCGTGGTCCGCTCGCCCATGCCGATCATCACGGCGCCGTTGCCGATCGTCTGGACGTCGCCGCCCTCGATCGTGCACGCGCCCCAGTCCTGCTCGACGCCGCCGAACCAGGTCTTCACGCCGCCGTCGGCCGCGAACATCGGGTGAAAGCGGTAGATGGCCTCCATGATCGCCGTCTCGGGCCGGCGGGCCGGCTTCGTCATCGGGTTGATGGTCACGCCGCCGTAGATCCAGGACGACGGGTCGCGCTGGAACAGGAAGTTCGGCAGCGGCGGCAGCATCATGTCGTCGGGGCGCGAGGAGTCGTAGAACAGGCCCTCGCCGCCCTTCAGGTCGTCCTTCGTCATGCCGCCGATGAGGAAGTTCGACAGGTCGCGGGCGCTGGCGGCCTCGGCCCAGTCGCGGGCCGTGTGGGCCAGGTACTGGCCGACACGGCGCTCCTGCAGGACCTGGTCGAGCAGCCAGGTGCGGCCGTCGGCGACCTGGAGCGTCTCGAGCAGGAGGTCCTCGGCGTCGAAGACCTCGACGCCGCGGCCCTGCATCAGCTTGACGAAGGCGGCGTGCTCCTCCTTGGCCTTGCGGACCCAGATGACGTCGTCGAAGAGCAGCTCCTCGGCGTTGTCGGGGGTCAGACGGCGCTGCTCCAGGCCGGGGCGGTGCACGATGACCTTGCGGAGGGTCCCGACTTCGGAGTCGACGCGGAAGGACATGAGGTGCTCCTTGGTGGTGGTGGGGGAGGGCGCGCCGGCGCGGTCGCCGGCGCGGCGGTCGTCGGTGGTGGGGGCGGGGCTGGTCACAGCGCCGCTCCGATGCCGACGAACGCGAGGGAGATGACGAGCGCGATCCCGAAGAACGGCAGGACGAAGCGCAGGTAGTGGTTGTAGTTGACCTTCGCCAGGGCCAGGCCGCCCATGATGACCGCGGAGGTCGGCGTGATCAGGTTGATGAGGCCCGAGGCGCTCTGGTAGCCGGTGACGGCGATGGAGCGCGGCACGGACGCGAAGTCGGCCAGCGGGGCCAGGATCGGCATGACGAGCGCGGCGTGGCCCGAGGACGAGGGGACGAGGAAGGCGATCGGCAGGTTGACGATCAGCGACAGGACGCCGAAGACGCCGCTCGAGGTGCCGGTGACGGCGCTCTCGGTCCAGTGCAGGAGCGTGTCGGTGATGTCGGCGTTCTTCATGACGACCGTCACCGCGCGGGCCACGACGATGATCAGCGCGGCGCCGAGGAAGTCGGACGCGCCCGAGATCATGGTCTGGACGGTGCCGGCCTCGCCGAGCTTGGCGACCTGGCCGATCACGACGCCCATCACGACGAACAGCACGGCGGCCTGGGCGAAGTAGAAGGACGTGAACGTCGGCAGCGGGAAGTCCGCGTGGAAGAGCGTGTCCCAGATGTCGCCCCACGGGATGAAGCCGTAGATCATCACCGCGAAGGACGCGAAGAACAGGACCAGGACGAACTTCTGGTTGCGCGTCAGCGGCGGGACGTCGCCGGCGGCGTCCTCGGCGAGCGGCAGGCCGGCCGAGCTGGTGCCGTCGGGGCCCAGGACCGAGTGCGACGGGTCCTGCTTGACGCGGTGGGCGTAGCGCAGGACGTAGGCGATGGCGGCGCCGACGAGGACGATGAACATCGCCAGGCGGAGCACGATGCCGTCGCCGACGCTGATCCCGGCGGCGTCGGACGCGACGCCGGTGGCGAACGGGTTGACGGTGGACGCGAGCACGCCCGCACCGCACCCGAGGAAGATGATCGATGCGCCGACCATGCGGTCGTAGCCCAGCGCCAACGTCAAGGGGACGAGCAGGACGAAGAAGCCCAGCGTCTCCTCCCACATGCCCTCCGCGGTGCCGCCCAGGGCGAACACGGTCATCAGGACGATGATCAGGATGGAGGGGCTTCGTCGGAATCTGAGCGCCAGGCGCCCGATGCCGGTCTGGATGGCCCCCGTCTTCATCGTGACGGTGATGAACGAGCCGATGGCGAGGACGAAGAGGAAGATCTGCGCCGAGCCGTAGAGCGTGCCGCTGTTGTCGACGGAGACGTTGCCGTTCTCGTTCTCGATGCCGTACAGGCCGTTCGAGGGGGCGTTCCACAGCTTGTAGAACTGGTGCGGGAGCGACTTGTCGACGTCGATCTTGTGGTAGGTGCCCGGCTGCGGGCCGCCCGTCTTCGGGTTCGTGTCGTACGAGCCGGACGGGATGACGAACGAGAGCGCCCACACGACGAGCAGGACGCCCGTGAGGATCGTGAAGGCGGTCGGGAATCGTCGTGGCTTCGGCTCGTCCGGCGGCGTGTCGTCGGGAGCCGGCGCGACGGAGGCGGGCTCCGTCGCGGGCTGGTTCTGCGGGATGTCCTGAGGCATGAGCGGGGGGCTCCTGAGGCCGGTTTCGGCGCCGCCGTCGGGGCGGTGACATCACGGTCGCACCGGACGGATCTGCCCGCATCTGGGGATGCCCGACCTACCTGTACGGGGAACTACGGGACGGCGAGGAGGGGCGCGGCGCCATGATCGGCTCATGTCTGAGAACGGGTCTGCACCCCTCGTCGTCGCAGCCCTCGGCGGGAACGCGCTCCTGCGGCGCGGCGAGCCCGCCACGGCTGCCAACCAGCTCTCCGCCGCCCAGGAGGCGGCCGCCATCCTCGGGCCCGTGAGCGCCCGATCGCGCCTCGTCGTGACGCACGGCAACGGCCCGCAGGTGGGCCTGCTCGCCCTGAAGGAGGACGCCTACGGCGACCAGGGCGAGCCGTACCCGCTCGACGTCCTGGACGCCGAGAGCGAGGGACAGATCGGCTACGTCGTCGAGCTCGCCCTCGACAACGCGATCGAGGACCGCGACACCGTCACGGTCATCACCCGCACGCTCGTCGACGCCGACGACCCGGCGTTCGACCGCCCGACGAAGTTCATCGGCCCGGTCTACTCCGAGGAGCGCGCCCGCGCCCTGGCGGCCGAGCGCGGCTGGAGCATCGCGCCGGACGGCAAGTGGTGGCGACGGGTCGTGGCGTCGCCCGACCCCAAGCGCATCGTCCAGCTGCCGGCGATCCGGCGCCTCGTGGACGGCGACTTCATCGTCGTCTGCGCGGGTGGCGGCGGCGTGCCGGTCGTCGAGGACGAGCACGGCGAGCGCGGCGTCGAGGCGGTCATCGACAAGGACCTGGCGTCGGCCCTGCTGGCCGCCGACCTGGACGCCGACGTCCTGGTGCTGGCGACCGACGTGGACGCGGTGTACCTGGACTGGGGCACCCCCGACGAGCGCGCGGTCGCGACCGCCACGCCGACGTGGCTGCGCGAGCAGGGCTTCCCCGGCGGGTCGATGGGCCCGAAGGTCGAGGCCGTCGCGCGGTTCGTCGCCGCGACGGGCCGCCGGGCGGCCATCGGCCGGCTGGAGGACCTCGCCGAGCTCGTCGACGGGACCGCCGGCACGCAGATCCATCCCGACGGCGCCGAGGTCACGTTCCGCGCGCCGGCCGCGGCGACCGCCGCCGGGTAGCGCTCCGTCCGCACCCCTGTGGCTCGTCCGCCGCCCTCCCGGGCGGCGGACGTCGTCTTCGGGCGCCCGAAGACCACGGGCCACCGCCCGGCACCGTGGTTTAGGGTGCCCTCATGCGAATCTGGTCCCTGTGCGCGGTCCTCGCCTCGGCCGTGGTCCTCGCCGCGTGCGGCGGGTCCGACGACGACGCCTCCTCCGCGGGCACCACGACGGCCGCCGCCGGGGCCTTCCCCGTCACCATCACCGACGCCTACGGCACCGCGAAGATCGAGCGGCCGCCGACGCGCGTGGCGGCGATCGGCTTCAACGAGCAGGACTTCGTCCTGGCGCTCGGCGTCAAGCCGGTGGCGATCCGCGAGTCGCTCGGCGCGTTCGACTACCTGCACCGGAAGTGGGCGCCTGGGGCGAACGACCCGAAGCCGGCGCTCGTCGGCAGCTCGGAGGTGTCGCTCGAGAAGGTCGCGGCGGCCCGGCCCGACCTGATCCTGGGCGTCTACTCGTTCGTCGACGAGACGACGTACGGCAAGCTCGCCAAGATCGCGCCGACGGTCGTGCAGCCGAAGGACGCGCCCCCCGGCGGCGCGCCGTGGGACCAGCAGATGCTGCTGACCGGCCGCGCGCTCGGCCGCGAGGCCCAGGCGAAGAGGATCGTGGCGGACGTGAACGCCCGGTTCGCGACGGCCCGCAAGGAGCACCCGGAGTTCGCCGGCAAGGAGCTGACCGTCGCCTTCGAGAGCGGCAAGAGCGTCTTCTCGCTCGCCGACGACGACCTGCGCCAGCGGTTCTTCACCGACCTGGGCTTCGAGACGCCGAAGGACGCGGGGCAGGAGAGCATCAGCAGCGAGCGCCTGGACGTGCTGGACCACGACGTCCTCGTGCTCATCACGGACGGCACCCGCAAGCTCTCCGAGGACGAGCTGTTCCGGCGCCTGAAGGTCGCGAAGGAGGGCCGCGTCATCCAGGTGACCGCCGACAGCGACTTCGCCGGCGCGCTCGGCTACAACAGCCCGCTCAGCCGGCCGTTCCTGCTCGACCAGGTGGTCCCGCAGCTCGCGGCCGCGGTCGACGGCGACCCGGCGACGAAGGTCCCCGTGGCGCAGTAGCCACCCCGTCCGCCGCCCACCGCGCGCCGGTGGACGGCGGGCCGCCCGGGCGGCCCGCGCCGACCGCGTAGGGTCGGCGCATGGCCGACGACGCCCCCGCGCCCAAGGACCCGTCGAACCCCGCGATCGCCGAGCTCTTCGAGGAGCTGGCCGACCGCTACGAGCTCGACGGCGCCGTCGTCCACCGCGTGCTCGCCTACCGCAACGCCGCGAAGGCCGTGCGGGACGCGCCGCGCTCGGTCGCCGGCATGACCCGCGCCGGCACCGTCACGACGCTCCCGGGCATCGGCAAGACGCTCGAGGAGAAGCTCGTCGCGCTGATCGAGACGGGCGAGATCCCGGCGCTCGAGAAGCTGCGCGCGAAGTACCCCGCCGGCCTGCTCGTCCTGACCCGCCTGCCGGGGCTGGGGCCCAAGCGGGCCCGGAAGCTGCACGACGCCCTCGGCGTCGACGGCCCCGCCGCCCTGCGCGCCGCGATCGAGCAGCACCGCGTCGCCGACCTGCAGGGGTTCGGCGCGAAGACCGAGGCGAAGCTGCTGGCCCTGCTGGATGCCGCGGGCGACGACGTCGACGCCCCGAAGCGCGAGCTGCTCTCGCGCGCCCTGCCCGTGGCGGAGACGCTGGTCACGGAGCTGCGCGAGAAGGGCAAGGCCGCCGGGGTGCACCGCGTCGAGGTCGCCGGCTCGGCGCGCCGGCAGGCCGACTCCGTCCACGACCTCGACATCATCGCCACCGCCGACGACGCCGCCGGGCTGGTGCGCGTCTTCGCCGACTCCGACCTGGTGGCCGAGGTCGCCTCGTCCGGCCCCAACGGCGCGCACGGCGTGCTGCACTCCGGCATGGCCGTCGACCTGCGGGTCGTCGCCCCCGACCAGTTTGGCAACCTGCTGCAGCACTTCACGGGCAGCAAGGCGCACAACGTCGCCATCCGCGAGGCGGCGGTCAAGCGCGGCCTGCACGTCTCCGAGTACGGGATCCTCGACGACGAGACGGGCCGCACGGAGCGCTTCGCGACCGAGGAGGAGGTCTACGCGCGCCTGGGCCTGCCGTGGATCCCGCCGGAGCTGCGCGAGGACCGCGGCGAGCTGGCGCTGGACGCGGTGCCGCGGCTGATCGAGCCGGACGACCTGCGCGGCGACCTGCACATGCACACGACGCACAGCGACGGCCGCAAGACCGTGCGCGACATGGCGCTCGCCGCCCGCGAGCTGGGGCACGAGTACATCGCGATCACCGACCACTCCGCGTCGCACGGGTTCGGCGACGACGTCCAGCCCGACGAGCTGCGCGAGATCATCGCCGAGGTCCGCGCCGTGGACGAGGAGCTCGACGGCATCACCGTGCTGGCCGGGTCCGAGGTGAACATCGGCCTGGACGGGAGCCTGGACTACGCCGACGACCTGCTGGCCGAGCTGGACTGGGTGGTGGCGTCCGTCCACACCGCGTTCGGCCACGACCCGACGGCGCGCATCGTCGCGGCCTGCGAGCACCCGCTCGTCGACGTCATCGCCCACCCGACCGGCCGCCTGATCGAGCGCCGGACGCCGTACGACCTGGACGTCGACGCCATGATCGACGCCGCCCGGCGCACGGGCACCTTCCTCGAGATCAACGCCTCGCCGGCCCGCCGCGACCTGCACGACGTGCACGCGCGGGCGGCGCGCGACGCGGGCGTGCTGCTGACGATCGACTCCGACGCGCACGGCCCCGACACGCTGCCGAACCTGCGCTGGGGCGTCGCGACCGCGCGGCGCGCGTGGCTGACGGCGGACGACGTGGCGAACACCCGGCCGTGGGAGGAGCTGCGCCGGCTGCGCAAGCGCGGACGGTGAAGCGGGCGACGCCATCGCGGCGGTCCCGCGGACGGCTACAGTTCCCGTCGTGGACGAGTCCGTCGAGATCACCGGGGACGCGCCGGAGCGGCGGGAGCCGTCCGCCACCGCGCGCATCGCCAACGCCGTCGCCTCGGCGTACAAGACGCACTACGGCAAGGGGCCGGAGTCGCTCAAGGTGCACTACACCGGCGACGCCGTCTTCGTGCTCCTGCGCGGCGGGTTCTCCGTCGTCGAGGGCAGCCTGTGGGCGAAGGGGCAGGGCACCGCCGTCCGGGACCAGCGCCGCGCGTTCGGCGACATGATCGCCCCGCTGCTGAGCGAGGCCGTCGGCGAGGTCGTGGACCGGGGCGTGGTCGCCGTGCTCAGCGACACGAGCCAGGACCCGGACCTGACCGGGATCATCCTGGTCCTGTCGGACGCGCCGGCCGACCCGGCGTAGCCGCGGCGACGCGGCGGCCCCGAACGGGTCCGCCGCAGCCGGCCGGCCTCAGTCGTCCGTCTTGCGCTCCGCCTTCGCGCGGGCGGCGGCGTCCTCCAGGCGCTGCGCCTCGTCCTTCGCGGCGAGGGCCTCCTCGCGCTGGTCCAGGGCCTCCTCCTGCGCCTCGAGCTGCGCGAGCTCCTCCTTGCGGGCCCGGGCCTCTGCGGCCTCCTTGCGGTCGGCCTCCTCCTTCGCGGCCTGCGCCTCGCGCTTCGCGGCCTCGCGCTCCGCCTTCGCCTGCTCGCGCTGCTTCGCGGCCGCGGCCTCCTCGCGCTTGGCGGCGGCCTGCTCCGCGGCCTGCTCCCGTCGACGGTCGGCCTCCGCGGCCTGCTCCCGTGCGGCCCGCTCGGCCTCCTCGCGGCGGGCGTCGGCCTCCTCGCGGAGCGCCTGCGCCTGGTCGCGCTCGTCCGCGGCGGTCGTGCGGCGGCGGCCCTCGGCCCGCAGCTCGTCGTCGCCCAGGATCGCGCCCGCGGCGGTCTTCACGGCGCCGTCGGCGCGGTCGACGGTCGTCCCGCCGCCGCGGCCGGCGACCTTCATGGCGACGTCGAACGGCACGCGCGCGACCTTCACGTACGTGCGCACGGCGGCGCCGGGGATCTGCAGCAGCTTCATCGGTCGTCCTCCGGGTCCAGCGCGTTCGCGCGCGCCTCGGCGAGGCGCGCCTCCTCCTCCAGCCGCTGCGCGTCGCTCAGGCCGTCGGTGCGCTCCCGCACCGCGGCCTGGTCGGCGGCGGCGGCCTGTCGGCCGCCCTGCTGGGCCACGCGGTCGGCGGCCTCGCGGCGGGCGGCCTCGCGCTCCTCGGCGCGGCGCTTCTGCTCGGCCTCCTCGGCCGCGATGCGCTGCTCGCGCGCCTCGGCGGTCTCCTCCGCCTGCAGCTCGGCGCGGCGGCGCTCCAGCGCGATGCGCTCCTGCTCCGTCTGCGCCTCCTGCTCGCGCTGGCGGGCGGCCGCCTGCTCCTCGGCGGCGTCGCGCGCCTGGTCGGCGGCGGTCTCCTGCAGGCGTCCCTCGCGTTCGAGCTGCTCGTTGCCGGTCAGGCCACCGGCGGCCTGCTTGGCCTTGCCGATCAGCTTCCCGGCGAGCCCGCCCGTGGTGCGGTCGTCGTCCGATGCGGTCATGCCCCGCACGTACCCCGTCAACGTCCGCGCGAACGGCGGGCGGCGGTCCCGGGCGCCGTGTCGGCGGTCGTGTGATCCTTCGCACACGCGCTGGCGGGCAGGCGCTATGGTCGCGGGACTCTGGTTGGCCGTCCAGCCAGGCCCGTCGATCGCCCGAGGAGCACCCGTGAGCAGTCAGGCCACCCCGTACGTCGCCGGCCCGCCGACGCCGGCGGACCGCCCGCCGACGATCGTCGCCGCGTTCGCCCGCGCGGTGCAGGCCCGGGGCGACGCGCCGTTCCTGCTCGACGAGGCGGGGCAGACGGTGCACAGCTGGAGCGGGGCCCACGAGCGCACCGCCCGCCTGGCCGGCGCGCTCCACGGGCTCGGCGTCCGCCACGGCGACACCGTCGGGCTGCTGCTGCACAACCGGCCCGAGTTCCACGTGCTCGACCTGGCGGCGGTCCGCCTGGGCGCCGTGCCCGTCTCGCTCTACCAGACGCTGCCGCCCGAGCAGATCGCGTACGTGATCCAGGACGCGGGCCTGCGGCTCGTCATGACGGAGCAGGCGCTGCTGCCCGGCCTGCTGCGGGCGGCGGAGGGGCTGGCCGACCCGCCGCGGATCGTCGTCGTCGACGGCGAGGCGCCCGCGGGCGGCATGACGCTGGACGCGCTCGAGGCGTCCGCGCCGGAGGGCTTCGACGTCGCGCCGCACGAGGACGCGGTGACCGAGGACGACCTGATCACCCTGATCTACACGTCCGGCACCACGGGGCCGCCGAAGGGCGTCGAGCTGACCCACCGGGCGATCGTGGCGGCGATGAGCGGCATCGTGCAGGAGCTGGGCCTGGAGCCGGGCGGCCGCGTGATCTCGTGGCTGCCGACCGCGCACATCGCCGAGCGCGGGGCCAACCTGTACATCCCGCTCCTGCAGCAGCTCGAGATCGCGGCCCTGCCGGATCCCAAGCGGATCGCGCAGGCGCTGCCCGTGCTGCGGCCGACGTACTTCTTCGCGGTGCCGCGGGTGTGGGAGAAGTTCGTCGCGGGCATCGAGGCGAAGCTCGGCGCGCTGCCGGACGAGGCGCGGGGGATGGCGCAGGCGGCGATGGGCGCGGCCGTGCGCGCGGTGCGGCTGCGGCAGGCCGGCGACCCGGTGCCCGACGAGCTCGCGGCCGCGGTCGCGCAGGCCGAGGAGCGGCTGTTCGCGCCGATGCGCGCGGCGCTCGGCCTGGACCGGGCGCAGGCCCTCGGCGTGGGTGCGGCCCCCGTCCCGCTCGAGACCCTGGAGACGCTGCACGCCATCGGCCTGGAGGTCGGCGAGATCTGGGGCATGACCGAGGCGTGCGCGTGCGGCGCGATGAACCGCCCGGGCCGCGCGAAGCTCGGCACCGTCGGTCCGCCGCTGCCGGGCGTCGAGCTGCGGCTGGCCGAGGACGGCGAGGTCGAGCTGCGCGGCTCGATGCTGATGGAGCGCTACCGCAACCGGCCGGACGCGACGGCCGAGGTGCTGCGCGACGACGGGTGGTACGCCACGGGCGACGTCGGCACGTTCGACGACGACGGGTTCCTGCGGATCGTGGACCGCAAGAAGGAGCTGATCATCAACGCGGCGGGCAAGAACATGTCGCCGGCGAACATCGAGGCGACGCTGAAGGCCGCGCACGGCCTGATCGGCCAGGTCTGCGTCTTCGGCGACCGGCGCCCCTACAACGTCGCGCTCGTCGTCCTCGACCCCGACGTGGCCCCGGTCTGGGCGGCGGCGCACGGGATCGCGGCGACCGACCCCGCGGCGCTCGCGGAGGAGCCCGCGGTGCGCGAGGCCGTCGCGGCGGCGATCGAGGAGGCGAACGCGCGCCTGTCCCGCGTCGAGCAGGTCAAGCGCTTCGAGCTGTTGCGCCACGACTGGCTGCCGGGCGGCGACGAGCTGACGCCGACGATGAAGCTGAAGCGGAAGCCGATCGCCGCGAAGTACGCGGCGACCGTCGACGCGCTCTACGCCGGCTGAGCGGCGGCCGCGGGCGCCTGGGCGGCCTCGCGCCAGGTCACCAGGCGCCCGCGCACCGGGCACCACAGCTTCAGGCGCATGGACCGGATGCCGTCGCGGACGGTCAGCACCGGCACGCCGTGGAAGACGGCCAGGTCGTCGTGCGCCGCCTGCAGGCGGTAGTTCGGGATCCGGGCGCTCAGGTGGTGCACGTGGTGCAGCCCGATGTTGCCCGTGAACCACTGCAGCGGCTGCGGCAGGCGCAGGTACGAGCTGCCCTGCAGCGCGGCGTCGGCGTAGTCCCACTCGCCGGTGTTCTCCCAGTACGCGTCCTCGAACTGGTGCTGCACGTAGAAGAGCCACACGCCGGCGCCGCCGGCCAGCCACACGAGCGGCATCTGGACGAGCAGGAACTCCTGCCAGCCCATGAGCACGCACAGGACGGCGACCTTCGCGACGAGGACGAGGTTCGTCGCGATGATGCTGCGGCGGATGCGGGGGCGCTGGCCCTTCCGCCAGATCCGCGGCTCGATGACGAGCGCGACGATCGGGCCCAGGCCGAGCATGACGATCGGGTTGCGCGTCAGGCGGTAGACCGTCCGGGCGCCCCACGACGCGTTGCGGTACTCCTCCACCGTCATCGTCGGCACGTCGCCCTCGCCGCGGCGGTCCAGGTCGCCGGCGGTCGCGTGATGCACCGCGTGGCTGTGGCGCCACGCCGAGAACGGCGTGTAGACCAGGAGCGCCGCGGCCACGCCCAGCACATGGTTGCCGCGCTTGCTCGGCAGGAAGTTGCCGTGCGCGCAGTCGTGGAAGACGATGTAGGTGCGCAGCAGGAAGCCGGCGGTGGGGATCGCGGCGAGCAGCGTCAGCCAGTACGAGACGTCGAGCAGCAGGTACATCCCCACGAACCCGAGCACGTACGGGACGATCGACGTGAGGACGTCGAGGACGCTGCGGCGCACGTCGGGCTGCGCGTACGGCGCGACCGCCGCCTTCCAGTCGTGCTTGGGCGGGCGAGACGCGGCGGCGCGGCTCGCCGGCGGCGGGCTGCTCAGGGTGTGCATGTCGCGGGAACTCCGGGTCGGGCTCGGGCCCCTGCGACGACGATCGAGGCAGGTAGCTGTCCGCGCAGTGTGGCGGGTCCGGCGCCGTCGCGTCGAGGTTTTCGCCGGCGAGCGGTCACACGCGGGGCGCCTCGCCCGTACTACAGGCATGCGTCCCGTCGTCCCGTCCCTGCGCGCCGGCGTCCCGGCCGCGCGCCCCCGTCCCGCCCTCGGTCGCGCGCGACGCGGCCCGGAGGCCTGACCGTGCGCTTCCACGCGCCGGACGGGCGCGTCCTGCAGGTCGAGCGGATCGGCGGCCTGCACACGTACGCCGCGCGGGTCGAGCGCGGCCCGTGGACCGCGCTCGGCGGCCTGCGCACCGTGGCCCTCGAGGCGCTCGGGGCGCAGACCGATGCCGCGTGGCTCGACCGGATGGAGGCGTACGTCACGGCCGGCGAGTCGCTGCCTCGCGCGCTGACCGCCGCGGACCACGCGGCGGACGGCGCGGCGCTGGCCGCGGGCGCCTGAGCGGGCCGGGCGCGGGCGGTCCGGTCACACGGGCGGCGGGGTCCGCGTAGTACTCACGTGCCACCCGACCGCCGCACCGACGAGGAGCTCCTCGCGGCCTCACGGACCGAGCCCGAGGCGTTCGGCGTCCTGTACCGCCGCCACGTGCGGCCGCTGCTGGCGTACCTCGTGCGGCGGACGGGCCGCCCCGAGCTTGCGGCCGACATCTGCGCCGAGACGTTCGCGACGGTCCTCGAGCGCCTCGACGCGTACGACGAGGCGCGCGGCCACGTGCGCGGCTGGCTCTTCTCCATCGCGAGCAACGCGCTCGTCGACGCGGTGCGGCGCGGGCAGGTCGAGGACCGGGCCCGTCGGCGCCTCGGCATCCTGCCGCGCGCGCTGACCGACGACGACCTGGCGCGCATCGACGACCTGCTCTCGCACGAGGGCGACGACGTCGCGGCGCTCGTGGAGGGGCTGCCCGAGGAGCAGCGGGAGGCGCTGGTGGCCCGGGTGGTGCAGGAGCGCGACTACGGCGAGATCGCGGCGACGCTCGCGGTGTCGGAGGCGGTCGTGCGGCAGCGGGTCAGCCGCGGGCTCCGCGTGCTGCGGGGACAGCTGAGGGGAGCGGGGCGATGAGCGACTTCATCGACGGGCTCGAGCGCGACCTGGTGGCGGCGGCCCGGCGGCGCGCCGAGGGGCGACTGCCGGCGGCGTCCCGTCGGCGGGGCGGACCGTGGGGGCCGTGGTCCCTGCGCACCGTCGTCGCCGCGGTGGCCCTGACGGGGGCGACGGCCGCGGCGGCGGGCGCCGGCACCCTGTACGCGCTGCGCGGCAGCGTCATCCCGGCGCCGGACGCGGCCGACGTGCCGCGCGAGCAGACGCCCGTGCCCGGCAGCGGCCGGGTCGCGTCCCTGCGCGTGGCCGATCCCGCGGGCGACGCGCCGCCGTGGACCCTGCGGATCGCCCGCAGCGACACGGGCTACCTGTGCAGCACGGTCGGCCAGGTGCAGGACGGCGACTTCGGCATCGTCGGCCTGGACCGGCGCTTCCGCCCGCTGGCCGACGGCATCGCCGACTCGTGCGGGCAGGAGCAGCGCGGCACGGCCAGCCTGCTCGGCGCCCGGGTCTTCGACGGCCGGACGCCGCGCGAGGTGCGGACGGTCGTCAACGGGGTCGCCGGCCGGGACCTCCGCCGGGTCGACGTGGAGACCGCGGGCGGCACGACGCGGGCGGCCGTCGACCCGCAGGCCGGCGCGTTCGCGGCCGTGCTCCGGGGCTACCCCGAGGACCTGGGGCTGCGGGTGCGCCTGCGGTTCGCCGACGGCCGCACGCAGCGCGAGGACCTGGGCTGGGATCCGACGCTCGTGCTGGACCCCGAGGGCGGACGGGCGTGGCGGGCGCAGGGGACGAGCTTCTCGGACGACGGGCGGAGCTGCGCGTCGTTCTCCTGGGCCCGCCAAGACCCCCGAGCGCCGCGCAGCCCGGTGGTCTGCGGCGCCCTGCGCGCTGCGAACGACCACCCGTACGGCGTCGCCTTCGCGGTGCGCCGCCTGGCGGGCCGGCGCCCGGTCCCCGGTCCGTTCGGGTGGAGCTCGAGCTGGCGGGGCGCGCCGGCGCGCACCGCGGTCTGGGGCTCCGCGGGCGAGGACGTGCGGCGCGTGACGGTGCTGCGCCCCGGGGCGCCCCCGCAGCCGGCCCTCCAGCGGCGCGCGTGGAACATCCTGGCGGTCCTCCCCGGGGACGTCGATCCTGCCGACCTGCGCGTGCGGGTCGAGCTGCGCGACGGTCGGACGCGCACGTACCGCGGCGACACCAACCTCGTGCGGCACCCGGTGCCGCTCCCGATCCACGGAGGTCGCAAGTGACCGCTCCCGCCCGCCGGCCGCTGGTGCGGCTGCTCCTCGTGGCGCTGCTCGTCGGCGTCGTCGCCGGCGGCCTGGCCGCGCTGCTGCTGCCCGCCACCCGCGCCGCGGACCGCGCGACCGGCGCCGCGCAGCGCGCCGCCCGGCCGGGCGCCGTGCTGCGGACGGCGGCCGCGCGCCCCGAGCCGCGCGAGCCCGGACGCCTGCTGCTGCGGGTCCACGGCACCCCGCGGATCGAGGCCCGAGCGGCGGATCCGCTCGGCGGTCCCGACTGGGCGGTCCGCGTGTTCCGCGCTGACCGCACCTTCCACGACCCCCGGCGGCACGGCCGGCTGGTGACCATCGGGACGAGCCGCTGCGTGCAGCTCGGGCGTCTCCACCGGGGGCGGTTCGGCTGGCTCGACGGAGCCGGCACGTTCCGGCCGGTCCGCCCGAGCCTGTTCGCGGCACCCGCGTGGTGCGGCTCGCGGCGCCCCGACCTGCGGGGCGACCCGCACGTCGATGCGCTGACCGCGATCACCGGCATCGACGACGAGCGTCCGCGCCTGGGCGCCACCGTGCTGTGGGGGCTCGTCGGCCCGGCGGCGCGCGACGTGCGGACGAGCATCGGCGGCCGGGAGGAACGCGGCGCGGCCGGCGGACCCGACGGCGCCATCCTGCGGGTCGCCCGACCCGCCGCGGCGCGTCGCGGGATCGCCGTGTCCCTCCGCTACCCCGGCGACCGCGCGGCGCGGACGCGCGTCGTCCGTCGGCGGTCCGTCCCGGCGCGCATCGGCGTCCGGGCGCCGGCTCCCGGCGGGGGCGTGCCCTTCGCGCTGCCGACGGTCCGGGGCCCGCGGGGCTGGTGCGTCGGGCCGGTCGGACGGGTCGTCGAGGGCCGCGTCGGCCGGATCACCTTCGGGCTCGGCACGTTCGCGGAGACGACCGCCGCCGAGGTGCGCCGGATGGATCGGGGCTGCGCCCGCCGACCGCCGCGGCTGACCCGGCGCATGCCGGCGGTCGTCCACTCGGGCGGCGGGGACATGGGCGGCGAGCCGGACGACGTCGTCGGCGAGCGCGAGCCGGACCACGTCACCCGCCGCACCCTGCCGGGGCTGACGTACTTCGGCGGCCGCGTGCGCGACGACGTCGTCGCCATCACCCTGAAGACGCCGCGCGACATCCGCACGGTGCGACCGACCGGGCCGGCCCACGCGTTCCTCGCCGTCGTCGACGGCACGTTCGCGAGCGGCCGCAGCCGCACGATCTACCGGTTCGCCGACGGCACGACCCGCGTGGACGGGTTCGGGCTCGGGATGTTCTGAGCCCGTCGCGGCGGCGCATCCCCGGCGGCCCGACCGGGTAGGCAGCGGGCGACCCCGTTCCCCGACCCGGAGGCGACCCATGTCCGGCAGCACCTCGAAGACGACGACGGATCACGACGAGATCAGGCGCTGGGTGGAGGAGCACGACGGCAAGCCCGCCACCGTCAAGGCGACGGAGGAGGGCGGCGAGCCGGGCGTGCTGCGCATCGACTTCCCCGGGGGCGACAGCGACCGGCTCGAGCGGATCTCCTGGGAGGACTTCTTCGCGAAGTTCGAGGAGGAGGGCCTGGCGCTGCTCTACCAGGAGCAGAAGGCCGACGGCAGCGACTCCACGTTCGCGAAGTTCGTGTCGCGCTCGTGACGGACGCGACGACCCTGCCGGAGACCGCCCCGGCGGAGCCGGTCGCCGTTCCCGACGCGGCCCGCGCCGACGGCCCGCCCCGGGCGGGCCGGTCCGCGGCCGCCGATCCGCGGGCCGGGGCGGCGCCCGCCGCCGGCGGACGCGCCGCCACCGACGTCACCGTCGTCATCGCCACCCGCGGCCGCGCCGCGCGCCTGGACGCGACGCTCACCGCGCTGCGCGACGCCTCGCCCGGCGTGGCGGTCATCGTCTGCGACGACGCCTCCGCGGACGACGAGACCGCGCGCGTGGCCCGGCGTCACGACGGCGTCACCCTCGTCCGCCTGCGCCACAACGCCGGCGCCGCCGCGCGCAACGCCGGGGCGCGCGAGGCCCGCACGCCGCTCGTGGCGTTCTGCGACGACGACTCGTGGTTCCTGCCCGGCGCGCTCGACCGGGCCGCGGAGCACTTCGCCGCCGACCCGCGGCTGGCGCTGCTGAACGGCCGCATCCTCGTCGGCGACGACCAACGCCTGGATCCCGTCTGCGACCTGATGGCGCGCAGCCCGCTCGGCCGCGCCCCCGCCGGGCCCGAGATCCTCGGCTTCCTCGCGTGCGCCGCCGTCGTGCGGCGGGACGCCTTCCTGGCCGTCGGCGGCTTCCCGCGCCGCTACGGGATCGGCGGCGAGGAGGCGCCCGTCGCGATCGACCTGGCCGCGGCGGGCTGGCGCGGCGCGTACGCCGCGGACGTCCTGGCCCGGCACCTCCCCGACGCCGCCCGGCACCCTGGGCCGCGGCGGGCCCGAACCACCCGCAACGACCTGTGGACGACGTGGCGTCGCCGACCCGTGGGCACCGCCCTGCGCGCGACCGTGGGCGTCGCGCGCCAGGCCCGGCGCGACGAGCACGTCCGCGACGGGCTGCGCCAGGCGGTCGCCGGCCTGCCGTGGGCGCTCGCCACCCGCCGCGCGCCGTCGGCGGCCCTCGAGTCGCGGCTGCGCGACCTCGACGCCCAGAACGCGGCGCGCTCGCCCGCGGGCCTGCCGCCGCTGCCGCCGCACGAGCTGCGGGCGGGGCGTCCCGTGCGGCCGGGCGAGCGCACCACCGTCGTCATCGCCGCGCGCAACGGCTGGCACCAGCTGGAGCGGACGCTGGCGGAGCTCGCCGCCCTGCCGGAGCGGCCGCCGGTGATCGTCGTGGACGACGCGTCGCAGGACGGCACGGCGGCGCACGTCCAGGCGGCGCACCCCGACGTGACGGTCGTGCGGCTCCGGGAGCGCCGCGGACCGGTCGCCCGCAACGCCGGCGTCCGGCTGGCCCGCACCCCGTACGTCGCGTTCGCGGACGCGGACTCGTGGTGGGCGCCCGGCACGCTCGACGCGGCCGCCGACCTGTTCGACGCCCATCCCGAGCTGGGGCTCGTGACCGCCCGGATCCTCGTGGGGGAGGACGGGCGGGTCGACCCGATCTCGGACGAGATGGCGGCGAGCCCGCTGCCGTGGGACCCCGAGCTTCCGGGACACCCGCTCGTGTCGTTCATGGGCGGCGCCTCGGCCGTGCGCCGGCGCGCGTTCGTCGACGTCGGCGGCTTCGAGGAGCGGCTCGTCGTCGGCGGCGAGGAGGAGCTCGTCGGCACCGAGCTGGTCACCGCCGGGTGGGCGATGCGCTACGTCCCCGAGCTCGTCGTGCACCACCACCCCGAGGGCGAGCGCCGCGGCGAGGTGCGCGCCCTGGGGCTGCGCAACGCGCTGTGGTTCCTGTGGCGGCGGCGGCCGTGGCCCACGGCGCTGTCGTGGAGCGCGCACCTGGTCCGCGCGTCGGGGCCGCGGACGGAGACGGCGCGCGGCGTGGCGCTGGCGCTGCGCGGCCTGCCGTGGGCGCTCGCCACGCGGCGGCGGCCCGCGCCGTGGACGGAGCGGGGCATGCACGCGATCGAGCGCCAGCGCCGCGGCTCGCGCGCCCGCGACTACGGCGCGTACCCCGAGGTGCCCGCGGTCCTGGACTGACCGGCCGGCCCGCCCGCGCACCGCGGCGCCGGACCGGGACGGCCGCCCGCGCCGGGCGGGGCGGCGGCGCCCGTCGGGGCGCCGCCAGCGCCGGCTACTCGTGGACCGGGCGCGGCTCGGTCTTCTCGGCCACGCGGTTCTCCGCGCCGACCATCCAGGCGAACTGCTCCAGCTTCTCCAGGAAGGAGTGGAACAGGTCGGCCGTCGTCGGGTCCGCCTCGTCCACGGCGTCGTGGACCTCGCGGATCGTGCCGCACACCGCGTAGAGGCGCTCGACGATCAGGTCGACCGTCTCGGACGTGTCGACCTCGCCCGACGGGAACGCCGGCAGCGACGACTGCTCGGCGACGGCCGCGGCCCGGCCGTCCGGCGTGACGTAGAGCGCGCGCATCCGCTCGGCCAGGTCGTCCGAGAAGGTGCGGGCGGCCTCGATGATCTCGTCGAGCTGCAGGTGCAGGTCGCGGAAGTTGCGGCCCACCACGTTCCAGTGCGCCTGCTTGCCCTGGATGTGCAGGTCGATCAGGTCGACGTGCACGCGCTGGAGCCGGCCCGCCAGCTCCTCCGAGGCGCGGAAGGCGGGCTTGGGGCCGGCGAGGCGGGAGGAGGAGGTGTCGGTCATGCGGTGCCCTTCGGTCGGTTGGGGGACGGTCCCCCTGCGGGTACCCGGCGGCGGCGTTCCGCATCCCGGCCGGGGAGGACCCGGGGGCCGTCCTCCCGCGGGGGCGGCCGCGAGCGCCGGCCGGGCCCCCGGCCTGCGCCGCGGTCGCCGGCGCGCGGGCGACGAGGGCTGGCCCGCAGACGGGTTCGCTGGTACGCTCGCGCTGCAATCGATTACAGGCCTGTCCGATGACCCCCTCGCAGCCCTCGGCGCCGACCCCGGCGCCCTCTCCCCCGAGCGTCGTCCCCGCGGCGTGGACGCACACGCCGTCGGGGGCCGTCCGCCCCCGCGGGCTCCGCCTGCCCCTCGACGGTCGTCCCGGCCCGCACGACGCGATCACCGACGTGCCCGGCCTCGAGGTCGGCTACGCGACCCTGATCGAGGGCGACGACGTCCGCACGGGCGTCACGGCGATCCATCCGCGCGGCCGCGACGCGCCGGGCGACCCGTGCGCCGCCGGCGTCGCGGTGCTCAACGGCAACGGCGAGATGACCGGCGCCGCGTGGGTCGACGAGTCCGGCACCTGCGCCGGGCCGATCACGATCACCAACAGCCACGCCGTCGGGGTGGCGCACCGCGCGACGATCGAGTGGACCGCCGAGCGCTTCCCGGCCCTCGCGGAGCGCTGGCTGCTGCCCGTGGCCGCCGAGACGTGGGACGGCCGCGTCAACGACATCAACGGCCGCCACGTCACGCCCGAGGTCGTCCGCGCGGCGCTCGACGGCGCGCGGGGCGGGCGGCTGGAGGCGGGGTCCGTCGGCGGCGGCACCGGCATGGTCTGCTACGGCTTCAAGGGCGGCTCCGGCTCGGCGTCGCGCGTCGTGACGACGGGCGACCGCGAGCACGTCGTCGGCGTCTTCGTGCAGGCCAACTTCGGCGCGTCGCCCGAGCTGGTCGTCGCCGGCGTGCCCGTCGGCCGGCACCTGCAGGACGTCGCCGCGGACCGCGACCCCGACGGGCCGCCGCCCGGCGCCGGCTCGGTCATCGTCGTCGTCGCCACCGACGCGCCGCTGCTGCCCGGGCAGTGCCGGGCCCTGGCGCGGCGCGCCGCGCTCGGGCTGGCCCGCACCGGAACGTCGGGATCGCACTACTCCGGCGACCTCTTCCTCGCCTGCTCGACGGCCAACCCGGGGGCGTTCGGGTTCGACCCCGTCACGAGCGGGACGCCGGAGCTCGGGCGGCTCGACTTCCTGCCGTGGGGCGCGGTCGACCCGTTCTACGAGGCCGTCGTCCAGGCGACGGAGGAGGCGACGCTCGACGCGCTGATCGCCAACCGCGACCTCGTCGGCCGCGAGGGCCGCCTGTGGCCGGCCCTGCCGCACGACCGGCTCGTCGCCCTGCTCGCCGCCCGCGGCGTCCCGGCGGGGGCCGCCCGGTGACGCCCGCCCCGCGGCGGCCGGGCCACGCCGCCGCGCCGTCCGGCCGGCCGCCCCGCGGCCGCCGCGCCGCCGGCCCCCGACCGTCTTGCACCCACCCGCACCGCCCGAAGGAGGGCTCCCCATGCGCCTCGCGCTGACCACCGTGCTGTACGCCCCGGGCGAGCTGCCCGCGGCCCTCGACGACCTGCGGGCCGCGGGCGGCCAGGGCCTGGAGCTGCAGCCGCACCACACCCACCGCCTGCTCGACGGGACGGACGATCCCGGGGCGCTCGTCGACGCGGCCGCCGCCGCCGGCGTCGGCGTCGCGGCCGTCATGTGCGGGTTCCTGCACGACGAGGCGTCCCTGGACGCCCACCGGCGCACCGCCACGCTCGCCGCGCGCCTGGGCGCCGACGTCATCCCGATCCTGCCGCCTCCGCCGGGCCGCGGCACGCTGGCCGAGCTGGCCGGCCTGCTCGACGCGCTCGCCGCCGACGCCGGCCCGCTGGGCGTGCGGCTCGCGGTCCACCACCACGCGGCGACGATCGTGGAGGGCCCCGCCCAGATCGACGAGCTGCTCGGCCTGGTCGCCCCCGAGGTCGCCGGGCTCTGCTTCGACACCGCGCACTACGCCCTGTACGCCGACGACGAGGCCGACGCGGCCCGGCGCTACGCGGCGCGCACGACCCACGTCCACGTGAAGGACCTGGTCCGGCGCCGGGCCGACCTGGGGTACGTGCCCGACGGCCGCACCGGCGCCCGCGCGTTCCGGCTGCCCGGGGACGGCGTCCTCGACGTCCTCCCGGCCGTCCGCGCGCTGCACGAGGAGGGCTACGCCGGCTGGGCGGCCCTCGAGATCGAGAACTTCCTTCGGCCCCGCGACGTCTCGGCGTCCCTGGGCCTCGAGCGCACGAGAGGTGCACTGGCATGAGCAACGCCCCCATCCGCGTCGGCCTGATCGGCGCCGGCTTCGCCGCGTGGGACCTGAAGGTCCCCTCCTACGCCGCCCTCGACGGCGTCGAGATCGTCGCCGTCGCGGATCCGTCGCCCGACGCCCGCGAGCGGGCCCAGCGCGAGCTCGGGATCCCCGCCGAGCGCTGCTACGCCGACCCGCTCGAGCTCGTCGCGGCCGGCGGCGTCGACATGGTCGACGTCTCGACCCCGCACCACACGCACTGCGAGATCCTCGTCGCCGCCGCGGACGCCGGGATCCCGATCGCCTGCGACAAGCCGCTCGCGATGAACCTGCGCGAGGCCGACCTGATCATCGGCGCGGCGGAGCGCACGGGCACCCCGATCGGGATGCTGCAGAACTTCCGCTGGTTCCCGTCCCACGCGCGCGTCACCGAGCTGGTCGGCGAGGGCGCCATCGGCACCCCGACGTTCGCGTCGGTCAACGCGATCGGCGTCTTCGCCCCGGACGTCGGCGGCGAGAACGCGACGAGCTGGCGCCTGCGCTCGGCGCTCGCGGGCGGCGGCATCCTCATCGACTACGGCATCCACGTCATCTACCTGGCGCGCGCGTACCTGGGCGGCGCGCCGTTCACGAAGGTCACGGCGCACATCGACCGCATGGTCGTGCGCGCCGGCGACGTCGAGGACCACGCGACGCTGCTGCTGGAGACGGCGTCCGGCGCGTACGCGTCCGTCAGCCTGACGTGGGGCGGGGGCTCGACCGGCAACGCCACGGTCTTCGGCACCGAGGGCGCGCTGAAGGTCGTCCACGAGGGCGGGCTGAACGCGCCGCACAACGCGGCCTCCGCCGTCGCGCTGACGCAGGGCCGGATGGAGCAGCGCCTGGACCCGCTGACGTGGGAGGTCCTGCCGCTGGACTGGTACTACCGCGGCGCGATCGCGTCGTTCGTCGCGCGCCTGCGGGGCACGGACGACACGGGCCCGACCGTCGACGACGGCCGCGCCGACCTCGAGGTCGTGCTCGCGGCGTACCGCTCCGCGGCGACGGGCGAGCCGGTCACCCTGCCGCTGTCGGCCGCCGACCCGGTCTACCAGCACGGCGCCGCGGGCCTGCGGGCTCTCGACCTGCCGGAGGACAGCGTCGTGCTCCGGCACGACCTCTTCCGCGGCGAGGCCGACGCATGAGGCTCGCGCCGCGCCTGCACCTGGTCGGCTCGGAGCAGTTCGGCCTGTCGCACCGCTTCGACTGCAACATCTTCCTGGTCGACGCCGGCGGCCCGCTCGTGCTGGTCGACGCCGGCCGGGGGCTCGACGTCGACGCGATCGAGCGCAACGTCCAGGCCGACGGCCTCGATCCGGCGCGCATCGCGGCGGTGCTCGTCACCCACTCGCACGACGGGCACACCGCCGGCCTGAAGGCGTTCCGCGAGCGCTGGGGCTGCGAGATCTGGATGCCGCGCGTCGCCGCGCCGATCGTCGCCCAGGGCACCGACCCGGGGATCCCGTTCAACGTCGGCCTGGGCATGTACCCCGAAGGCTGGACGTTCCCGTGCGTCGAGCCCGACCACCTCGTCGACGACGGCGACGAGATCGTGGTCGGCGACGCCACCTTCCGGGCGATCGTCGTGGAGGGCCACACGCCCGACTCGACCTGCTTCCTGTGGGAGCACGAGGGGCGGCGGACGCTCTTCACCGGCGACGTCGTCTTCCACGCCGGCCGGATCGGGCTCGTCAACCTGCCGGCGTCGAACCTGGACGACTACCGCCGGGACCTGCCGAAGCTCGGCGGCCTGGGCGTCGACGCGCTCTGCCCCGGGCACGGCGTCTTCACCGTCGCGCGCGGGCAGTGGCACGTCGACCAGGCGATCGAGCGCCTGACGTCGCGCGCGGCGCTGCCGCCGTCGTTCTACGAGACGCTCGAGTTCGTCGAGGAGACGACCCCGTGATGCGGCTCGTCAACGTCGCGGCGAAGGTCGCGGACGTCGACGCGGCCGCCGCGACGCTGGCGGCCCTGCCCGGGCTGGGGCCGGTGCGGGAGCACGCGCTCGGCGGCGACGACCGCTTCGCCGAGGTGACGCTGGGCGACGCGCGGCTGAACCTGTTCGCCCGCGCGCTGCACGACGCGGACCGGCCGGAGCCCACGCCCCCGGGCCTGCTGCACCTGAGCTTCGCCGTCGACGACCTGGACGCGCACCTCGACGGGGGCTGGCGGGCCCTGCTCGTCGGCGACGTGCGGACGATCTCGGGGACGTTCGGCGTGCGGCGGATCGCGTTCTTCGAGCCGCTGCCGGGCGTCTGCGTCGAGCTGATGGAGGACCGGTCCGGTGCGTGAGCCGGTCCCGACCGCGCTGCCGGACGGCATCGGCGCGGCCACGCTCTACGAGGCGGCCGGCCGCCGCGGCGCGCTCGACCCCGCCGTCCGCCGCCGCGTGGGCGTCGCGCTCGCCGGCCCGGCCCTGCCGGTGGCCTGCGCCGCCGGCGACAACCTGGCGGTGCACCGCGCCGTCGCCGTCGCCGCGCCCGGCGAGGTGCTCGTCGTGGCGGGCGCCGGCGTCGCCGTCGGCTACCTGGGCGACGTGCTCGCGGTCGCGGCGCAGGCCCGCGGCGTGGCGGGGGCCGTCGTGGACGGCGGCGTCCGCGACCTGCGCGAGATCGACGAGCTGGGCTTCGGCCTGTGGGCCCGCCACGTGGCGATGGCCGGCGCGACGAAGCGCACGCCCGGCGCGGTGGGGGAGCCCGTCGTCTGCGGCGGCGTGCTCGTGCGCCGGGGCGACTGGGTCGTCGCGGACGAGGACGGCGTGGCCGTCGTGCCTCGCGACGACGTGCCGGCCGTGCTCGACGCCGCCCGTCGGCGGCAGGAGGCCGAGGAGCGGATGAAGCGCGAGCTGCTCGGCGGGGCGCTGACCCTGGACCTGCTCGGCCTGCGCGCCGACGCCGAGGCCTGACGGGCGCCGCCGGCTCCGCGGCCGGCCGGAGCCCGCCGCGCGCCGTCGCCGGCTCAGCGCCCGGCCGGCGGCGGCGCGCACGACCCGCGCACCGTCAGCCGCCCGGCCAGCCGGCAGTCGACCGGGCCGACGGCGGCCTTCGGGTCGCTGCCCATCCGCCCGAGCAGCGTCTGGGCCGTGACCATCCCCATCTGCTCGAGCGGCGCGGCGAAGGTCGTCACCGCGGGCCGGCAGCTGCGGTACCAGTCGGGGTCGTCCGCGCCGACGAGGGACAGCTCCTCCGGCAGCGCGATCCCGCGGTCGGCCGCCGTCTGCAGCGCGCCGGACACGAGCTGGTTGCCGGCGGCGAAGACGGCCGTGGGCGGCGTCTCCTGGTCGAGCAGCCGCTCCATCGCCGTGCGCCCCCACTCGTGCGCGTACTCGCCGTAGAGGACCTGCACCTCCAGGCCGGCGTCGGCCGCCGCGGCCGCGAACCCGCCGGCGCGGTCGCGCGTGGTGCTGAACCGCTCGGGCCCGGCGATCACCGCCAGCCGCCGGTGCCCCAGCCCGAGCACGTGACGGGCGAGCTCGCCGGCGCCGCGCTCCTCGTCGGAGACCACCGTGTCGCAGTGGCGCACCCGGCTGTGGCGCAGGAACTCGACGACGGGCGGCGCGTCGCGGGCGGTCCGCAGGTACGGGGCGGCGCCGTCGTCGGTGCACGGCACGTGGACGATCCCCTCCACCCGGTGCTGCAACATGGTGGAGACGTAGTCGCGATCGACCTCGGGCCGGTCGCCGCTGACGCCGAGGATCAGCCGGTAGCCGTGGTCGGTCAGCACGTCCTGGAGCACCGAGGTCGCGACGGCGAAGAAGTCCGAGCGCACGTCCGGGACGATCAGGCCGACGAGCCGGCTGTGCTCCTGACGGAGGGCGCGGGCGAGCACGTTGGGCTGGTAGCCCATGCGGGCGGCGCCCTCGACGACCTTGCGGCGCGTCTCCTCGCTCACGTGCGGGTGCCCGTTCAGCGCGCGGGAGACGGTGGCGGTCGAGACCCCCAGCTCGCGCGCCATGTCCTGCACGGTCGGCCGCCCGGGACGTGGCGGAGGGTCTGGTGACACGCTCATTCCTGAAACGTTACAGGTCTTCGGGGAGGCCTGAACGGTGTTTCGACAGGTGGAGCGCCGCCGACCGGGCGAATTGGCCGAAAATATGCCCCGCGAGCGAGCCGCAACGCTATGTTATCGATTACAGGAGGGCGGACGGAGCGTGTCGCCCGATCGAAACGGGAGAAGAGCAGTGACCAACGCATCGGGCATGGATCGCCGGCGGTTCCTGGCGCGCCTCGGGGGGACCGCGATCGCGGCAGGCCTGGGCACGCAGGCGCTCGCCGCCTGCGGCGGATCGTCGTCCGCCGGGGGTGCGGGCGGCGTGGGCGGCACCCTCAACACGCTGGCCTGGAACACGTACGTCAACCCGACGGTCACCGCGGCGTTCCGCCGCGCGAAGGGCGTCACCGTCAAGAACGCCAGCCTCGCGACGAACGAGGAGATCTTCGCGCGGATGAAGGCGGGCGGGGTCGGCAAGACCGACCTCATGACGCCGAACATCGCGTACGTCGAGCAGCTCGTCGCGGCGGGCCTGCTCGAACCGCTCGACACGAGCAAGCTGCCCAACCTGGCCGGCCTGCTGCCCGCGATGACGCGCGCGATGAAGACGAGCGGGTCGGTCGGCGGCAAGGCCTACGCCGTCCCGGTCGCGTGGGGCTACGACGCCATGGTCTACAACGCCACCCGCATGAAGCGCGCGCCGACGTCCTGGAAGGACCTGCTGCGGCCGGAGCTGAAGGGCCGCGTCCTCCTGCCCGACGGCCCGATCACGACCTTCGAGATCTGGCCGCGCGTGCTCGGGTACGACATGGCGACGCTGACGAAGCAGCAGCTCGACGAGACGACCGAGTTCGTCATCAAGCTGAAGAAGACGCAGGTCCGCACGATCAGCGGCGACTCCGAGGACATGGCGACGCTGCTGGCGCGCGGGGACGTGTGGGTCACCGGCGCGGGGACGTGGTTCGGCCTGCCCGGGCTCGTCGCGCAGAAGGGCGGCGACGAGGCGCGCTCGATCATCCCGAAGGAGGGGGCGGCGACGTGGGTCGACACCTACGTCATGGGCAAGGACGCGCCCAACCGCGACACCGCCTACGCCTTCCTGAACGACCTGCTCGATCCGACCCGGCAGGTCGAGCTCGTCAAGGTGTCCGCCAGCGGCACGGTGAGCGCCGACGCGGTCCAGAAGGTGCCGAAGGCCAACCGCGACCTGTACGGGTACAAGGGCGACATCGGCTCGGGCAACGCGCCGCTGAACGTCTTCCCGCCGCTGGACAAGGGCTACACGACGCCGACGGACTGGAACGACGCGTGGGCGCGGATCGCGGCGGCGTGATGGCGACCTCGATGCAGGACGCACCCCCGCGGACCCCGCCGTCGGTCGAGGGGCCCGACGACGCGGTGGTCGTCGAGGGCATCCGCAAGAGCTTCGGGGGCGCCCCCGCGCTCGACGGCTGCACGCTCCACGTGGCCCGGGGATCCTTCACCTCGCTGCTCGGCCCGTCCGGCTGCGGCAAGACGACGCTGCTGCGCATCATCGGCGGCTTCGAGCACGCCGACGCCGGCAGCGTCCGGATCCACGGCGAGACCGTCGATGGCCTGCCCCCGAACAAGCGCAACGTCAACACCGTCTTCCAGAGCTACGCCCTGTTCCCGCACCAGAGCGTGTTCGAGAACGTCGCCTTCCCGCTCGTCGTCGCACGCGTGCCGAAGGCGGAGCGGGCGGAGCGGGTGCGCGAGGCGCTCGCGCTCGTCCGGCTCGAGGGCGCCGAGGACCGCGCGGTGACGAAGCTCTCCGGCGGCCAGAGCCAGCGCGTCGCGCTGGCCCGCGCCATCGTGGGGCGCCCCGAGGTGCTGCTGCTCGACGAGCCGCTCGCGGCGCTGGACCTGAAGCTGCGCAAGACGATGCAGCTCGAGCTGCGCCGCATCCAGGAGCAGCTCGGCACGACGTTCATCTACGTCACGCACGACCAGGAGGAGGCGCTGACGATGTCGGACCGCATCGTGCTGATGCACGGCGGGCACATCGTGCAGGGCGGGTCGCCCGAGGACGTGTACGACCGGCCGAACAGCGTCTTCGTGTCCGACTTCGTGGGCGAGGTCAACCACGTCGAGGGCCGGCTCGATCCCGGATCCGGGGAGCGGGCCGTGGTCGAGACGGCCGCGGGGCGCGTGGTCGTGCGCCGGCCGGGCCCCGAGATCGCCGCGGGGCCGGTCGTCCTGTCGCTCCGGCCCGAGCGGATCGCGCTGCGGACCGCCCCGGTCGAGTCCGCCGAGAACGGCCTGCCCGGCGTGCTCGAGCGCCGGGTCTTCCTCGGCAACCGCGTGCGCTGCCTCGTGCGCGTCGCGGGCGACACCGTGCTGACCGTCGAGCTCGACCGCGTGGCGGCCGCCGCGGTGACGGAGGGCGCCGACGTCGTCGCCTGCTTCGCCGCGCGCGACGTCACCGTGCTGCCCGGGGATCGGCCCGCATGAGCGCGCCGTCCGCCGCCCCGCCCGCCACGCGCGCGCGGCCCGAGCGCTCGCCCGCCGGCGCCGCCCGGTGGCGCTCGCGCCTGCTGCTCGGGCTCCAGCTCGGGCCAGCGAGCGCGTTCGTCGTCGTCTTCCTGATCGTCCCCTTCGCGGTCCTCTTCCTGTACTCGTTCTGGCGTCTGCGGGCGTACGAGGTCGTGGCGGAGTGGAACCTCGACAGCTACAAGCGGGTCGTCACGGAGGACGCCTACCGGCGGCTCCTGCTCAACACGCTGAAGATCGCGATGGGGGCGTCCGTCCTGGCCACCGTCATCGCGTTCGCCTTCGCCCACGCCCTGCGGTTCCGGCTGAGCCGCTGGCAGGAGCCGCTGCTGTTCTGCGTCGTCGTCGCCCTCTTCTCGGGCTACCTCGTGCGCATCTACGCGTGGCGGACGATCCTGGGCGAGCGCGGCGTCATCAACGAGAGCCTCGCGCGGCTCGGTCTGATCGACGAGCCGCTGTCGTTCCTGCTGTTCAACCGCGGCGCGGCGATCGTCGTCCTCGCCAACTTCCTCGTCCCGATCGCGATCCTGCCGATCTACGGCGCGATGCAGAACATCCGCGACCGCGAGATCGAGGCCGCCCGCGACCTGGGCTGCGGCACGTGGACGACGTTCCGGCGGGTCACCCTGCCGCTGGCCTGGCCCGGCGTCTTCTTCGCCTGGGCGCTCACGTTCCTCACCGCGACGGGCGACTACCTCGTCCCGCAGCTGATCGGCGGGGCCAACGGCACCATGCTCGGCGTCATCGTCACCGACACGCTGAACGCGGACTTCAACCTGCCCCGCGGCTCGGCCCTCGCCTTCACCGCGCTGGTCGTGACGCTGTCGATCATCGCCCTGGTGCGCTGGGTCGGCGGGAAGGTGCTCCGATGAGGCGCGGCACCGTCGGGTCCTGGATCCTCGTGGGCGCGATCCTGGCGTTCCTGTTCCTGCCCATCGCGATCGTCGTGCTCTTCTCGTTCAACGCGGGCACGTCGACGGCGCCGCCGTTCGAGGGCTTCAGCCTGCGCTGGTACCAGGAGATCTTCTCCCAGCCCGAGTACACCGGCGCGCTGCGCAACAGCGCGATCGCGGCGGCCGTCACGGCGACGCTCGCGGTGGTCATCGGGACGACCGCGTCCTACGCGCTGATGCGGCTGGCGCCGCGGGTGGCGGCGGCGTTCGCGGCGCTCTTCTCGCTGCCGCTCCTCGTCCCCGGCCTGTTCATCGCCGTGGCGCTGCTGTCGTTCTTCAGCCGGGCGAAGATCGACATGTCGCTGGGCACGGTCATCGTGGGGCACCTGCTCATCACCCTGCCGCTCGTCGTCGGCGTGATGAGCGCGCGGCTGTCGCGGCTGGACGTGTCCATGCTCGAGGCGGCGCGCGACCTGGGGGCGGGCGGGATCGAGACGTTCTTCCGCGTCCTGCTGCCGCTGCTCGCCCCGGTCGTGGTGGGCGTGACGCTCCTGGCCCTGGCGTGGTCGGCCGACGAGTTCATCATCAGCCTCTACGTCAACGGCGGCGACCAGACGGTGCCCGTCGTGATCTTCGGCAGCCTCCGCACGGGCCTGGACTCGAAGGTCAACGCGCTGGCGAGCACCATCCTCGCCACCACGGTCGCCGCCACGGTGCTGGCGGGGCGGCTGATGTCGCTGAAGGACCTGGCGCGCTGAACGGCCGCCGGCGGGCGCGGCGTCCCGGGCCCGGCCCGCGGACGCCTCGTCCGCCGAGGGGCGCGGCCGGCCGCACCGGCCGCGCCGCCCCGGCCGGTGCGGCGCCCTACGCCCGGCGGGCGTCCGCTCCGGCGGCCTCGCCGTCCGGCAGCGGGGCGATCGCGTCGGCCGGCGCGACGGCGGGCAGGCCCTCCGTCGGCGGCACGTGGTCGCGGTGCTGCACGAGCCGCAGCACGCGGTAGGTGACGATCGCGGCGACGGTGCCCAGGGCGATGCCCGCGAAGGAGTAGTCGCCCCAGTTCAGCGTGTAGTTGCCGGCGCCGACGATGATCGCCACGGCGGCGGTGATCAGGTTGACCGGGTCGCGGAAGTCGACCTGCGCGTCGATCCACACGCGCGCGCCGAGGACGGCGATCAGACCGAAGAGGACGGTGACCGCGCCGCCGAGGACGCCGATCGGGATCGCGGCGATGATCGCCCCGAACTTCGGCAGCAGGCCCAGCGCGATCGCCGCCACGCCCGCGATGACGTACGCGAGCGTCGAGTACACGCGCGTCAGGCCCATCACGCCGATGTTCTCGCCGTACGTCGTCGTCGCCGAGCCGCCGAACAGGCCGGAGACCATCGTCGCGGCGCCGTCGCCCATGAACGACCGGCCGATGTCGCCGTCCATGTCGCGCTCGGTCATCGCCCCGACGGTCTTCACGTGCCCCGCGTTCTCGGCGAGCAGCACCAGCACCACGGCGGGGACGATCAGCAGGATCGCGCGCCACTGGAACTCCGGCGTCGCGAAGTCCGGCAGGCCCACCCACGCGGCGTCGTGCACGCCGGACCAGTCGACCTTGCCGAGGATCGCGGCGAAGACGTAGCCGACGACGACGCCCAGGAACACCGACAGGCTGGAGACGAAGCCGCGGAACGCGACGCCGATGACGACGATCGCCACCAGCGTGACGAGCGCGACCCCGGCCTGCTGGGTGAACTGGTCCTTCGCGGTCGGGGCCAGGTTCAGGCCGATGAGCGCGACGATCGAGCCCGTGACCGCCGGCGGCAGCAGCCACTCGAGCGGCTTCGTCCCGATCCGGTCGACGAGCAGGCCGATGAGGAACACCACCGCGCCGGCGACGAAGATGCCGCCGAGCGCGACGGGCAGGCCGCCGTCGGCCTTCGCCGCCACGACGGGAGCGATGAACGCGAAGCTCGACCCGGTGTAGGACGGCACCCGGTTGCGCGTCATCAGGACGAACAGCAGCGTCCCGATGCCCGAGAAGAAGATCGTCGTCGAGACGGGGAAGCCGGTCAGGACCGGCACGAGCGCGGTCGAGCCGAACATCGCCAGGACGTGCTGGACGCCCAGGCCCAGCATGTTCGGCGTCCGCAGCCGCTCGTCTGGTCGTACGACGCGGCCGGGCTCCACGCGGGTGCCGTCGCCGTGCAGCTTCCAGGTTCGGTCCAACAACGATCCCGCCATGGGGGTCCTTCCGTGCTCGATGGTCGGGGGAAGGGTGACGGGTGCGGGGGACGGACCCCCGGCCGGGCCGCGCCCGCGCGGACGGACGGACGGGTCGGGGATGCCGCCGGGGAGGGGGCGGACGAACGCCCGCGCCCCCCCCGCCCGGAGCGCGGGCGAGGGGCCTCAGTCGGCCGGGCTGCCCGCCGACGCCGCGGCCCTGCCGTCCCGCGGGTCGTGCCGGTCCAGCGTGGTGCCCTCGATGTCGATGTTCGGCAGCAGTCGGTCGAGCCAGCGCGGCAGCCACCACGCCTTCGTCCCCAGGAGCGCCATGAGCGCCGGGATCAGCGTCATGCGCACGAGGAACGCGTCCAGCAGGATGCCGAGCGCGAAGGCGAAGCCGATCGACTTGATGATCGGGTCGTCGGGCAGGATGAAGCCCGCGAAGACCGAGATCATGATCAGCGCGGCCGCGGTGACGACGCGCGCTCCGTGGCGGAAGCCGTCGCGCACCGCGTCCAGCGGCGCCTCGCCGTGCACGTAGTCCTCGCGCATGCGGGACACCAGGAACACCTGGTAGTCCATCGCCAGGCCGAAGACGATCCCGATGATCAGCACCGGCAGCAGGCTGATGATCGGGGCCTCGGTCGCGACGCCGAACAGGCTCGCCAGGAAGCCCTCCTGGAACACGGCGACGACCGCGCCGAACGACGCCAGGATGGTCAGCAGGAAGCCGCCGATCGCCGTGACCGGCACCAGGATCGAGCGGAACGCCAGCATCAGCAGCAGGAGCGCCAGGCCCACGACGACCACGAGGTACGGCGGCAGCGCGCTCGCCATCTTCTCGGACACGTCGATGTTCGCCGCGGTCTGGCCGGCGACGTAGATCCTCGCCCCCGTCTGGCGCTCGATCGCGCCGGCGTCGTCGCGGATCCCCGTGACGAGGTCCTCCGTCGCCTGCGAGGACGGCGAGCTGGTGGGCGTCAGCTGCACGATCGCGAAGTCCTTCTCGCGGTTGAGCCGCGCGGGCGTCACGGCGGCGACGTCCTCCATGCCCCCCAGCCGCGTCGCCATCGCCTTCGCGGCCTGCTGCGCGCGGTCCTGCGGCACGTCGGCGGCCACGATCAGCGGGCCGTTGAAGCCGGGGCCGAAGCCCGCGGTCAGCAGGTCGTACGCCTTGCGCTCCGTCGTGTCGGGGTTCGACGAGCCGTCGTCGGGCAGGCCCAGGCGCATGCCGGTCGCCGGGATCGCCAGGCCGAGCAGCACGACGACGACCGTCACGAGCGACGCGACGCGGTGGCGCATGACGAAGCCGATCCAGCGGGTGCCCATCGTGGGCTTCCGGTCCGGCGGCGCGAGCTGGACGCTGAAGTTCTTGCCCTTCGTGATCCGGTCGCCGGCCATCGCCATGACGGCGGGGACGAACGTCAGGCTGAGCAGCACGGCCACGGCGATGGTCAGCGCGGCGGCCAGGCCCATCTGGATCAGGAACGGGATGCCCGTCACGACGAGGGCGACGAGGGCGATGATCACCGTCGAGCCGGCGAAGACCACGGCGCTGCCGGCCGTGCCGACGGCGTGCGCGATCGACGCGTCCCGGTCCATCCCGTCGAAGACCTGCGTCCGGTGGCGGGAGAGGATGAACAGCGTGTAGTCCACGCCGACGGCCAGGCCGAGCATCGTCGCGAGCGTGATCGTCGTCGAGCCGACGTCGGTCACCCCGCTCGCCACGAGCACCGCGAGCGCACCGAAGCCGACGGCGATGAACGCGGTGATCAGCGGGGCGCCCGCCGCCAGTAGCGAGCCGAAGGTGACGCTCAGGACGATGAGCGCCATGACGACGCCGACCGCCTCGCCGATCGGCGGATCGCTCTCCGCGGCCGCCGCCGCGCCGCCGTACTCCACCTGCAGCCCGGCCCTCGCGGCGGGGCCGGTCGCGTGATCGATCGCGTCCGTCGTCGCGGCCTCGATCTCGCGCTCCTCGACGGCGAACTGCAGGCTCGAGTACGCGATCCGGCCGTCCTTCGACACCGCGCCGGTCGCGAACGGGTCGGACGCGGAGGCGACGTCGGGCGCGCCCCCGAGGGCCTTCACGGACGCCGCCACGGCGGCCTTCGCGGTCCCGTCCGTCAGCCGCTCGCCCTTCGGCGCGGCGAACACCACGCGGCCCGCGGCGGCGTCGGCGTTCGTGCCCGGCAGCTTCTGCTCGATCCGCTCGCTCGCCCGCTGCGACGCGGTGCCGGGGATCTTGAACTGGTCGGTGAACGGCTCGCGGACCGCCATCGCGAGCGCGCCGACGAGGACGAGCAGCAGCAGCCAGCCGCCGATCACGGCACGTCGGTGCCGCACGGAGAAGGCACCGATCCGGTGCAGGAAGTGAGCCATGGGAGCGAGGAGGGAGGGAGCAGGAGAAGCCACAAGGAAGCTGCGACCTTCCGCATTGTTGCATGACGTTGCGAGTTTTCAGCGGGATGCAGCGGCGCTGGTACGCTCGGCCGGTGGGGACCGAGATGAGCCGCCGCGAGCGCAACAGCCGCCGGACGCGCACCGCGATCATCCGCGCGGCCGCCGAGCTGACGATCGAGCACGGCTACGCCCACGCGACCATCGCGCGGATCGCGGAGCGGGCGGACGTCGCCCCGCGAACCGTGTCCGTGTGGTTCCCGGTGAAGGACGACATCCTCTTCACGGGGATGGCCGGGACGATCGAGCGGGCCACGCGCGCGCTCCGCGAGGGCGACGGGGACGTCGTCGACCGGATGTGGGCCTGGATGTTCGCGGAGGGCGAGTCGGGCGCGGTCGAGGGCGATCACGAGCTGCGGCTGCTGATGCTGCGCGCGGTCTTCGGCGACCCCGTCCTGCGCGCCCTCGAGACGCGGTTCTTCGCGCCGCTGCAGGACGCGCTGCGCGAGGCGGCCGCCGACAGCCTGGGCGTGTCGGCCGGCGCGCCGGGGCCGGCGGTGTTCGCGGCCGCGGCGATGGGCACGCTCCTCGACCTGCGGGCGCGCGTCGTCTCGGACGCCCCCGGTCCCGGTCCCGGCACGATGGACGCGGCCCGCGTCTTCCTGCGCGCCGGGCTGGACGCCGTCCGGCCCGGGTAGCAGCCGGCCCCGCCGCCCGCGGTCGCGCGCCCGGGTTGCGACGATCGCGCCATGGCCGCCCCGTCCGCCCACCTGCCCCGCGACCCCGACGCGCCGCGCGTGCCGGCCGACCTGCCGCCGCTGGAGCGCGACGCCGACGCGCCCCGCCACGACGAGCGCTACGCCGAGGCCACGCTGCCCTGGGGCGACGCGGCGGGAACCGAGGCGCGCGGCGTCACGATCGAGACGGCCCGCGGCGAGGGCGTCGACCTGACGGGCGCGCGGATGCCGATGCTCACGCTGCTCGACGTGGCGCTGCGCGGCGGCAGCCTGGCGAACGCCGACCTGCGCGGCGCGTCGCTGCGCCGCACCAGCCTGGACCGCCTGCGGCTGACGGGCCTGGCGCTCACCGACGCGTCGCTGCAGGACGTCGTGCTGCGCGAGTGCCGCGTGGACCTGGCGGCGCTCGCCGGCGCCCGCCTGCGGCGCGTCGTCTTCGCCGACTGCTCCCTCGCGGGCAGCGCCCTGCAGGACCTGCGGGCCGAGGACGTCGCGTTCGAGCGCTGCGACCTGACCGAGGTGGACCTGACCGGGGCGCGCTTCGTCCGCACCACCATGCGCGGCTGCACCCTGGACGGCATCCGCGACATCGAGCGGCTGCGGGGTGTGGGGATGGCGTGGTCGGACGTGCTCGCGGCCGCCGGCGCGTTCGCGGGCGCGATCGGCGTGCGCCTGCTCGACGACTGACGCTGTGGCCGCGCCCCACCGGCCCGTCGCGGGGCGGTGGGACGAGCACAGGCGCGGCCGCTCGGGCCGACCGTAGGGTGGCGCCATGCCCGCCCCGCAGGACGGCCCGTGACCGCCGCGCCCGTCGTCGTCTACGGCGCCACCGGCTACACCGGGCGGCTCGTCTGCGCCGAGCTGGCGCGCCGCGGCGTGCCGGTCGTCGCGTCCGGCCGCAGTCCGCAACGCCTGGCCGCCGTGGTCGACGCGCTGCCCGGCGCCGACGTCCGCACCGTCCCGGCGGCGCTCGACGACCCCGCCGCGCTGCGCCGCGTGGCGTCGTCGGCGCCGGTGCTCGCCAACTGCGCCGGCCCCTTCGTGCGCACGGGCGATCCGGTGCTCGGCGCGGCGATCGCCGCACGTGCCCACTACCTCGACACGACGGGCGAGCAGGCGTGGATCCGCCGCGTGCTCGACGATCACGACCCCGCCCTGCGGGCCGCCGGCGTGGCCGCGGTGCCCGGCATGGGCTTCGACTACCTGCCCGGCGACCTGCTGTGCCACCTCGTCGGTGCCCCGATCGCCCCGCTGCGGCGTCTCGAGGTCGGCTACCACGTGGACGGCTTCGGGATGACGCGCGGCACGCAGCGCTCGGCCCTGGAGATGCTCGACGGGCGCGACGTCGCCTACGAGGACGGCCGGTGGCGGCGCGGCGGCCGCCGGCCCACGCGCGCGTCGATCGTCTTCCCGGGCGGCGTCGGGCGCCGGAGGGTGGCGCGCTACCCCAGCGGCGAGGTCGCCACGGTCCCGCGCCACGTCGCCACGCGCGAGGTCGCCGCGCGGATCTCGACCGTCTCGGTCGCCCCGCCGGCGCTCGCCGGCGCGCTCCCCGTCCTGGCGCCGGCGCTGAGCCTGCTGCTGCGCACGCCGCTCACCCGCCTGCTCGACCGCGCGATCGACCGGCTGCCCGAGGGGCCGACCGAGCAGGCGCGGCGCGCGGCACGCTGGACCATCGTCGCGCGGGCCGAGGGCGAGGACGGGCGCGTGCGCCGCGGCACGGTCCGCGGCCCCGACGTCTACGGCCTGACGGCGCGCCTGATCGCCGACGGCGCGCAGCGCCTGGCGGACCCCGCCTACGACCGCCGGGGCGGGCTCGCCCCGGCCCAGGCGTTCGACCCGCGCGCGACGCTCGACGGGCTGGCGGACTTCGGCATCGCCTGGTCCGTCGAGGACGCCGGATGACGGGCCGCGTCTGCGTGATCGGCGCGGGGTCGGCCGGCATCGCGGCCGCGCAGGTCCTCGCGGCCCGCGGCCTTCCGTTCGACGTCTACGAGAAGGGCTCGCAGGTCGGCGGCAACTGGCGCTACCGCAACGACAACGGCCAGTCCGCGGCGTACCGCTCGCTGCACATCAACACGTCGCGGCGGCTCATGGAGTTCCGGGCGTTCCCGATGCCGGACGACCTGCCGGACTTCCCGTCGCACTTCCAGATCGCGGCGTACTTCGACGCGTTCGTCGACCGCTTCGGGCTACGCGAGCGCATCCGCTTCCGCACCGAGGTGCTGACGGTCCGTCCCGCCCCGGGCGACGCGTGGGACGTCACGACGCGTCCCGTCGACGGCGGGGAGGAGACGACGACGCGGTACCGCGCGGTGATCGTCGCCAACGGCCACCACTGGGACCCGCGCTGGCCCGAGCCGGCGTTCCCCGGGCAGGAGGACTACGCCGGCGAGCTGCTGCACGCGCACGCGTACGACACCCCGGACGTGCTCGAGGGCAAGCGGGTGCTCGTCCTGGGCATCGGCAACTCCGCGACCGACATCGCGGTCGAGTCCTCGCGCACCGCCGACGCCACGTTCCTGGCGATGCGCCGCGGCGCGTACGTCGTGCCGAAGTACGTCCTCGGCCGCCCGATGGACGAGATCCAGTCCGGGCTGGCGAGCCGGATGCCGGTGCCGCTGGCGGTGCAGCGGCTGGGCGCGACGGCCTTGCTCCGCGTGGTGCAGGGGCGAATGACCGACTACGGCCTGCCGCAGCCCGACCACAAGATGTTCCAGGCGCACCCGACGATCTCCTCCGAGCTGCTCGGCCGCGTCGGCCACGGCGACATCGGGGTCAAGCCGACGATCGCGGCGTTCCCCGGCGGCCGCACGGTCCGCTTCGCCGACGGCAGCGAGGAGCAGATCGACCTGGTCGTCTGCTGCACGGGCTACCGGATCACGTTCCCGTTCCTGGAGGAGTCCGTCGTGTCCACGCGCGACAACCACGTCGACCTGTACCGCCGCGTCGTGCCGCCGGACCACCCGACGCTGTTCTTCGTCGGGCTGCTGCAGCCGATCGGCGCGGTCATGCCGCTCGCCGAGGCGCAGGCGTGGTGGATCGCCGACCTGCTGGCCGGCGACTGCCGGCTGCCGTCGCCGCGCGCGATGCGGCGCGCGATCGCGCGGGACGACCGGCGGATGGCCCGCCGCTACGTCGCGTCGAAGCGGCACACGATCCAGGTGGACTTCTACGACTACCTGCGCGGGCTGCGGCGCGAGCGCACCCGGCGGCGGACCCCCGGGCGCGGGGCCCCCGTGCCCGTCGGCGGCCGCGAGAGGGTGGCGGCGTGACGCGCGTCGGCGGGCCGCGGCGCGGCACGGCGGTCGTCACGGGCGCGGCGCACGGCCTGGGCGCCGCGATCGCCGCGCGGCTGGCGGCGCGCGGGCTCGACGTCGTCGTGGCGGACGTCGACCTGCCGGGCGCGCAGGCCACGGCCGCGCGCATCGGCGGGACGGCCCGCCGGCTGGACGTCGTCGACGCGGACGCGGTGCGCGCGCTCGTCCGCGAGCTGCCCGAGCTGGCCGTCTGGGTGAACAACGCCGGGATCCTCGTCACCGGCCCCGGGTGGGCGGCGGACGAGGCGACCCGACGGCGGCTGTTCGACGTCAACGTCCACGGGCTGATCAACGGCACGACCGCGGCGCTCGAGGCGTTCCGTCCGCGCGGAGCGGGCCGCATCGTCAACGTGATCTCGCTCGCCGGGATCGTGCCGGCGCCGGACGAGACGCTCTACGGCGCCACGAAGCACGCGGCGCTGGCGTTCTCGGTCGGCACCCAGCTCGATCTCGTCGCCCGCGGCGAGCGCGGGGTGCGGATCAGCTGCCTGTGCCCCGACGGCATCTGGACGCCGATGCTGTGGGACCGCGTGGACGATCCGTCCGCGTGGCCGTCGTGGTCCGGCGTGATGCTGCAGCCCGAGCAGGTCGCCGCCGCCGCCGAGGAGCTGCTCGACCGCCCGCGCACGGTCCGGGTGGTGCCGCGTCGGCGCGGGGTCGAGGCGCGGCTCTACGCCGCCATGCCCGACGTCGCGGCGCGGGGGCTGCCGCTGATCGTGCGGATGGCCCACCGCCGGCAGCGCGCGTGGCGGCGGGACCGCGCGGCCGGGCGGGGCCCGGACGGCCACAGTGCCTGACGGGGCGGCGCCGTCGCGCGTCCTGGTGACCGGCGCGCTGGGCTTCATCGGTCGCGCGGTGACCGACGCGCTGCGTGCCCGCGGCGCGCAGGTCGTGGGCGTCGACCGGGTCGCCGACCCCGCGCGCGGCGTCGTGGCGGGCGACACGACGGCCCCCGCGGGCTGGCGCCGCCACGCGGTCGGCTGCGACGTGCTGATCCACACCGCCGCGGTCGTCTCGAACGCGGTGGACGCCGACGGCCAGTGGCGCGTGAACGTCCTGGGCACCCGGCGCGTCGTCGAGGCCGCGCGCGACGCCGGCGTGCGGCGGCTGGTGCACCTCTCCTCCGTGCGGGCGTTCGGCGACCGCGGCTTCCCCGACGGCGTGACCGAGGACCACCCGGTGCGGCCGGACGGCAACCCGTACGTCGACACGAAGATCGCGAGCGAGCAGGTGGTGCTCCAGGCGCACGCGGCCGGCGAGGCCGAGGCGGTCGTGGTGCGGCCCGGCGACGTCTACGGCCCCGGGTCGCGCCCGTGGGTGCTGCTGCCGCTGCAGGCGATCCGGGCGCGGCAGTTCGTGCTGCCGGCGTGGGGGCGGGGGGTCTTCAGCCCGGTCTACGTCGACGACCTCGTCGCGGGGCTGGTGCTCGCCGCGGCGCACCCCGCGGCGGCCGGCGGCGTCTTCACCCTCGCGGGTCCGCGCGGCGTCGCCTGCCGCGAGTACTTCGGGCACCTGTACCGGCTGCTCGGCCGCCGCGGGCCGCTCGGGGTGCCGACGCCCGTCGGCGTGGCGCTGGCTGGCGCGGCCGACGCGGTCAACCGCGCGCGGGGCCGGCGGAGCGAGGTCAACGCGATCTCGATGCGCTACCTGGCCCGCACCGGCACGTACTCCATCGCCCGGGCCCGCGCGACGCTCGGGTACGCGCCGGCGGTCGACCTGGACGAAGGCATGGCCCGGACGGCGGCGTGGCTGCGCGCCGCCGGGCACCTGGACTGAGCGGGCGACCCCGGACCGCGACCGCGTCCGCCGCGCGACGCGTCGCCGTGCGCGACGCCCCGTCGCGCCGGCGCCCCCTCAGCGCCCTGCCGGCTCGCCGGCGGCGTCCGGCCGCCGCGCGAACGCCAGCCACGAGGCCAGCCCCACGAGCGCGACGCCGGCGCCGAGCGCGCAGGCCGCGCCCCAGCCGCCGGCCGCGTAGACCGCCGAGGCCGCGGACGATCCCGCGACGCCGCCCAGGAAGTAGGCCACCATGTACGCCGTCGTGACGCGGCTGCGGGCCTCGGGGCGCAGCGCGTAGATCGTGCTCTGGTTGACGATCTGGGTGCCCTGGACGGCGAAGTCCAGGACGACGATCCCGACGAGCAGCGCGGCGAGCGACGTGCCGCCGAGCGCGAGCAGGCCCCACGAGACGGGCAGCGCGGCCAGGGCGATCGTCTGCGCCAGGCGCCCGTGGCCCGCGTCGGCCAGGCGGCCCGCGACCGGGGCCATCGCCGCGCCGGCCAGCCCCGCCAGGCCGAACAGGCCGATCACGCCGTCGCCGTACCCGTAGTGCTCGCCGGCGAGCAGGAACGCCACCGCCGTCCACAGGATGCTGAAGCCGCCCATTGACAGCGCGCCGAGCCACATCCGCTGGCGCAGCACCGGCTCCGCGCGCACGAGCTCCAGGACGGAGCGCAGGATCCCGCCGTACGAGCCGCCGGCCGTCGGCGGCGCCTCGGGCAGCCGGCGGCGCAGGACGGCCGCGAGCACCAGCATCACCCCGGCGGCGACGGCGAAGACCAGGCGCCAGCCGCCGACCTCGGCCAGCAGGCCGCTCAGCGTGCGCGCCAGCAGGATGCCGATGAGCAGGCCGCTCATCACCGTGCCGACGATCCGCCCCCGCTCGTGCGGCGCGGCCATCGCGGAGGCCATCGGCACGACGACCTGGGCGGCGACGGAGCACACCCCGGCCAGCAGCAGCCCCGCCGCCAGGACGGCGAACGCCGGAGCAGCGGCGCTGACGGCCTGCGCGAGCGCGGCGAGCAGCAGCAGCGTGACGATCAGGCGGCGCCGCTCGACGAGGTCGCCGAGCGGGACGAGCAGCGCCAGGCCGGCGCAGTAGCCGACCTGGCTGGCGGTGACGAGCAGGCCGGCCGTGCCGGTGCCGACGCCGAGCGCCGCCGCGACGGTGTCCAGCAGCGGCTGGACGTAGTAGATGTTTGCGACCGCCGTGCCGCAGGTGATCGCCAGCAGCAGCACCAGGCGGCGGTCCATCGGGGCGTCGGCCGGGGGTGCTGGTGCGGCGGGCGGGGGCATCCCCGTAATGGTTGCAGCGTGCACCATCCGGGCCGCGCCCGGGGGCGGCGCCGCCGCGGACGCCGTCGCGCGCACGGCGTTACGCGCGGCCCCGGCGGGGGCACCGGGGGCGGCATGGCTCCCCAGTCCGACGACGACCCCCGGATGCCGATCGGCCGCGGCGACCGCACCGCGCTGCTCGTCATCGACATGATCAACTCGTACGACCACCCGGACGGCGAGCCGCTGCGCAGGAGCGCCGAGACCGTCGTGCCCGTGATCGCCGACCTGCTGGAGCGCGCGCGGGCCGAGGGCGTCCAGGTCGTGCACGTCAACGACAACCACGGCATGTGGGGCTCGCGCCGCGACGAGCTGATCGCCGAGGCGCGGAGCGGCGGGCACGACGAGCTCCTCGACCCGATCCTGCCCGCCGAGGACGCGCCGTTCGTCTTCAAGGCGCGCCACTCGATCTTCTACGGGTCCCCGCTCGAGTACTTCCTGGAGACGAACGGGATCGGCCGCCTGATCATGGTCGGACAGGTCACGGAGCAGTGCATCCTCTACTCCGCGCTCGACGCCTACATCCGGCACTTCCAGGTCGTCGTGCCCCGGGACGCCGTGGCCCACATCGACCCCGAGCTGGCGGCGGCGTCGCTGCGCATGATGGAGGCCAACATGCGCGCCGAGGTGCAGGACGCCGCCGACGTGCGGCTGGACACCGGCGGCGACTGAGGCGGGACGGCGGAGGGGCGTCCACCGCGCCGTCCGTGCTGCTCCGCCGCCGCCGGTCGGCCCGCCCGCCGTCGCCCCGCCCGCCGGCGCTCGGCCGGCCCGCCGCCGCCCCGGCCTACGCCGCCGGCCGGTCCGGCGCGGCGCCCCGCCGCGGCAGGAACGCGCCGAGCGCTAGGCCGCAGAAGGGCACGGCGGCGAGCACGACGCTCAGCAGGGTGCTGCCGCCCGTCACCAGCGTGAACTTCGACAGCACGAGCCACATGCTCAGCACGAGCGCCAGGCACGCGACGACGGGCGCCACCCGGCACGCCCACCAGCGGCCCGCGACGGCGTCCCGGCGCCGCGCGAAGAACGCGACCACGGCGACGGACGTCGTCAGCATCAGCAGCACCATCCCGACCGTCGCCACCCCGGCCATCGAGCCGAAGACGCCCACGAGCGGGTCGATCCCCAGGACGGCGAGCACCAGGACGATCGTGGCGGCCGTGGCGGTCTGCACGAGCGACGAGCGCGACGGCGACGCGTGCCGCCCGTGGACCGTGGCGAGCCGACGGGGCATCAGGCCCTTGCGCGCCAGCACGAACTGGTAGCGGGCGATGACGTTGTGGAACGACAGGACGCACGCGAACAGGCTCGTGATCAGCAGGACGTTGACCGCGTCGCGGCCGACCCGGCCGAGCTTGTCGTCCGTCGTGTCGAGCAGCATGTTGCCCCCGCCGTCGAGCGTCCGCTGGGCGACGCGGGCGACCTGGTCGGGCCCGAGGGCGACGACGAACGCCCAGCAGGTGAGCGCGTAGAAGCCGCCGATGATCAGCACCGCGGCGTACGTCGCCCGGGGGACGGTGCGCTGCGGGTCGCGCGCCTCGTCGCGGAAGACGGCGGTGGCCTCGAAGCCGATGAAGCCGGTCAGGGCGAAGAGCATCGCCACGCCGAGCGAGCCGTCGGTGAACGTCCCGGGGGCGAACGACGTGGCGGTCAGGCCGGCGGGGCCGGGGTCGGCGACGATGACGACGTCGAGCAGCACGACGATGCCGATCTCGAGCGCCAGCGCGACGCCGAGCACCTTGGCGCTCAGGTCGATGTGCCGGTAGCCGAGCACGGCGACGATCGCCAGGACGACGAACGCGTAGACCGGCCACGGCACGTCCGGGCCGCCGTAGAAGCCGACGGTGTCGTCGATCGCCCAGCCGACGTAGCCGTAGATCCCGACCTGGATGGCCGTGTACGCGATGAGGGCCACCGCCGCGGCGCCCCGCCCGGCGCGCTCGCCCAGGCCGAGGGTGACGTACGAGAAGAACGCCCCGGCCTCGCGGACGTAGGGCGTCATCGTGACGAAGCCGACGCTGAAGACGCCGAGGACGGCCGCCGCCAGGACGAAGCCCATCGGCGCGCCCGCGCCGTTGCCCAGGCCCATCGCGAGCGGCATGTTCCCGCCGATGACGGTCAGCGGCGCCGCGGCGGCGACGACCATGAAGACGATGGCGACGGGCCCCAGCCGGCCCTGCAGCCGGGCGGCGTCCCGGCCCGGCTCGTCGGTCGCGCCGCTCGGCGCGACCGGGACGGCCGCGGCGGACGCGGCGGGGACGGCGGACTCAGGCATGGTGCTCCCTCTCGGAGGTGGGACGCACGGCCCGGAGCAGCCGCGCGTGGTCGAGGGCGTGCGCGGTCACGCCGGCGCGCCCGGTCATGGTCTCGGCGGCGACGAGCGCGTTGACGATCGCCTCCTCGCCCGCGTCGACGACGAGGTCGAACAGCGCCGTCATCAGCTGGGGCGCCACCATCCGCACGGGCAGCTCGGGCCGCGGCGTCGCCGGGTCCTCGTCCCAGCCGTACGGCGGCAGGCCGCGGTTGCCGGTGGAGAACGCCAGCATCAGGTCGCCGCTGTACTGCTCGCCGGTGCCGCCGACCCGCGCGACGGCGAGGGCGGCGCGCTGGGCCAGGCGCGTGCACTGGTGCGGCAGCAGCGGCGCGTCGGTCGCCACGATCGCGATGATCGACCCCGAGCCCTCCTCGTAGCCGGCCGGGGCGGCGGGGACGGGGACCGCGGTCGCCGGGATCGCCGCGCCGACGGGGACGCCGGAGATCTGCAGCCGCTCCCGGCGGCCGTGGTTGGCCTGCACGAGCACCCCGACGGTGTAGGCGCCCCCGGCGACGGGCAGCACGCGCGACGACGTGCCGATCCCGCCCTTGAAGCCGTGGCAGATCATGCCGGTGCCGCCGCCGACGTTGCCCTCGGCCACCGGCCCGCCCGCGGCCGCGGCGAGCGCCTGGCGCACGTGGTGGGCCTGCACGTGGTGGCCGTTGATGTCGTTCAGCAGGCCGTCGTAGGTCTCGGCGACGACCGGCAGCGACCACCACGGTCCCTCGCCGCGCCGGCGCACCTGCTCGCGGACGAGCTCGTCGCGGACGACGCCCACGCTGTGCGTGTTCGTCAGGCCGATGGCCGACGTCAGCTCGCCCGCCTCCCGCACCCACTCCAGGCCGGTCATCTCGCCGCTGCCGTTCAGGCGGTGCGCGCCGGCGAAGACCGGCGACGTCCAGATGTCGTCGTGGGGGACGACCACGGTGACGCCCGTGTGGACGCCGGCGTCCTGGTCCTCGAGCGTGGCGTGCCCGACGCGCACGCCGGGCACGTCGGTGATCGCGTTCGCGGGACCGGGGGCGTGGCCGCCGACGGCGAGACCCAGGTCGCGGGCCCGCACCGGGCCGTCCGACGTTCTTTTCATTGTGTGAAAAGAATCACACGCGGCGCCCGCGCGCAAGTCGTCGGTAGGCTCGGCGGCCCGTCGAGCACGATCCGCGGGAGCGCCCGGTGGCCCGACCCAGCCGACGAGCAGAACGGCGAGAAGACATCCTCGGGGCCGCGATCGCCCTGCTCGAGCGCCACGACGTGGCGGCGCTGCGCATGGGCGACGTCGCCGCCGAGCTGGGCCTGACGGCGAACGCCGTCCGGTACTACTTCAAGGACGTGGAGGCGCTCGTCACCGAGCTGGCGCTGCGCTCCGACGTGCGCTTCCGCGACGAGCGCCTGGCCCTCGTCGCGGCGATCGACGACCCGGCCGAGCAGCTCGCCCGGGTGATCGAGGCCGGGCTGCCGCTCGGGCCCGAGGACGCCGAGTGGCGCGCGATCTGGCGGGCCGTCCTGGCGGCCGGCTTCGAGCTGGACCGGCACGCCGCCGTCGGCGGCATCTACCACCGGCAGGTCGCGGTCTACGCGCAGGTCGTGGCGGGCGGGGCGGACGCGGGTGCCTTCGCGCTCGCGGCCCCGGCGGTCGACGTGGCGATGACGCTGATGTCGATGGAGGACTACCTGGGCTACCGGATCGTCGCCCGCGACCCGCTCGTCGACCGCGGCACCGCCCTGCGGCTGATGCGCGGGTACGCCGAGCAGGCGACGGGCGCGACGCTGCCGCCCGCCGCCTGACCCGGCGGCGCGGGCCGGCCTCAGCGCGTCGGCACGCCGAGGGCGCGGAAGCCCGCGTTCAGCAGGGCCTCGGCCTGGCGCCCGATGTCCGGCGTGTGCAGCAGCACGACGACCAGGCGGCGTCCGCCGCGCTGCGCCGCGCCGACGAACGTGCGCCCGGCGGCGTCCGTGTAGCCGGTCTTCAGGCCGAGCGTCCCCGGGTAGCGGTCGCGCAGCAGTGGGTTGTGGTTGTGCAGGTACAGGCGGCCGCCCTTGATCGGGAAGGGCCGCACGGCGTCCGTCGTGCGCACGATCCTCGCCAGCCGCGGGCGGTCGAGCACCGCGCGGGCCAGGACGGCCAGGTCGGTCGCGCAGGAGCGGTTCTGCGCCTGGCGCTGGAAGCGGACCTCCTCGAACCCGCTGGGCGAGCCGAAGCGGGTGCACGTCAGCCCGAGCGCGCGCGCCTGGGCGTTCATGAGCGCGACGAAGTCGTCCACGTCGCCGGCCACGTGCTCGGCGAGGGCGATCGCCGCGTCGTTGCCCGACGGCAGCATCAGGCCGTAGAGCATCGTCTCGAGCTGCACCTTCTTGTACAGGGGCAGCAGGCCCACGCGCGAGCCCTGCGCCGCCACGGCCTTCCGGCTGATCCGCACCCGCTCGGTCGGCCGCGCCTGCGCGGCGACGATCAGGCCGGTCATCAGCTTCGTGACGCTGGCGATCGGCAGGTCGCGCGTCGCCGCGTGGGACCACAGGATCTCGCCGGTGTCCAGGTCGGCCACCAGGCCGGCGCGGGGCAGCTTCTTCAGCGGGGTGCGCATCGGCGGCGCGCCCGCGGCGCGCGGGCGCAGCTGCAGCGGCACCGCGAGCGGCGCGACCGCCTCGGGGCCGTTGAGCGCCTGCAGCGGCGTCCGCTGGGCGGCGGGGGCGTCGCCGCCCGCCGCGGCCGGGCCGCCCACGGCGATCCCGCCGCAGCCGGTCGTGATCGTGGCGAGGAGCGCCGCGACCGCGAGGAGGACCACACGCTTCACGGGGCCACAGGATGCCGGATCCCGCCGCGGGCGGGGGCACCTGCAGCCGCGCGCCCGGGGGACCGCCGACCCGAAGCGGATCCGGCGGCCCCCGGGGGCGGCTCCTACGCCGTCAGCCGGAAGGTGCCGACGAGCCGCTCGAGCTCCTCGGCGGTGGCGGCGAGCTCCTGCGCGGACGCGGAGATCTCCTGCGTCGACGCGCTCGTCTGCTGCGTCGACGCGGACACCTGCTGCGCGGACGCGGCGGAGTCCTGGGCGACGGACGCGACGCCGCCGATCTCGGTGCCGGCGCGCTCCGCCTCGCTCGTGACCTGGTCGATCGCGGCGGTGATCTGGTCCACCTTCGCGGTCACGTCGGAGACCGCGGCGTCGATGCGCTCGAAGGCCGCGCGGGTCTGCTCGACGACCTCGACGCCGTCCGTCGTGTGGCGCACGCTGTCGGCGACGACGCCGGACACGCGGCCCGTGTCGCGCTGCATCGTGGCGATCAGCTCGGAGATCTCGGCCGCGGCCTCCTGCGACTCCTCGGCCAGCTTGCGGACCTCCTCGGCGACCACCGCGAAGCCGCGGCCCTGCTCGCCGGCGCGGGCGGCCTCGATGGCGGCGTTCAGCGCCAGCAGGTTGGTCTGCTCGGCGATGCCGGTGATCGTGCCGACGATCCCGCCGATCCGCTCCGACTTCTCGGCCAGCTCGGCCATCGCGGCGCCGACCTCCTCGGACGATCCGGCCACCAGCCGCATCGCGTCGGTGGCCTCGGCGGCGGCGCGCACGCCGTCGCGGGCGATGCCGCGGGCGTCGTCGGCGGCCGCCGCGGTCTCCTGGGCGGACGCGGCGCCGACCTGGGCGGCGCGGGTCGCCTCGGTGACGGCGTCACGGGTGGACTCGACCATCGTGACCTGGCGCTCGGCGCCCATCGCGACCTCGGTCGTGGCGGTGGCGATCTCCTCGACGGCCTTGCCCGTCTCGGTCGCCGTCGACGCCATCTGCGCCGACGCCGCCGACACGGACCCGGCGGAGCGGGACACCTGACCGACGGTCTCGCGCAGGTCGCCGACCAGCTTGCGGAACGCCCGGCCCAGCAGGTCGCGGTCGGACCGCGGCTCCACCTCGACGGTCAGGTCGCCGGCCGCCACCCGCTCGGCCGCGTCCGCCTTCTCGCGCAGGTAGTCGACGGTGCGGCCGAACGCGGCGCCCATGCGGCCGACCTCGTCCTGGCTGCCGTCGCGCAGCTCCACGTCGACGTCGCCGTCGGCCACCCGCTCGGCGGCGTCGGTCAGCTCGGTGATCGGGCGGGTCAGGCTGCGGGCGATCAGGGTGACGATGCCGCCCATGACGAGCAGCAGGACGATGCCGATCACGAGCAGCGTCGTGCGCAGGCGGTGCACGGGGGCGAGGACCTCGTCGACCGGCACCGAGGCGATGAAGCCCCAGTCGCCGGTGCGCACCGGCGCCCAGCTCAGGACGACGTCCTTGCCGGTGAACGGATCGGTCGTCTCGGCCTGGCCGCCGCGGCCGGCGGCCACGTCGCGGGCCACGCGGGCCAGCACAGCGTTGTCCTGCTTCTTCGCGAGCGTGCCGAGCTTCGTGCCCAGCAGCTTCTTCTGCGGGGCGGCGACGAAGATGCCGGTGCGGCTGACGAGCATGCCGTAGCCGGTGTCGAGCAGGCGCACCTTGCCGATCTTGCCGTCGATCTCGCCGAGCGAGCGGTCGGCGCCCGCGATGCCGACGAAGCGGCCGCCCCGGATGATCGGGACGGTGTAGCTCGTGATCAGGCGGCCGTCCCACGGGTACGGCTCGATCACGACGGGCTTGCGGGTGTCGCGCGGCAGGGTCCAGTAGGCGCTCTTCTCCTGGCCCGACAGCACGGACAGCTGGAACGGCGGCGTCAGCGTCGACCAGTACGGGCCGAAGCGGCCCTTCGCGTCGCTGCCGCGCTCGTTGCGGTGCGCCGCGTCGTCCCCGTCGAAGCCGTTGGGCACGTAGCCGACGTACGTGCCGAGGATGCCGGGGTTGCGGTGGTAGAACCGCAGCACCATGTCGACGACGGCCTGGCGGCCGCGGGCGATGTCGCTCTCCATCGCGGCGGCCATCGAGCGGGGGATCATCATGCTCTGCGCGGCGGAGGCGTCGAACTCCTTCGCCTGCACGTTCGCCGTCTCGGCGATCTGGGCGTAGCGCGACTGGCGCTCCTGGTCGGTCGCGCGCGAGATCGCGAGGAACGTGAGCAGCGCGATCGCCACGACGATCGGCGGAAGGAAGAGCAGCAGCATCCGGGTGCGGAGGCTGCGTACGGGCGGGAGCTTCATGGGTGCCTCGGAGGGGTGTACGCGGACGCGGTCGTGGGGTGGTGATCGGCACCCGAGTCCGCGCCTGTAGCGGACTGGCCGGACGGCGCCCGGTCGCCCGGCCGGCGCGGGCGACCGGCGGTAGCGTTCCGGGCATGGCCACCGCGAGCCCCCACGTCACGCAGGTCCGCATCCCGCTCCGCTACCGGGACATCGACACGCTGGGGCACCTCAACCAGTCCGTCTACCACGTGATGCTGGAGGAGGCGCGCGTCGCGTTCATCCTCGACGTGCTGCAGCGGCAGCTCGGCGCGTTCGTCCTGGCGCGGGTCGAGATCGACTACCGCCACGAGGTGCGGCTGCAGGATCGCGAGGTCGTCATCGACACGCAGATCGAGCGGGTGGGATCGTCGAGCGTCAGCCTGCGCTCGCGGATCTCGACGCCCGACGGCACGCTCGCCGCCGAGGCCGTGACCGTGCTCGTGGCGTGGGACCCGGAGCAGCGCGGGGCGCGCAAGCTCGGCGAGGAGGAGCGCCGGATCCTCACCGCGGCGACGGGCGCCCCGGCGGCGGACGCGCAGGCATGAGCACGCCGTCCGGGGCCGGGCCCGCCGCCGCCGACGCGCCGCACGGGACGCTGCGCGAGGTGATCGAGGCGCTCGCGCCGCTCGAGCGCCGTCCGGGCTCGGACGCCGAGCACGCGGCCGCCGAGTGGATCGCGGAGCGGCTGACGCGCGCGGGCGCGCCGGCGCGGGTGGAGGACGCGACGTTCCGCGGCGGCTACGCGCGGCTGATCGGCACGCTCACCGCCGCGGGCGCCGCGGCGGGGCTGGTCGGCGCGGGCCGCCGGGGCCGGCGGGCGGCCGCCGCGCTCGGCGCCCTGGCGGCGGCGGCGATCGTCGACGACGTCTCCAACGGCGCGCGGCCGGTGCGCCGGGCGCTCGAGCGCGAGCGGCCGACGTGGAACGTCGTCGCGGAGTGCGGCGACCCGACGGGCCGGCGCACGCTCGTCGTCATGGCGCACCACGACGCCGCGCCGACGGGCGCGATCTTCGACCAGCGCCTGCAGCGGGGGATCCTGGAGATCGCGCCCGGCATCTTCGAGCGGATCGACACCGCCCTTCCCGTGTGGTGGCCCGTGGTCGGCGGCCCCACCCTGTCCGCGGTGGGCGCGGCGCTGCGCCGGCCCCGGCTGGCCCTGGCCGGCGCGGCGCTCAGCGCGGCCAGCACGGCGGCCATGGCCGACATCGCGCGGGCGCCGACGGTGCCGGGCGCCAACGACAACCTGACGGCGGTCGCGGCCCTCGTCGGCCTCGCCGAGCGGTTCGCCGCCGCGCCGCCCGAGGGCGTCCGCGTGCTGCTCGTCTCGTGCGGGGCGGAGGAGGTGCTGCAGGGCGGCATCCACGCCTTCGCGCGCACGTGGTTCCCGCGGCTGGACCGCGAGCGGACGTGGTTCCTCAACCTCGACACGATCGGCTCGCCCGAGCTCGTGATGATCGAGGGCGAAGGCCCCGTCGTGATGGAGGACTACCACTGGCGGTCCTTCCGCGACCTGATCGAGCGGGTCGCGTGGCGCGACGGCATCGCGCTGCGCCGCGGCATGCGTGCCCGGTCGAGCACCGACGCCGTGGTGCCCAGCCGGGCCGGCTACCCGACGGCGTGCCTCGTCTCGTTCGACCGCTCGAAGGCGATGACCGACTACCACCTGCCGACCGACACGCCGGAGCACGTCGACTACGCGACGGTGGCCCGCGCGGTGCGCCTGGTCGAGGCGGTCGCGCGCGAGCTGGACACCGACGCCGCGGCGAGCGGGGTGCACAGCGCCCGCTGAGGCGGCGACGCCGTCCTGCCGCGGCGGGACCGCCGCGGCAGGACGGGCGCTCCGTCCCTAGCCCTTCACCGCGCCGGCGGTCAGCCCGGCCACGATCCGCTTCTGGAACGCGAGCACGAGCACGATGAGCGGGATCGAGATGATCACGCTCGCCGCGGCGATCAGGCCGATCGGCTGGGCGTAGCCGCCGGCCGCCGTGTCGTTGAAGTTGCCGATCGCCGCCGGCACGGTGCGGGCCGCCTTCGTCGTCGTCAGCGTGATCGCGAGCAGGTACTCGTTCCACGCGAAGATGAACGTCAGGATGCCCGCCGTCGCCATGCCCGGCGCGGCGAGCGGCACGACGACCTTGCGGAAGGCCTGGAAGCGCGTGGCGCCGTCGACCATCGCGGCCTCCTCCAGGTCCCGCGGGATCTCGCGGAAGAACGACGTGAGGATGTACGTCGTCAGGGGCAGCGCGAACGTCAGGTACGGGATGACCAGGCCGATCAGGGTGTTGTTCAGCCCGATGTCGGTCCACAGCTGGAAGATCGGCAGCGCGATCGCGATCGGCGGGAACGTCGTCACCGACAGGATCAGCGCCAGGATCGTGAACTTGCCGCGGAACCGCAGCCGCGCCAGCGCGTAGGCCGCGAACGACCCGACGAGGACCGAGAGCAGCGTCGTGACCGTCGAGACGATCACGCTGTTGCGCAGGCCCGCGACGAAGTCGTCGTTGGCGAAGACGTCCTTGTAGCTCTGCAGCGTCGGGTTCGGCGGGTAGAGCTTGGCGACGCCCAGGTCCTGCCCGTGCCGCAGCGAGATCTGGACGAGCCAGTAGAACGGGAACAGGCAGAAGAGGACGACGAAGACCACGCCGATCCACAGGACCGGCGAGTGCTGGCGCTTGCGCCGGCGGGGCGCGCGGTCGCGCTCGACCGCCGCGTTGCTCGGCTGGGCGGGGGCGATGGTGCTCATGCGCGCTCCGAGGTCGTGTCGCGGAGGTTGCCGCCGACGAAGCGGATGTAGACGAGCGAGACGGCCATCACGACGACGAAGGTCAGGACCGACAGCGCCGCGCCCGACCCGATCAGCTGATCGCCGTTGAACGTCTGGTACGCCTGCGTCGACAGCGTGCTCGTCCCGTACTGCCCGCGGGTCAGCACCCACGGCAGGTCGAAGACGCGCAGCGCGTCGAGGGTGCGGAAGATCAGCGCCACCGCGATCGCCGGCCGCAGCAGCGGCAGGGTGATCCGGCGGAACTGCTGCCATCTCGTCGCGCCGTCCACCCGGGCGGCCTCGTACAGGTCGTCCGGGATCACCTGCAGGCCCGCGAGCAGCATGAGCGCCATGAACGGCGCCGTCTTCCACACGTCCGCGACGATCACCACGATCATCGCGTCCGGCGTCTCCGCCAGGTGCACCCGGTCGGCGCCCGGCAGGCCGAGCGCGCTGAGGACCTGCGGCACGAAGCCCGAGTCGGACTGGGTGACGGTCTGCCACACGATCGCCGAGACGATCGTCAGCACCGCGTACGGCACCAGGACGATCGCGCGCAGCGCCCCCCGGCCGCGGAACGCCGTGTGCATGATGAGCGCCATCCCCAGGCCGAGCAGCAGCTCGAGCGACACGGAGGACACGGCGAAGATCACCGTGTGCAGGAACGCGGACCAGAAGTCGCTCGAGGAGACGCCCGCGGCCGCGGCGAAGCCCGACGTGTCGCCGAACAGCGCCGCGGTGTAGTTCTCGAAGCCGACCCAGCGCGAGACGCCCGCCTGCGAGCGTGAGTACTGGTGCAGCGACAGCCAGATCGCGTAGCCGATGGGGTACGCGGCGACGACGGCCATCAGGGCCAGCGTCGGCGTGATCATCGCCGCGGCCAGCCGGCGCTCCCCCGTGTAGAGGGAGCGCCGACGGCGGGCGCGGCGGCCGCTCAGCGCGGTCGACATCGCCCGGCTCCTAGAAGGTGCTGAGGGCGGACGAGATGGACTTGTCGGCGGCCTCGAGCGCCGCCTCGGGCGTCATGCGGCCGGACAGCGCCTTCGCGACGTTCGTCGAGATCGCGGTGCTGATCTGGGTGTACGACGGGGACACCGGGCGGGCCTTCGCCTGCTCGACGGCGGTCCGCAGCGCGTCCGAGAACGGCAGCGCCTTCTTCACGTCCGCGTCGTCGTAGCTCTCGGACAGCACCGGCGCGAGCGAGTACTTCGTCGCGCGCAGCCGCATCGCGTCGGGCTTGGTCATCACGTCGACGAACTTCAGCGCGCCCTCGGGGTTCTTCGAGAACTTCGAGATCACCAGGTTGGAGCCGCCGAGCACGCCGGCGGCCTGGCCGCCCTCGAACTTCGGCAGCGGCGCCACCTCGAAGTTCTTGCGCACCGCCGCGGTCTTTGACTCCTTTTCGATGGAGTACGCGTACGGCCAGTTGCGCATGAAGCCGGGCTTGCCCGAGTCGAACGCCTGCTGCGACTCGGCCTCCTGGTAGGTCAGGACCGCCTTCGGCACCGCGCCGCTCTTCACGCCGTCGGCCATGAGCTTGAGCGCGGCGAGGTTCTGCGGGGAGTTGATCTCCGACTTCTTGCCGTCGTCGGACAGCACCTTGCCGCCGGCGCCGTAGGCCACCTCGAGGAAGTGGACCGTCAGGCCCTCGTAGGCCTTGCCCTGGAAGACGAACCCGCCCTCGTCCTTGGCCGCGGAGTAGAGCGCCTGCCACGTGTCGGGCGGCGTGCTCGTGCGGTCCTTGCGGTAGTAGAGGAGGCCGGCGTCGGTCTTCTCCGGCACGCCGTAGTAGCGCCCGTCGTACGTCGCGGTCTGCAGGGTCGAGGGGATGAACTCGCCCTTGCGGCCGTTCACGTAGTCGGTGACGTCCATCAGCCACTTCTGCGCGGCGAACTGGGCGGTCCAGACGACGTCGGACTCGAAGACGTCGCACTCGCCGGACTTCGCACGCTGGCGGCGCACGAACTGCGCGTTCTGCTCGTCGGCGGCGTCCGGCAGCGTGATGACCTGGACCTTCAGGCCCTTGGTCTCGGCCTGCGCCTGCTTGACCGCGGCCTTCGCGGCCTCGACGGTCAGCGCCGGGGCGCAGAACGTGACGTTGCCCTTCGCGCTCGCGATCGACGCCGGGTCGATGCCCTGCGTCTGGGCGCTGCCGCCGCCGTCGGACGCGCCGGACGCGCCGGTGGTGGAGGACTCGTCGTCGCCACCGCAGGCGGACAGGGCGAGCACGCAGGCGCTCGCGACGGCGGGGACGGTCCACTTGAGCTGCTTCACGGGGGAACTCCTGGGGTCGTGCTTGGGGACGAGGGGGATCACGCCGCCGACGGGGCGGCGGTCGGGGACTCGTGCGCGGCGAGCGAGAGCCCCGTCTCGGGATCGAAGAGGGTCACGTGCGCGGCGTCGATGCGCAGGCGGGCGCGCTGGCCCACCCGGACGCCGCTGGCGGGCGAGAGACGCGCCACGAGCTGCTCGCCGGGCCGGGCCGACGTCAGGTCTCCCAGGCCGGTGCGGTGGCTGAGCTCGTCGAGCGACGCCGACCGCGCGCCGCCGGCAGCGGGGTCGAAGTACGCGTACAGGTCGGAGCCCATGGACTCGACGACCTCGACCTCGACGTCGATGACCGGGCCGTCGCCCGGCTCCAGGTCGGCGTCCGAGAACGCCTCGGGGCGGATGCCGACGACGACGGGCTGGCCGGCGGACGCGCCCGCCACGCGCTCCCGCCAGGAAGCGGGCAGGGGGATGGGGCCGCGGGCGGTCCGCACCTCGTCGCCGTGGATCTCGGCGGCGACGAAGTTCATGGCCGGCGAGCCGATGAAGCCGGCGACGAAGACGTTGCGGGGCTGCGTGTAGAGCTCGGCGGGGGTGCCGACCTGCTGCAGGACTCCGGCGTTGAGCACCGCGACGCGGTCGCCGAGCGTCATCGCCTCGGTCTGGTCGTGCGTGACGTAGATCGTCGTCGTGCCCAGGCGCCGCTGCAGGCGCGCCAGCTCGGTGCGGGTCTGCACGCGCAGCTTCGCGTCCAGGTTCGACAGCGGCTCGTCCATCAGGAACGCGCGCGGCTGCCGCACGATCGCCCGGCCCATCGCGACGCGCTGGCGCTGGCCGCCGGACAGGTTGGCGGGCTTGCGGCCCAGGTGGTCGTGCAGCTGCAGGACCTCGGCCGCCTCGCGCACGCGCTCGGCGATCTCGTCCTTCGGCACGTTCGCCATCTTCAGGGGGAACGCCAGGTTCTCCGCGACCGTCATGTGCGGGTAGAGCGCGTAGCTCTGGAACACCATGGAGATGTCCCGGTCCTTCGGCTCGAGCTCGTTGACCCGCTCGCCGTCCATCAGGAGCTCGCCCTCGGTGATCTCCTCCAGCCCGGCGATCATGCGCAGCGCCGTCGACTTGCCGCAGCCTGAAGGGCCGACGAAGATCACGAACTCGCCGTCGGCGATGTCGAGGTCCAAGCCCTTCACCGCGTGGAAGCCGTCCGCGTACCGCTTGTGGATGCCGTGGAGCTGGATGCGCGCCATCGTCGTCCTCTCTCTCGGGGTGAGGCCCACCCTACCCCCGTCTGTGGCGCGGCACACAGGAGGTGCGGATCCTGCAGCGGAACGGGGGGTGGTTCGGCACGCCTGAGGGGGTGGTCCGCCGCGGGTAAGGGCGCGGCCGCCGGCCGGCCCCGGGCGTAAGGGGCCGGGGGCGCCGGGCCGCTCCGTCCGCCCGATGTGGGGCGGGCCGGCGTAGCCCAGGATCGGAACGTGCCGTCCACCCCGACCGACGGGAGCACCCGATGCCCACCCTCCTCGCCCCCCACCTCGTGGCCGCCCGCCACGCCGACCTCGACCGCGCCGTCCGCCACGCCGCCGTCGCCGTCGTCCCGACGCGTCGCCGCCGGATCGTCCCGGCGCTCCTCCGGCGCGGCGTCGGGGCGGCATACTCGGGGTCCGATGGTCTCGCGCGTCACGAGCCGGCGGCTGGTGGGCCGCACCGCGGAGCTCGCCGAGCTGCAGGCCGCGCTGCGGGACGCGGCGGACGGGCGGCCGTCCCTGGCGTTCGTCGCGGGTGAGAGCGGTGTCGGCAAGAGCCGCCTGCTCCACGAGCTCGAGCGGGCGGCGGCCGCACCGCGCGCGGGCCACGCACCGGCGCGCGTCCTGGGCGGCGACTGCATCCAGCTCGGCAGCGGCGAGCTGCCGTACGCGCCGCTCGTCGCGGCGCTGCGCCCGCTCGCGCGGGCGGGGGACCCCGTCCTGGACGGCCTGCCCGCCGCGGCCCGCGCCGAGCTGGCGCGCATCGTCCCCGGCCTGGCGACCGACGGCGTCGTCCCGTCCCCGCCCTCCGCGCACGGCCCGCACACCGACCAGACCCGGCTGTTCGAGGCGCTGCTGCTCCTGCTCGACGGCCTCGCGCGCGAGGCCCCGCTGCTCCTCAGCATCGAGGACCTGCACTGGGCGGACGGCTCCACGCGGGCGTTCCTGCAGTTCCTGTCGCGCTCGCTGTGCGACGAGCGCGTCCTCGTCGTCGCCACCTACCGACACGACGAGCTGCACCGCCGGCACCCGCTCCGCCCGGTCCTGGCGGAGCTGGAGCGCGAGCCGCGGGCGCGCCGGATCGAGCTGACGCCGCTGCGGCGCGACGAGCTGGCCGAGCAGCTCGGCGACATCCTGGGCGCGCCCGCCGAGGCGGGACTGCTCGGGCGGGTGTGGGCGCGCGGCGAGGGCAACCCGCTCTTCTCCGAGGAGCTGCTCGCCGCCGAGCTGGACGGCGGGGGCGACGTGCCGCCGACGCTGCGCGACGCCCTGATGCTGCGGATCGAGCGCCTGCCGGCGGCGGCGCAGGAGCTGCTGCGCCTCCTGGCCGTCGCCCAGCGCGCGCACCACGAGACGCTGCTCGCGGCCGGGGAGCTGGACGGCCGCGAGCTGCGGGACGCGGTCCGCGAGGCGATGGCGCACCACCTGGTCGTCCTGGACGACGAGGAGCGCTACGCGTACCGGCACGCGCTGCTGCGCGAGGTGGTCGAGGACGACCTGCTGCCCGGCGAGCGGGTGGAGCTGCACCGCCGCCTGGCGCGGGCGCTCGAGGGGCGGATGGCCGACGGCGGCGAGGACGATCCCGACCTGGCGAGCGCGCTGGCCCACCACCACGCGCAGGCCGGCGATCAGCCGCAGGCGCTGCGCGCCGCGACGCGCGCCGCCGCGGCGGCGGCCCGCGTGCGCGCGTACGCCGAGGAGGCCGAGCTGCTCGAGCGGGCGCTCGCCCTGTGGTCCGCGGTGCCCGACGCCGAGGCCGTGGTGGGGGCGCCGCGCGCGCTGATCCTGTGCCACGCGGCGCGCGCCCAGGAGAGCATCGGCGCGCAGCCGCGAGCGGAGGCGCTGCTCGAGGAGGCGCTCAGCGCGGTCGACGAGCGGGCGGATCCGCGGCAGGCGGCCGTCGTCCTGGAGCACCTGGCCCGCGTGCGCTGGGCGCAGATGCGGTCCGAGGACGCGATCGACGCGGCGACCCGCGGCCTGGCGCTGCTCGAGCACGACCGCTGCGCCGAGCGGGCGCTGCTGCTCGGCTGGATGGCGAAGGCGCGGATGCTGCAGGGCCGCTACCGCGAGGCGATCGACCTGGCGCGCGAGGTGCTCGTGCTCGCCGACGAGACCGGCGACCGCCTTGCCGAGGTCCACGCCCGCAACGCCCTCGGCGTCTCGCTGGCGGCCACGGGCGACGTCGACGCGGGCGCACGCGAGCTGCGGCGGGCGATCGCGCTGGCCGCCGCCGACGGCCGCGAGGAGCGCCGCGCCACCGGGTACCACAACCTCGCCGACGCGCTGCACACCGCGGGCCGCACCCGCGAGGCCCTCGCGGTCGCGCAGGAGGGCCTGGCGCTGACCGGCCCGCGTACCCACGAGCGCGCGTGGATGGAGGCGAACATCTCGGAGTACGCCCTGAGCCTGGGCGACTGGGAGCTGGCCGACCGCGTCCTGGCGCCGCTCGACCGTTGGATGTGGACGAACGGCCGCGTCAACGTCACGCTGCGCCGCGCCGAGCTGGCCCTGGGGCGCGGGGACCTGGACCTGGCGGCGCGGCTGCTGGACGAGGCCGAGCCGCTGGCCGCGCACTCCGCCGAGCCGCAGTGGCACGGGCCGCTCGGCACGGCCCGCGCGGCGCTCGAGCTGCGCCGCGGCGACCTGGACGCGGCGTGGCGGGCGGTCGAGACCGCGCTCGAGCGCATCGAGTACTGCACGGAGGACGCCGGCCGCATCGTCCATGTCGCCTCGTGGGGCGTGCGCGTCGCCGCCCGGCTGGCGCAGCGGGCGCGCGACCGCCACGAGGACCCGGGGCCGGCGGTCGCCCGGGCCGAGGCGATGGCCGAGCGCGTCGAGGCCGCCGCGCAGCTCGGCGGCGCCGTCGAGCACGCCAGCCGCCTGTACGCCCGCGCCGACCTGGGCTGCGCGCACGGCCGGCCCGTGGTCGCGGACTGGCGCGCGGCGGCCGCGGCGTGGGAGGCGTTGGAGTACCCGTACGCGGTCGCGTCGACGCTGCTGCGCACGGCCGAGATCGAGGCCGCCGACGGGGACCGCGACGCCGCGGGGCGGTCGGCGGCGAGGGCGCTGGCGATCGCGCGGCGCCTGGGCGCCCGCTGGCTCGAGGAGGAGCTGCTCGGGCTGGCGAAGCGGGCGCGGCTGCGTCTGGACGAGGCGGAGGGCGCGCCGGCGGCGGCCGGCGATCCGGTCCGGGACGGCGCGGCCCCGTCGTGCGGTGCGGCGGGTCCGGCCGCGCAGGACGATCCCTTCGGCCTGACGCCCCGCGAGCGGCAGGTGCTCGAGCTCGTCGCGGGCGGGGCCACGAACCGCGAGGTCGGCGAGCGGCTGTTCATGGCCGAGAAGACCGCAAGCGTCCACGTCTCTCGGATCCTCGCGAAGCTGGACGTGCGCTCCCGCACCGAGGCGGCGGCCGTGGCGCACCGGCTGGGCCTGGCGGGCGACGAGGCCGGCACCGTCGCCGGCGCGGCGCCCGCCGCGGGCGCCGGCTAGCCGGCGGCGGCCGGTGCGGGCTCGCGCTCGCGGTCGCCGAGCGTCCCGACCGCGCGCAGGGCGTCCATCAGCGCGGCGTTGTACGTGCGCGGCTTCGCGGTGACGGCGCCGTGCGTGCCGGGGGCGGAGAACAGCGGCGCGTCCAGCCGCTCGGCCAGCTCGCGCTGCTTGGCCGGCGGGACGGACGTGTCGTCCGCGGTCATCACCACGGCGCGCGGCGCGCGGATCTCGCGGTGCCAGGGCCGGGCGTCGAAGCGGCCGAGCTCGCGGCCCGCCTCGGCCAGGTCGGCCGCGTTGCCGCGGGCCAGCTCGACGGCGTGCCACGTCGTGGTCGCCGAGTCCGGCGCGCCCATCGTGCGCATCGCGCCGCGCCACATCCCGTCTGGGAAGAGCCCCAGCAGCAGGCGCAGGCCGGCCATCGTGTTCCACAGCAGCTTCATCCGCGGGTCCTGCCACTCGCTCGACGTCGCGGACAGCACGAGCGCGCGCACGGCGTCGGGGTGGCGGTGCGCGAGCAGCTGGGCGATGGCGCCGCCCATCGAGTAGCCGACGACCGTGGCGGGCGCCGCGCCGAGCACGTCCAGGACCGCCGCGGCGTCGTCGGCGCACGCGGTCAGCCGGAACGGGTCCGGGCTGCGCAGCCCGCGGCCGTGCCCGCGGTGGTCGAGGGCGATCACGCGCAGGCCGGCGTCGTGCAGCGGGCCGTACGTCGTGAACCAGTTCAGGTCGGCCGAGAACATCCAGCCGTGCAGGAGCAGGATCGCGGGGCGGTCCTCCTCGCCGGTGTCGCGGACGAAGAACTCGCCGCGGCCGGGCACGGGGAAGATCCGGCCGGGCGGCAGGTCGACGGGCGGCACGGGCGCGTGCGTGGCGCGGGGACCGCCGGCGGACGATCCGGGGAGCAGGGCCGAGAGGGGCAGCCGGGCCATGCCCCGATGCTAGACGAGGCGTCGTGCGGGGCCGTCGGGGCGGGGGCGACGCGGTGCCGGCCGCAGCGGCGGCGCTCGGCGGCCGGGGCGAGGACGGGGAAGCGGCCCCGAAACGCACTGCGGCCCGCACAGGGCGGGCCGCAGGGACGGTGTCGCCCGCGAGGGGCGACGCGAAAGACCGGTGCTAGATGACCGAGACGTTCGTCGCGTTGGGGCCCTTGGGGCCGTTCTCGGCGTCGAAGGAGACCTTCGCGCCCTCGGCCAGCGACTTGAAGCCGCTGCCGTTGATGGCGGAGTGGTGGACGAAGAGGTCCTTGCCCGCCTCATCGGGGGTGATGAAGCCGAAGCCCTTCTCGTCGTTGAACCACTTCACGGTTCCGGTAGCCATGGTGTTCCCTCCGGGGATGGTGTTGTGCAACGGCGCGGAGGGTGCTGATGCAACGACTGCGAACGCTGGCACTGCTTTTGTCGGACGAGCGTCCGACACGACGCCGCGAAGCATGGCACAAAACGCGCGCCGTGTCGCCCGGCAGTTTCGGGCACTCGATCGCCGCCGTCGCCCGCCCCGGCCTGCGGATGCGCCCGGGCGGGCGGGACGCGCCGCCGTCGCGGCGTCGGAGCCGCGCCGGCGCGTGCCGAAAGCCCTGCGTAGGACGACTGAACCTGCGCGGACGCGCGAAGGCGCCGGGTCCGGGCGTCTATCCTCGGTGCCTCCCGACGAAGGCCCTGACCGTGTCTCCGATCACCCGCGGCTTCCGTGGCCGCCGCCCCGACGTCGACCCCGCGCGCATCCCGCCGGGGCAGTACATGACGCGCGACTTCCCCGTGCTCTCCGCCGGCCCGACGCCGCGCGTGGACACCGCGACCTGGCAGTTCTCGATCGACGGCAACATCGCCGGGCACCCCGTCACGTGGACCTGGGACGAGCTCCTCGCGCTCCCGCAGGAGACGTTCACCGTCGACATCCACTGCGTGACGAAGTGGTCCAAGCTCGACACGACCTGGACCGGCGTCTCCGTCGACACGCTGCTCGCGGGCATCGACACGCGCAGCCAGTGGGTGACGATCTGGTGCGACGGCGGCTACACGACGAACCTGCCGCTGGCCGACCTGACGGGCGGCAAGGCCTGGGTCGTGCACCGCTACGACGACGCGCCGCTCGAGCCCGCCCACGGCGGCCCGGCCCGGCTCCTCGTGCCGCACCTGTACTTCTGGAAGAGCGCGAAGTGGGTGCGCGGCCTGACCTTCACGCCGTCCGAGGAGCCGGGCTTCTGGGAGGACGCCGGGTACCACCGGCGCGGCGACCCGTGGCGCGAGCAGCGGTACTGGAGCGACTGATCCCGCCCCGCGTCTCCATCGTCTGGCACGAGGCGACCGTCACCGAGGTGGTGGTCGAGTCGCGGCGTGCCCGCACGATCGTCTTCGCCATCCCCGACTGGCCGGGGCACCGCGCGGGCCAGCACCTCGACGTCCGCCTGACGGCCGAGGACGGCTACACCGCGGAGCGGTCCTACTCCCTCTCGTCGGCGCCCGAGGACGGCGTCGTGGCCGTCACGGTCGACGAGATCGAGGACGGCGAGGTCTCGCCCTACCTCGTCGAGGAGGTCCGCGCGGGGGACGTGCTCGAGGTCCGCGGCCCGATCGGCGGCCACTTCACGTGGTCCGTCGACGAGGGCGGCCCGCTGGTGCTCGTCGCCGGCGGCTCGGGGATCGTGCCGATCATGGCCATGCTGCGGCACCGCGCCCGGCGGGGCAGCACCGCCGACGTGCGGCTGCTGCGGTCGGTGCGCGATCCGGACGTGGCGCTGTGGTCCGCCGAGCTGGCGGCGCTGACGCCGGCGGAGGGGCTGCAGGTGCGCACGACGTGGACGCGCCGCGCCCCCGACGGCTGGGACGGGCCCACCGGCCGCATCACGGAGCCGATGCTCGCCGACCTGGGGCCGGCGCCGGACGCCGCGCCGCGGGCCTTCGTCTGCGGGCCCACGCCGTTCGTCGAGCACGTCGCCGACCTGCTCATCGACCTGGGCCACGACCCCGCGCGGATCCACACGGAGCGCTTCGGCGGCGCGTAGGCGGCCCGCGCGCCGGCGACCGCTCGTCCCGAGGGCGGGCTCCGGAACGAGCGGGGCGCCCCGGCGGCGCCGCGCGGGCGGGTCTGGCCTGCCGGCTCGCCGGCGCGGGCCCTACCAGCGGTCGTGCACGTGCGGCCGCACCAGGCGGTCGTAGACCTCGCGGACGGCCTGCTCCTGCTCGCCCGTCAGCGGCGGACGGTCGGCCGCCGCGGCGTTCGCGCGCGCCTGCTCCGGGTTGCGGGCGCCCGGGATCACGACGCTCAGGCCCGGCCGGTCGACGATCCAGCGCAGGGCCAGCTGCGGCATCGTCTCGTCGGGGCGCAGCACCCCGCGCAGCTCGCGCACGGCCTCCAGGCCCACCTCGAACGGCACGCCGGCGAACGTCTCGCCGACGTCGAACGCGGCCCCCGTGCGGTTGTAGTTGCGGTGGTCGTCCTCGCCGAACGTCGTGTGCTCGTCGTACGTCCCGGACAGCAGGCCGGACGCGAGGGGGACGCGGGCGATGATGCCGACGCCCGCCTCGCGGGCCGCGGGCAGCACCTCGTCGAGCGGCTTCAGGCGGAACGGGTTGAGGATGATCTGCACCGTCGCCACTCGCGGGCGCGCGATCGCCCGCAGCGCCTCGGCGCACGTCTCGACCGACACGCCGTAGGCGGCGATGCGGCGCTCCTCGACGAGCTCGTCGAGCGCGTCGAAGACCTCGTCGCGGTCGTACACCGGCGTCGGCGGGCAGTGCAGCTGGACGAGGTCGAGCGTGTCGACTCCCAGGTTCTTGCGCGAGCGGTCGTTCCAGGCGCGGAAGTGCTCGCGCGTGTAGTTCTCCGGCGTCTGCTCGACGCGGCGGCCCATCTTCGTGGCGACCGTGATCCCGGCGTCCGGGTGCTCGCGCAGCAGGCGCCCGACCAGGCGCTCCGAGCGCCCGTCCCCGTAGACGTCGGCGGTGTCCACGAAGGTGACGCCGGACTCCAGGGCGGTCTCGAGGACGCCCATCGCGTCGCGCTCGTCGACGGCGCCCCAGTCCGCGCCGAGCTGCCACGCGCCGAGGCCCACCACCCCGACGTCGCGTCCGGTCCGGCCGAGAGTGCGGTGCTCCATCGCCCGCACGCTACGGCGTGGGCGCCGGCGGCCCGGCGCGGCGGGGCGCGGACGGGTGCGGCGGGTCCGCGGCGGCGCGTGCCGGATCCGCGCCGCGACCGTGCCGGACCGCCGCCGGCGACCGCTCCGCCGGGCCCGCGGGCTACGGTCCAGGGGTGCACGACGCGCTGACCCGGCTGGCCGCCGTCTTCGCCGATCCCGGCGCCCCCGGCGCGTCCGACGAGCTGCAGGCGGTCCGCTCGCGGTGGAAGGCGCTGAGCGCCGAGGAGCGCGCCGCGCTGACGCCGGTCGCGAAGCTGGCGGCCGAGCGCATCGCCGCCGCCGAGGCGGAGCGCCGACCCTCCCTCTTCGACGCCGCGCCGCAGCCGGTCGCCGTCGGCGGGGCGACCGAGGCGGCCGCGGCCGACGCCGCGCCCCGGTCGGCGGCGGGCGACCGGTCGGGCGAGCACGCCGTCGCGCCCGACGCCTCGGCGACGGAGGAGGACGACTACCTGGCCTACCTCGCGTCGCTCGAGGCGGATCCCGGCCCGACCGACGACGGCGCCGAGGGGTGGGCCGGCGACGGGGGGAGCCACGCCGGGACGTACGACGAGCGGACCGTGCCCGCGGGGCCGCGGCCCGAGCGCGCGTCGCTCGCGGACGTCGACCCGGCGTCGCTCCTGCCGCTGCTGGGCCTGACGGACTTCCGGCCCGGGCAGCGCGAGGCGGTGCAGGCCGCCCTCGACGGCCGCGACGCGCTCGTCGTCATGCCGACCGGCGGCGGCAAGAGCCTCTGCTACCAGCTGCCGGCGCTCGCCGGCGACGACCTGACCGTCGTCGTCTCGCCGCTCATCGCGCTCATGCGCGACCAGTGCTCCCGGCTGACGGACCTCGGGCACCCCGCCGTCATGCTCGCGTCCGGGGGCGACGGCGAGGGCAACCGCCGCGCGCTCGACGAGATCCGCGACGGCAGCGCCAAGGTCTGCTTCGCCGCGCCCGAGCGCTTCGCGTCGGGCGCGTTCCGCGCCGCGCTGCGCACCCGGGCCATCGCGCTGTTCGTCGTCGACGAGGCGCACTGCGTCAGCGAGTGGGGGCACGACTTCCGGCCCGACTACCTGCGGCTGTCGTCCGTCATCGGCGAGCTCGGGCACCCGCCCGTCATGGCGTGCACGGCGACGGCCACGCCGAAGGTGGCGGACGAGATCGTCGCGCGCCTGGCGCTGCGGGAGCCGACGCGGATCCGCTCGGGCTTCGACCGCCCCAACCTGTCCTTCGACGTCCTGCCGTTCGACGGCGAGGGCTCCGTCGCCCGCAAGCGCGCCACGCTCGTGGCGGGCCTGGGCGATCCCGCCAACCGCCCGGCGGTCGTCTACTGCGGCACGCGCAAGAGCACCGAGGAGATCGCCGACCTGCTGACCGCCGAGGGCGTGCCGGCCGTCGGGTACCACGCCGGGATGCCCGCCGAGGAGCGCGCGGCCCGCCAGGACGCCTTCATGCGCGGCGACGCCGAGGTCGTCGTGGCGACGAACGCGTTCGGCATGGGCGTCGACAAGGCCGACGTGCGCTCCGTCTGGCACTGGGCGCTGCCGGGGTCGCTCGAGGCGTACTACCAGGAGGCCGGCCGCGCGGGCCGCGATGGCGCGCTCGGCCGCGCGGTGCTGCTGGCGTCGCGCGCCGACCTGGGGCGGCTCGTGCGGTTCATCCGCGAGGCCGAGGTGACGGTGGACGAGGTCGGCGCGCTCGTGGGCCGGCTGCAGGCGCAGGCGGGCGAGGACGGCACCGTCGACGCGGACCCCGGCCAGGACCGCGACCGCATCGCGCTCGCGGTGGCCGAGCGTGCCGGCGCCGTCGAGCTGGAGCCGGGCCCCGGCGGGCGGCTGCGCGTGCGCGTCCTGCCCGGCCGCGTGGACCACGGGCGCGTCGCCCAGCTGTGCCGCGCGGCGACGGACCGCCGCTGGCAGGCGTACCGCTCCATCGAGAAGTACGCGTCCGCCGACAACCAGGTCTGCCGCCGTCGGCAGCTGCTCGACCACTTCGGCGACCCCGAGGAGGGCGCGCCGCTCGGCCGCTGCTGCGACGTGCACGACCCCGTCGACTGGCTGCCGCCGATCCAGGTGAAGGGCCGCGCCCGGCGCTCGGGCGCCGCGCCGGTCGAGGACGGGCCGCCCGTCCCGGACGAGGCGCTCGCGCCGCTGAAGGCGTGGCGCCGCGACCGCGCCGACGGCAAGCCTGCCTACACCGTGGCGACGGACGCGACGCTGCGCGAGGTCGTACGGCGCCAGCCGTCCACGCCGGACGAGCTGCTGGCCATCAAGGGCATCGGGCCCTCGTTCGTCGAGAAGCACGGGGCGTCGCTGCTGGAGCTGCTGGCCGGCTGACGCCCTGCGATCCGGCGGCCGGCGTCGTGCGGTCGCCGGATCGCGTGGCGGCTGGCGGCGCGCGGTCGTCGGCGCGGGCGGGGCCGGGCGCCCCCGGTGCCGGGCGAGGAGCGGCGCGCACGAATCGGACGGCGGCGACGCGCGTCAGCGGCCCCGGGGCCGCACCCGCACGGCGACGGTGCGCCGCGAGACGTTGCCCGCCCCGTCGCGCGCGACGACCCGCACGGTCCCCTGCAGCGTCCGACCGTCGCGCACGCGGGCCCGGGCCGCCGGCGCCAGCGGCACCCGCACGCGGCGCGCCAGCCGGCCGCGCGTCAGGCGCACGCGGACGGTCCGCGCGCCGGCGAGGCGCGTCCGCACCCGCAGGGTCACCCGCGCCGGCTCGTCGGCACCGACCCGCAGCCCCAGCGCCCGGGCGCCCCGGTCCGGCCGGAGCGCCACGACGCCCACGCGCGGGCCGCGCCGGTCCAAGGCCGCCGGACCCGGAGCGGGCGCGCCGGACCCGCCCGCGCCGTCCGGCCCGCCGCCGTCCGGCTCGCCGTCCCCCGGTCCGCCCGGACCGCCGCCGCCCGGCGGCGCTCCGGCGTCCCCGGACACGCGCACCCACCGGGCCACCGACGGGGTGCCCGCGTCGTCCCACACGAACAGCAGGTACCAGCCCGGCGGCGCGACCGCGGGGCCCGCGGGGCCGACGACGTCGACGCCGCGGCCGTCCGGTCGCCGGACGACGGGCAGCTCGGCGAACGCGCGGTTCATGTCGACCGCGTGGGTCACCGCCGTCGGCGCGACGAGCGTGGCCCGGACGACGCGCCGCCCCGGAACCTCGTCCACGCCGAGCGTGAACGGCGCGCGCCAGCCGACGGCGTCGGGCCCGGCCGTGATGGCGGGCCGCGGCGCCAGGCGGTCGCCGTCGAAGAGGTAGGCGGGCTCGTAGAGCTCGCCACGGTCCTGCGGCGTCTCCGCGCCGCGGTGCGGGGTGTCGTCGTCGCCCCAGTAGTCGTCGCCCGCCGACAGCACGCGGCCGTCCGGCAGCAGCACCGCCGTCGAGTGGTAGCCACGCCACTTGGCCTGCGCCGGTCCCAGCCGCCAGCGGCCCTCGCCGGGGTGCCACAGCTCCACGCGCTTGAGCTCCTGCCGCCCGGCGGTGCCGTTGTTGCCGGCGCCCTGGTCCGCGGCGTCGAACCCCGCCGCCCCGCCGACGTACGCGAACCCGCCGTCCGGCAGCTGCACCAGCGTCCCGTACGAGCGGGCGACGTTCAGGGCGGGCACGGGCGCGCCCGGGCCGCTCTGCCACGCCGGGGAGGGAGCGGCGAAGTCCATCGACTCGACCGCGGCGGTCGCCGGCAGGAACGACCGTCCGCCCGGCGCCACGTCCCAGTCCCAGCCGTAGCCGCCCAGGAACAGCATCCGCGCGGTGCCCGGCAGCAGCGCCGCGCTGCCGCCGACCCGCGCGGCCGCGAGGGTGCGGGGGCGGGCGCTCCACGGGTCCGCGCCCCGGTCGAGCCGGGCGGGATCGAGGACGCGCGCGTCCCCGCGGTACTGGCCCACGTACGCCACGCGGCCGTCCGGGAGCGTCTGCATGTGCGGGTAGAAGCCCTGGGTGGCGCGCTCGGCGGCCGGGTAGCGCGTGATCGTGCCCGGGGCGCCACGGACGGCGGCGGGACGGAAGACCTCGAGGTCGCTGTCGTCCGCGCCCTCGCCGCGCTCGTCGTACCCGGACGCGATGGCGATCCGGCCGTCGGGCAGCTCGGCCTGCGTGGGGTACCAGCGGCCCTTGCGCATCCGCGGCTGGACGGTCCACCGCTCCGTCCACGGGTCGAAGGAGTACGTGCCGCTCCATCCGCCGTACTCGGCGTGCCCGTCCCCGTAGCTCGGGTAGAACGCGTTGCCGCCCGCGACGAACAGCTCGCCGCTCGGCAGGAGCGACTGCCCGGAGCAGAAGATCGGCGCGGCGGCCAGGTCGTCGTCCGCGCCGTCGCCGTCGAAGTCGATCCACTCCTGCGGCGGGTCGATCCGCTTCGAGGCGCCGGTGCCCGGGTCGAGCAGGTAGAACGGCGCGGAGTTGTCGCGCGCCCAGCGGTCGTCGAGCGCGCCGCGGCCCCAGTAGGCGACCTTGCCGGTCGGCAGCAGCACCGCGTTGATCGCCCACGTCGGCAGGTCGATGCGGCGCGAGGACCAGCGTCCGACGGCGTCCGGGGCGCCCGCCGCGACGGTCGCGCGGGCCGCCGCGCGCCGGGCCCGGGCCGTCATCCGCGCGCGCTCGGCGGCGGGACGGGCCCGCCAGCGGCGCAGCGCGGCGCGCTCGGCCGCGTGCTCGGCGGCGTGCCGCGCCCCCAGCGTGCGGGTCTCCGCCCGCCGCAGCTGCGCCTCGGACGCCCCGGGCGGCACGGCCGTCCCGTGCGCCCCCGCGGCGGGCGGCGCGACGGCCAGCGCGAGCGCGGCCGCCGCGGCGAGCGGGCCGACGCGGCGCGCGACCGGCGCGGGGACGGCGGCCGCACCCCGTGCCGCCGCGGCGGCCGCCCGGCGCCCGACCGCTGCGGCGGCGCGCCGCGGCGTCCACCGGCCCCGGGGACGACCGTTCCGGGGACGGTGGACGCGCATCGACCCACCCCAGCAGGCCGCGCGGGCGCGCACCATCCGCCGGCCGCCCGGTCCGGCGCCCCACCGATCGGCGGACCCGGGCCTCCCCGCGCCGTCGCTAGTCGCCGTCCGGCAGCCGCCAGCCGCGCGGCGCCGGCAGGTCGACCGCCCGCTCGGGGCCCCACGAGCCCTGGGCGTACGGCTCGGGCGCCGGCGGGTCGTCGAGCACGGGCTGGCAGACCTCCCACAGCCGCTCGATCTCCTCCGCACGGGTGAAGAGCGTGTGGTCGCCCAGCATCACGTCGTGCAGCAGCCGCTCGTACGCCTCGAGGCCGCGGTCCTCCGCGAAGGCCGCCTTCACGTCCAGCTCGAGCGCCGCCGGGCCGAGCTCGAGCGACGGGCCCGGCACCTTCGCGAGCAGGTCGACGGCGACCTTCGGATCCTCGGACAGCTCGAAGACGATCTCGTTGGGCCGGTCGCCGGGCTCGGGCACCGCGGACTGGCCGCGCACCGCGAACATCCGCATCGGCGGCTCGCGGAAGCCGACCGTCACCGTCCGCCGGCCCTCGGCCAGCGCCTTGCCGGTGCGCAGGTAGAACGGGACGCCGGTCCAGCGCCACGTGTCGACGCGCGCCTCGAGCGCCACGAACGTCTCGACGTCGGAGTCGTCGTCCACGCCCTCCTCGTCGCGGTAGCCCTCGTACTGCCCGAGCACCACGCGCTCGGGGTCGAGCGGCCGCAGCGCCTCGAAGAGCTTCATCCGCTCGGCGTGCAGGCCGCGCGCGTCCAGCCGCACCGGCGGCTCGAGCGCCACGAAGCCCAGCAGCTGCAGCAGGTGCGTGACGATCATGTCGCGGAACGCGCCCGTCGCCTCGTAGAAGCTGGCGCGCCCCTCGATCGTCAGCGCCTCCGGCACGTCGATCTGCACGTAGGCGATGTGGTTGCGGTTCCACACCGGCTCGAACAGGCCGTTGGCGAAGCGGAAGGCCAGGATGTTCTGCGCCGCCTCCTTGCCCAGGAAGTGGTCGATGCGGAAGATCTGGTCCTCGTCGACGACGTCGTGCAGGCGGTCGTTGAGCTTCTTCGCGCTCGGCACGTCCGTCCCGAACGGCTTCTCGACCACGAGCGACGCCCCCTCGGCGATGCCCGTCTCGCCGAGCATGCCGACCATCGGCTCCATCGCCGCCGGCGGCACCGACAGGTACACCAGGCGCGGGCCGATCTCGCCGTCCAGCTCGCCCTCGGCGGCCCGCACGGCGTCGGCCAGGTCCTGCCCGTCGTCGGCGCTGGAGACGACGAACGACAGGCGGTCCGAGAACGTCCGCCACTCGTCGTCCGTCAGGTCGTCGGGACCGAACTCGTCGAGCGCCTCGCGGACCTTGTCGCGGAACTCGTCGTCGGACCCGGGCGAGTGGCGGCCCGAGCCGATGATGCGGAAGTCGTCGGGCATCAGCCCGGCGCGCATGAGCTTGAAGAAGCCGGGATAGAGCTTGCGCTTGGCGAGATCGCCGGTGGCGCCGAAGAGGACGAGGACGCGCGGCTTCAGCGTGGGGGTGTCGCCGGACGGGGCGGATGCGGCCATGCCTGGATAGTGCCCCGACGGGCCGCCGGGCAAGCGGGGGCGGGGGGATGCGCCGCTCCGCGCGCCGGCGTCACGGCGTCGGGGCCGCCCGCCGCGGCCCGGCGCCGACGCGGCGCGCCGCGAGCACGAGGCCGAGGGCGACCGTCAGCAGCCCGACCGCCACCAGGAACGTCACGCGCGTCCCCTGCGCGACGGCGGCGGGCGCGGCGGACCGGACGTCGCTCGTGCCGGCCGCCAGCGCGAAGACGGCGCCCATCACCGAGGCGCCGGTGATCAGGCCGAGGTTGCGCGTCAGGGCCAGCACGCCCCCGGCCACGCCCCGCCCGTCGGCGGGCGCGCCGGCCATCACCGCCGCGTTGTTGGCGGTCCCGAACAGCGCGTAGCCGGCGGTGACGACGACGAGCGGCGCCACGTAGCCGGCCACCCCGGCCGCCGTGGGCAGGATCGCCAGCGCCGTGGCGCCGGCGACGAGGGCGGCGAGCGCCGACGCCCTCGCCCGCGGCGCCCCGACGCGGTCCGTCAGCCGGCCGGCCGGCGTGCTCGTCAGCGCGGCCACCGCCGGGCCGACGGACATCACGAGCCCCGTCGCCGCGGGCCCCAGCCCGAGGCCCTCGGTCAGGTAGAACGGGCCGACGACGAGCGTCGTCATCATCACCGTCGCGACGAGGCCGTTCGCGGACAGCCCGGCCCGCAGCGTTCGCGAGCGCAGGACGGCACGGGGGACCAGCGGCGCGGCGGCGCGCCGCTGCGCCGCGGCGAAGAGCGCGACCGTCACGCCTGCGGCCCCGAGCGCCGCCGCGTTGGCGAGCCCGGGGTCGCCGTCGCCCAGGGTCATGGCGAGCGTGTAGAGCGCCAGGCCGACGGCGAGCAGGACGGTGCCGCGGACGTCGAACGCGGAGGCCGGACGGGCCCGGCGCGGGCCGTCGCCCGGCACCCGGCCGGCGACGAGGACGACGGCGGCCGCCCCGACCGGGACCACGAGGGCGAAGACCCCGCGCCAGCCCGCGACCGAGACGAGGACCCCGCCGAGCGACGGCCCCGCCGCGGTGCCGACCGCCGACATGGTGCCCACCAGCCCCATCGCCCGCCCGGTGCGCTCCTCGGGCACCGCCTCCGCGACCAGGGCCACGCCCAGGCCGAGCACCGCCGCCGCCCCCAGGCCCTGCAGGGCGCGGGCGGCGACGAGCGTCCCCAGCGTGGGGGCCGCCGCGCACAGCGCCGAGGCCGCGGTGAAGACGACGAGGCTGGCCAGCAGCAGCCGGCGGCGTCCCAGCAGGTCGCCCAGGCGCCCCGCCGCCACCAGCAGGGTGGTGCTGGCCAGCAGGTAGGCGAGCACGACCCACTGCGCCCGCTGGAAGGACGCGTCGAACGCGTCCGCGAGCGTCGGGAGCGCGACGTTGGCGACGCTCGTGGCCAGCGACGCCGCCAGGACGGCGAGCGCCAGGCCGGCGAGCGCGCCGCGGCGGGCGGGGGTGCCGGGGTCGGGGGCGGTGACCGGGCGGTCGGGGACGGGCATGGGCTCTCTCGTTCGCTATATGTGTGCGCACGCACTCGTGCGGGCGCCGTCGGCGTCCCGGTGGTGGCGCTTCCGGAACGGGAGCCTACACATGCGTGCGCACGCATATGTTTCGGAAGGGGACCTGACATGGATCGGCACGCCGCAGGTGACGCGCGCACGGAGCTGTTCGAGGTGGTCGGCGTGCTCGCGCGCCGCCGCTTCCAGGCGGCCGAGCGGGCCTACGCGCCGCTCGGCCTGGGCCACACCGAGGCGCGCCTGCTCGGGATGCTCGCGGCCGCGGCCGAGGGCGCCACGCAGGACGCGCTCTCGCGGCGGCTGTCCGTCGACCGCAGCAACGCCGGCCGGGCGCTGAAGCGGCTGGAGCAGGCCGGGCACGTGGAGCGGCGTCGGTCGCCCGCCGACAGCCGGACGAACCTCGTGGCGATCACGAGGTCCGGGCGGGCGCTGGCGCGGCGGGTGGCGGACCTCCGCGGGCAGATCGCCGACGAGCTCTTCGCCGGGCTCTCGGCCACCGAGGCGGCGGAGGCGGCGGCACTCCTGCGCCGGGCGTCCGGCGACGCGGGCGCCCCTCAGACGACAGACGTCTGATGACTCGCGCTACGCTGCACGGGTGCCGTTGCCGAACATCGCCCGTGGGCGCCTGAGCGACCTGGCGGTCCAGGGCCTGCGGGAGCAGCTCGCCGCGGGCGCCTGGGCCGTCGGCGAGCGCCTGCCGCCCGAGGCGTCGCTCGCGTCCGACCTGGGCGTCGGGCGCTCGACGCTGCGCGAGGCCGTCCGCGTGCTCGTCGACGCCGGGCAGCTCGAGACCCGCCAGGGCTCGGGCACGTTCGTGCGCGCCCTGCAGCCGCCGCCCGAGTGGGAGGCCCGCGTGCGCCGCGCCGCCGTCCTCGAGGTCTACGAGGTCCGCGAGGCGCTCGAGGTGCAGGCCGCGCGCCTGGCCGCGCTGCGCCGCACGGACGCCGACCTGGTCGCCATCGACGCCGGGCTCGCGGGCCGGGAGGACACGCGGCACGGGCTCGGCGAGCCCTTCGTCGACGCCGACCTGGCCTTCCACGCCGCCGTCGTCGCCGCCGCGCACAACCCGCTGCTGCAGGAGATGTTCGACTCGTTCCTGACGGTGCTGCGCGCCGCCCTGATCGAGGTCGTCACCGACGTCGCGATCGACGAGGTCGACACCGCGGACGCCCACGCGCAGCTGGCCGCCGCCATCCGCGACCGCGACCCCGAGGCCGCGGCCGCCGCCACCCACGCCAACGTCTCCGTCACCGCCCGCGGCCTGCGCGAGCTGGTCGACGCGGCCCCCGACACCCCGAGGACCACCCGCTCATGACGACGCCCGAGCACACCGCCGACCGCGTACCGGGTCAGCCCGCCTGGAACCCGCAGCGCCCCAGCGGCCTCCCGTCGGGCCGCTACCGCCCCTTCCACGAGCGGGTGCCGTTCGACCTGCCCGACCGCGAGTGGCCGGACCGGCGGATCGAGCGCGCGCCGCTGTGGGCGGCGGTCGACCTGCGCGACGGCAACCAGTCGCTCGTCGACCCGATGGACGCCGCCCGCAAGCGCAAGATGTTCGACCTGCTCGTCGGCCTGGGGTTCAAGGAGATCGAGGTCGGCTACCCCGCGTCGGGCGCCACGGACTTCGACTTCGTCCGCAGCCTGATCGAGGACGACGCGATCCCCGACGACGTGCGCATCGCCGTCCTGACGCCGTCGCGCCCCGAGCTGATCGCGCGGACCTTCGAGGCGCTGCAGGGCGCGGGCAACGTGCTCGTCCACCTGTACGCCGCCACGTCGCGGCTGTGGCGCGAGCAGGTGCTCGGCGTCGACGCGGACGGCCTCATGGGCCTGATCCGCACCGGAGCCGAGGACCTGCTGCGCGGCGCCGAGGCGATGACCGGCGCCGACGTGCGCCTGCAGTTCTCGCCCGAGACGTTCTCGCTCACCGAGCCCGAGGTGGCCCTCGCCGCCTGCGACACCGTCACGGGCGTGTGGCGCCCGGACGAGTCCTCGCCGATCGTGCTCAACCTGCCGACGACGGTCGAGGTGTCGACGCCGAACGTCTTCGCCGACCAGATCGAGTGGATGGACCGCAACCTCGCCCGGCGCGAGGGGGTCATCCTGTCGGTCCACCCGCACAACGACCGGGGGACCGGCGTCGCCGCGACCGAGCTGGCGCTCATGGCCGGGGCGGACCGCGTCGAGGGCTGCCTGTTCGGCAACGGCGAGCGCACCGGCAACGTCTGCCTGATCACCCTGGCGCTCAACCTGCACACGCAGGGCGTCGACCCGCAGCTGGACCTGTCGGACATCGACGCGGTCCGCGAGACCGTCGAGTACTGCAACCAGCTGCGGGTGCCGGAGCGCCACCCGTACGGCGGCGACCTGGTCTACACGTCGTTCTCGGGCACCCACCAGGACGCGATCAACAAGGTCTTCGCCCGCCGCCAGCGCACGGCCGACGAGACGGGCGTGCCGGTCGACGAGCAGCCGTGGGAGGTCCCGTACCTGCCGATCGACCCGCACGACGTGGGCCGCGACTACGAGGCCGTCATCCGCGTCAACAGCCAGTCCGGCAAGGGTGGCATGGCGTACCTGATGAAGGCCGAGCACGGCCTGGAGCTGCCCAAGCGCCTGCAGGCCGAGTTCTCGCAGCTCGTCCAGGCCCGCACGGACGCCGAGGGCGGCGAGGTCTCCGCCGCGCGGCTGTGGGACATCTTCTCCGACGCCTACCTGGCCGGCAGCGCCACGCCGTGGGGCCGCTACCGCGTGTGGGAGCACCGCACCGCGTCGCAGGCCGACGGCCGCGACCAGCTCGACGTGCAGCTCGACGTCGACGGGCGCCCCGAGCACCTGCACGGCCTCGGCAACGGCCCGATCGACGCGTTCCTGCAGGCGCTCCGCGGCCGCGGGGTCGAGGTGCAGGTGCGCGACTACGTCGAGCACGCGATCGGCGCGGGCGGCGACGCGAAGGCCGCGTCGTACGTCGAGTGCGAGATCGACGGCGCCACGTGGTGGGGCGTCGGGATCCACGAGAACATCGTCCGCGCGTCGCTCGACGCGATCGTCAGCGCGGTCAACCGCGCGGTGCGGGGGTAGGGCGCGGGCCTGCACGCGGGGGCGAGGACGGCCCTCCGCCGGCGTCCGTGACGCTCACGCGCGCGGTCGGCGCGCCAGGACGTCGCGCACGACGGCGGCCGTGGCGGCCGTGACCGCCGCGATGGCTGCGGCGGCCGTCGCGGCCACGGCGACAGCGAGGGCGATCAGCTCGCGGTCCTCCCAGAGCAGCTGGTCCGCCGTGCACGTCTGGGCCCGTTCGCCCGGCGGGCCGCAGTCCTCGAGGGTCGGCCCGGGCAGACCGACGGCGTGCCCCGCCACGAGGTTCGTCGCGACCCAGCACGCGACGGCGAGCAGCGCGAGGACCCAGGCCGCACGGAACGCCCGGCGGGCGAGGGGGCCGAGGGCGGGGGACATCGCCCCAGGGTAGTCCGGTGCGGGGCGGCCGTCGGTGGTGCGGGGCGCGGCCCATGACCGCCGGCCGGACCGCTCGCTAGCCTGCGGCGACCGTGCCCGCCCGTGACGAGCGCCGCCGGCGAGGGGGACCCGCGTGAGCGGCGCCCCGCGCGACGGCGTCCCCGAGACCTTCGCCGAGCCCGTCGTCCCGGACGACGTCGAGCACCTGCAGTCCTCGGTGAACTACCTGGCGATGTGGGCGGCGTCGGGCCGGCTGCGCCGCGACCTGATGGCGGCGGCGGACTTCCCCCTCGCCGACGACGTGCCGGCGTTCCTCGTGATCAACCGGCTGCTCTACATCGGCGCCGCGCGGCCGACGGCGCTGGCCGAGGCGCTGCAGACCGGGCGGTCGAACGTCTCGAAGATCGTGCGCCGCCTGGAGGACGCGCGCCTGGTCGCGCGGGTGCCGGACCCCGACGACGAGCGGGCCGTGCTCGTCGCGATGACGGCGGACGGCCGCGCGGCGGCCGAGCGGATCGCCGCGGCGGGGCGCGAGATGGCGATGGCCGAGGTCGGCGACCTGACGGCCGACGAGGTCGAGACGCTGCGCGTGCTGCTGGCCAAGGTGGCGCGGGGCCTGAGCCGGCGCTACCCGCTCGACCGCGTGTGAGCCTCGGCGCGCGTGGCTCCGGGTGCGGCGGCCGCAGGGCCGGCGGGTCGGGGCGCGCCGGCCTCAGGACCGTCGGCCGTAGCGCAGCCAGAGCGTGCCCGAGGCGAACGTGCGGCTCTCCAGCAGTCGCAGGTCCAGGCGCTGCGGCGGCAGATAGCGCTTGCCGGCGCCGACCACGACGGGGACCACCCACATGCGGAACTCGTCGATCAGGTCGACGACCGACGCAGCCAGCGTGGCGCCGCCCAGGTCGAGGTGCCCGCCCGGCTGTCGCTTGAGCCGCGCGATCTCGGCGCGGGCGTCGGCGGAGCGGACTAGCCGGCAGCCCGCGCCGACCTCGTCCAGCGTGTCCGAGAAGACGATCCGCGGCCGCGCCACGTAGGCGCGGGCGAACTCGCGCTCGATCGGCTCCTCCGCGTCGACGGCGCCCGGCCAGTACGGCTCCATCGTCTCGTACATCCGGCGGCCGAACAGGAACGCCTGCGCCGCCTGGGCCTGGGCGTTGGCCAGGCGGTGGACCTCGGCGTCGGGCGCCGACCAGTCGAACGCGCCCGTCTCGTCCTCGACGAACCCGTCGAGCGACACGCCGAGGCTGTAGACGAGCGTCGCCATGGCTCGACTCTGCCAGACGCCCGACGGGCCGTCAGGCGATATACGTCATCGCGGCGATCGCGGTGAGCACGAGGAGCACCTGGGGGCGCGGCACGCGTGTCGGGAGGCCGATGAGCCCCCGGTCACCGGGGGTTGCAACCAAGCGCGCGAAGCAGCGCGTGACTCTCGCGGATCGTGGTGATGTGCAGCACCGCGTCCACCTTGATCGGGCGCTTCACGCCTTCGATCTTGATCTCCAACGGGACGACTGCCCCGTCCTGGCCCTTCCGGGCCGCCGGCGGGGGATCGTCCTGGCCGACGGAGTTGCCGTAGCAGTGTCGCGACGCGCGGCCGTACGCTTCGGCTTCGGCGTCCGGGCCCGCCCCCTGCACGTAGAACAGCGCGCCGGCTCCGTCGTCTCCGGCCGGCAGGCGCCGATTGAACCGGGCGCTAACCGAGACCGACTGCGGCGGCTCACCCGGCTCGACCTTGCTGCCCAAGATCACCGGCTGACGGGTGAGGTGGTAGCCGCCGGCCGCGTGCTTGGGCAGGTCCTTCGTCGGCGTCGGCCGAGCCGGCTCTCGTCCTCCGCTCCCGGTGGAGGCACCGGAGGACGAGCTCCCGCACGCCGCCGCGCTGAGCGCGGCGAGCGTGAGCATTCCGATCGTCGTCCTTCTGAGCGTCATAGCCGGTTGCTGGGGGGCGCCGCAAGCGTACTTCTGCGTTGCGGTCCGCGTGCAGAGATGCGAGCGGAACGCCCGGCCGGGAATGAACACCCAGCGTCCCAGTCTCGCGCGCGCCGGGGTGGCCCGCCTCCGCGCCGGGACCGCGGGCCGCGCGCTCCGACAAACTATTGTCCTGGCGACACAAAACGCGCTATGGTCGCCGCAGCCCGCCCCGGACCCCGCGACCCGCGCGGGGCGCCGCGGCGTCCGACCCGCGTGCCGAGGAGGCCCCGCCGTGACCCCGCCGACCCCCACCGCCGACCTGCTGCCGCCCGTCGCCCGACGCCAGGTCCGGATCGGGCTCGTCGCCGGCGGCCTGGGCACGTACTGGCCGCAGTTCCCGGGCCTGCTGCCGCAGCTGCAGGCGTCCGCGCGCTACGTGTCGGAGCGCTTCCGGGGCATGGACGCCGAGGTGATCGACGCGGGGTTCGTCTCGGACGCGCAGGAGGGCGCCACCGCGGCCGAGCTGCTGCGCCGGGCCGACCCCGACCTGATCGTCCTCTTCCTGACGACGTACCTGACGAGCTCGATGGTGCTGCCGATCGCGCAGCGGTCCGGCGCGCCCGTGCTGGTCATCGACCTGCAGCCGACGGAGCGGATGGACCACGCCACCTTCGACACCGGCGACTGGCTCGCGTACTGCGGGCAGTGCTCGGTGCCCGAGGTCGGCAACGTCTTCCGCCGTGCCGGCGTGCCGTTCCGCTCCGTCTCCGGTCACCTGCGCCAGGACGCCGCGTGGGCGCGCGTCGAGCGCTGGATCCAGGCGGCGAAGATCCGCGCCGCGCTGCGGCACGGCCGGCACGGCCTGATGGGGCACGTCTACCCCGGCATGCTCGACGTCTCGACCGACCTGACCCTGCTGCCCGCGACGTTCGGCAGCCACGTCGAGGTGCTCGAGCTCGACGACCTGCGCCAGCGCGTCGAGCGCGTGACGGACGCCGAGACGGCCGCCCGGATGGACCTGGCGCGGCAGGTCTTCACCCTCGACGACACCGTGCAGGACGAGGACTTCGCGTGGGGGGCCAAGGTCTCCGTCGCGCTGGACCGGCTCGTCGACGACTTCGCGCTCGACACCCTCGCGTACTACCACCGCGGCCTGGACGGCGAGCTGCACGAGCGGCTGGGCGCGGGGATGATCCTCGGCGCGTCGCTGCTGACCGCCCGCGGCGTGCCGGCCACCGGCGAGTACGAGCTGCGGACCTCGGTCGCGCAGCTCGTCACGCAGGTGGCCGGGGCCGGCGGCTCGTTCTGCGAGATCCAGGCGCTGGACTTCGAGGACGGCGTCGTCGAGATGGGGCACGACGGCCCGGCGCACCTGGCGGTCGCCAGCCGCGACCCGCTCCTGCGCGGGCTCGGCGTCTTCCACGGCAAGCGCGGCTGGGGCGTGTCGGTCGAGTTCGACGTCCGGCCGGGCCCCGTGACCCTCGTCGGGCTGGGACAGGACCGCGACGGCACCCTGGCCCTGATCGTCTCCGAGGGCGCCGTCGTCCCCGGTCCGCTGCTGGCGATCGGCAACACCACGAGCCGCGTGGACTTCGGGCGCGACCCGGGGGAGTGGGTGGACGAGTGGTCCGCCACGGGCATCGGCCACCACTGGTCGCTGTCGCTCGGCCACCGCGCGGCGGACTACCGCGCCGCCGCCGACCTGCTGGGTATCCCCTTCCGCGTGGTCTGAGTCGGCGGGGGCGGTGCGCCCGCCCCCGGCCGTGCGCGGCGGGCGGCCCCAGCGCGCGGCGGGCGGGCGCCCGCGTCCGGGCCGGGCGCCCACGCCCGCTCAGGCGGCCGCGGCCGGCGCGGCCTCCTCGTCGGCGGCGCCCGCGGCCACCGGGATGACGAGGGCGATCGCGGCGCCGACGAGCGCGGCGCCGGCGCAGATGGCGAAGAGGGTGCGGTACGCGCCGAGCGACGGCAGCGCGACGCCGGCCAGGGTGATCGTCTGCGACGCCAGAAGCGTGCCGCCCGCCGCGCTGGCGAGCGAGCTGCCGACGCTGCGGAAGAGCGTGTTGAGCCCGTTGGCCGCGGCCAGCTCGCGCCTGTGGGCGCCGCGCATGATCAGCGCCGGCATGGCGGCGTAGGCGATGCCCGTGCCCGCGCCCGCGACGGTCGTGCCCAGGATGATCTGCCAGAAGGCGTCGACCAGCACGATGCGCAGGAGGAAGCCGACCGCGACGATCGCCGCGCCGATCGCGAGCGTCAGCTTGGGGCCGTAGCGGTTCGTCAGCTTGGCGGAGACGGGGGAGAGCAGCAGCATCGCGACGCCGCTGGGCAGCATCGCCAGGCCCGACGCCAGGACGGACGTGCCGAAGCCGTAGCCCGACTCCGGCGGCGCCTGGACGTACGAGGCGGTGCCGATCAGGCTGGCGAAGAGCGCGAAGCCGACGCACAGCGACGCCACGTTCGTCAGCAGCAGGCCGGGCCGGGCGTTGCTGCGCACGTCGACGAGTGGCGAGCGTGTGCGGCGCTCGGTCAGCACGAACACGACGACCAGGACCGCGGCGGCGGCGAGCAGGCCGAGCGTGCGGGCGTCGCCCCAGCCCCAGCGGTTGGCCTGCGCGAGCGGCAGCAGCAGGCAGACGAGCGTGGCGCTCAGCAGGACGGTGCCCACGACGTCGAACCGCTCCTTCGCCCGGCCGCGCTCGGGGGCGTCGACGGCGAACGCGATGCCGACGACCGCGGCGACGCCGCCGGCCGCGCAGATCCAGAAGAGCACGTGGTAGTCGGCGTGCTCGGCCACGAGCGCGGCGAGCGGCAGGCCGAGCGCGCCGCCGATGCCCAGCGTGGCGCTGACGAGCGCGATGCCGCCGGCCGCCCGCTCGCGCGGCAGGACCGAGCCGATCAGGCTGATGCCCAGCGGGATCGCCGCGGCGGACACGCCGGTGATCGCCCGGCCGACGATCAGCAGCGCCAGCCCGTCCGCCAGCGCGCAGACGAGCGAGCCGGCGGCGAGGGCGCCCGCGGCGACGAGCAGCATGCGGCGCTTGCCGAGCATGTCGCCCAGCCGCCCCATGACGGGCACCGCGATCGCGCCGACGAGCAGCGTCGACGTCAGGAGCCAGGCCGCGTCACCGGTCGACGCGCCGACGTCGGCCTGGATCTCGCCCATCACCGGGACGAGCAGCGACTGCGTCAGGGCGACGAGCACGCCGCAGACCGCCACGATGGCGAGCGCGGCGACCTGGCGGGGCTCCCATCCGTCTTCGTGGCCGGCGGACGGCGCGTGGGCGGGGCGGGGTACGGTCGTGCTGGACATGGCCTCTCGGATCTCGTGGCAGTTTCTGCCTCGTGGCAGAATATGCCACAGCATGGAGCGCGATACGTCGTCGACCCCCGCGGCGCCGCCGACCCTGCGCGAGCGCAAGCGCGCCGAGGCCCGCGCCCGCACGGTCGACGTGGCGCTGGCGCTGTTCCGCGAGCGCGGCTACGAGGACGTGACCGTCAACGACATCTGCGCGGCGGCGGACATCGCGCCGCGGACGTTCTTCCGGTACTTCCCCGGCAAGGAGGACGTGCTGCTCGAGCCGGTGCGCACGATGGCCGAGCGCGTGACCGCGTTCGTCGACGCGGCGCCCGCGGACGAGGACGACGCGACGGTCGTGCGGGACGCGATGCGCGACCTGGGCGCGCACACGCTGGCGGACGGGGGCCGGGTCCTCGGCGCACTGACCGTCGTCTCGCGCACGGACGTCCTGCGGTCGTCGCCGGCGCTGCTCATGGCCGGCCGCGAGCGGGTCCTCGCCGACCACCTGGCGGGCCGGGCCGGCGACGGACGCACGGCGGACTGGCGCACGCGGCTGCTCGTCGCACGGACGGTCGCGGGGTTCCGGGTGTGGCTGGACGAGGTCCGCCTGGAGCGGGTCGCCGACCCGCTCGCGCTGCTCGACGAGATGCTCGCCGCGGCCGCCGCGGCGCAGGACTGACGCGCGACGGCCGCGCCGCGGCTTCAGTCCCGCGGCGTGTGGCGGTGGTGCAGCATCAGGTCGTTGCCGTCGGGGTCCGTGAAGAGCGCCATGTGGCAGACGCCGGTGTCGAACGTGTCGCCGGCGAAGACGACGCCCTTGGCCTCGAGCTCGGCGCGCGCGGCGCCGACGTCGTCGACGTGCAGCGCCAGGTGGCCGTTCTTCTGCGGGGCGAAGGTGCCGCCCATCCGCTCGGGCTCCCAGAGGGCGACGCACGTGTCGCCGATCCAGAACTCGTACTCGGCGCGGTCGTCGCGCCGCAGACCGAGCGTCTCGCCGTAGAACCGGCGGGCGCGGCCGAGGTCCTGCGTGGGGACGGAGACGAAGTCGAGCGAGGCGATGGTGGGCATGGTGTGGTCCTGTGATCGGGTGCGGTGGCCGCAGCATGCCCGTTCCAGCGGTCAGGGGGTGACCGCTTTCGTCCCCGGCGTCCCGATCGGCCCCCGGGAACGACCGCGCCCCCGGCGCCGCGAGGCGGCCGGGGGCGCGGATCTGCGTGGGGTAGGGGCTACAGCTGGCCCATGCGCACCTTCACGCCCTGCTTCCGCACCTGCTTCATCAGGCGGTCCACCCAGTCGTGCCGGTCGTGGAAGTCGTCCGACGCGCGGGCGTCGCGGATCGTCAGGGTGACGACCCGCACCTTCGCGCCCGACGCCTTGTACGCGACCTTGCCGCGCAGCGCCTTCGGCAGCTTCGCCGCCTTGACGGCGCGCTTCAGGCCCGCCAGGTGCTTGCGGGCCACGACGAGCTGGAAGTCCTTCGTCGTGTCGTGCTGGCGCTTCGTGGTCGCCTTGCGGACCTTCGGCCGCTCGGCCTTCGGCAGCGCCGGCTCGGCCTCGACCGTCGTCTTCGCGGTCAGCGCCTTCGGCGCGTCGGCGATCGTCTCGGGCGTGACCTTCGCCGGGGCCGCGTCGGCCGGCAGCGTCGGGGTCGTCGGGAACATCGCCGCGTTCAGCAGCAGGCGCTCGTCCTGGTCCTTCCAGGCGCGGAAGAACACGTTCCAGCCGAACACCGTCGAGCGGCCCGCGCCGAGCGCCGTGCCGGCCACGGCCGGGCGACCGTCGAGCAGGCCGGGGCCCGTGGCGTTCACCGACAGGCCGTACTTCTGGCCCTTCAGCGACGCGTCGGAGTTCAGGTCCGACGCGTAGCGCACGACGGCGGCCGTGGCCCCCGTCACGCTCGCCGGGTCGTACATCGGGTCGCCGGACTGCCGGTAGATCCAGCCGCCGCGGTCGAAGCCCCACGCGACCGGGTCGCTCGTGTCGAACGTCGCGTCGTACGTCGAGCCGGGCGTCCGCATCGTGGACGGCACCGGGTTCGTCGTGATCGACGAGAGGCCGGCGTTCGTCGCGCTCGAGGTGCCGTTGGCGCCCGAGCCCACGTACCGACCGCCGCCCGAGACGAACGCCTGCACCGCGGTGCGCGACGTCGTCGACAGCGCGTAGTTCGGGTTGATGATCGCGGTGTAGCCGCCGGACGTCAGCTCGCCGGCGTCGATCTGCGCCGAGGTGATCGGCCGGACGACGGACCCGGACAGGCCCTCCTTCACGCGGAGCACGAACAGCGCCTCGCAGAAGTTCGCCGCGCTGCTCGCGCCGCAGTAGCCGTCAGCGGTCAGGTTGCCCGACGTGCCGCGGTAGAGCGGGTTCGGCGGAACCGTCGCCGACCCGGTGTACAGGCCGATCTTCGGCGCCGTCATCCGCTTGCGCGCGACGGGATAGCGGTCGAGCGCCTGCACGGGCGTCTGCCGGGCCTTCGCCAGCGCGTTCAGGTCCACGCCCTTCGCGGCGAGCGCGTCGCCGTCCACGAGCGCCGCACCGGTCAGGTACCGCGTGCCGCCGGCCTCGAACGCCGTCGTGCCGCGCGAGACGTCCACGCCCTTGTCCAGCAGGTCGGCGGCGAGCAGCAGGCTCTTCGCCGAGTCCGTGTTGAACGCGAACACCTTCGAGCGGCCGGACGGCGCGCCGCCCAGGTCGGGCGTGCCGATCTGCGTCAGGTCGGTGGGCACCGAGGTCGCGTCGGTCAGGTACCCGTCGCCCGCGAGGCCGCGCTGGAGCCCGTAGGACCAGGTCACGACGTCGTAGTAGAAGGGGTACGGGATGAACGGGTTCTCGCCCATCACGGCCTGGATCCAGTGCTTCATGCCCTGGGCCATCGGGATGTAGAGCGTGCCGGCCGGCAGCGTCTGCGTGCCCGCGGTCTTGCCGTACTCCTGCACGCCCTTCAGCGTGGTGTCGGCGTTCAGGCGGAACACCTTCACGCCGACCTGCTGCATCTCCGTCAGCAGCTTCGCCACGTCGCCGGTGTGCTCGCCGGGACGGAAGAAGTAGCCGCAGACGCGCTTGTCCGCCGGGATCGGGTTGACCTCGTCGTGCAGCGGCGAGACGAGCTTGTTCGGCTGCAGGACGCAGTCCGCGCCCTGCTGCACCGCGTCCTGCCACTGCTCGACCCACGCCCGCGTCGTCGCGACCTTGTCGTTCGCGATCGTGTTGATCGTCGTGTCGATCGCCAGGAAGTGGTCGTAGACCTGCTTGGGATAGACCTCGGCGTTGCCCTTCTCGTAGGTCATGCCGGCCGCGCCCATGATCAGCGACGGGACCGTGTCGCCGTACTCGGGCGTGAACAGGTCGTACTGGCTGTAGTTGTTGTAGAGCGTCGAGGTGTCGTTGAACGCCCGCTGCAGCGACGGCCCGATCTTGTTCTGGATCGTGTCGAGCGAGAACGACGAGATCTCGTGGTGGACCGGGTCCTCGTTCGGCGGGAAGAAGTACGCCGCGCCGCCCTGCTGGTGGGCGTCGATGAAGAACAGACCCGGGTAGTCGTTCATCTTGGGGATGAACGCGCTGTTCTCGACGTAGTTCCGCGTGCCGAAGTCGCGGTTGGGGTCGAAGCCGTACGCCGTGTAGCGCGTGACGGCGTCGCGGCCGTCCGGGTTGCGGACGAGCTGCAGGAACAGGTCGAGCGTCGCGACCCGCTTGACGTTGGCGCAGTCCGTCCGGGCCGCGAGCTCGTAGAGCTGGCGGGTGATGGACTCGCCGGCCGCCGACTCGCCGCCGTGCGGCGTGGCGGTGATCCAGCCGAACGCCGGGCGCTCGGCCGCGGCGTCCAGCCCCTGGTCCTCGGGGATGTCGCCGGCGCGGACGCCGCGCCAGAACGCCGCGTCGTCGCGACCGTCGTCCAGGTTGGCGATGTTGACCGGCGTGCCGACGGCGTAGAACGCGATCCGCTTGCCGAGCGACGACGTGCCGATCTCCTTCGGCACGACGCGCACGCGCGGGTTGCTCGCCGTCGCCTTCACCAGGTAGTCGGCGTAGCTCAGCAGCACGTCGCTCTGGTTGCGGCCGGTCGGGTTGGCGGGGTCGCTGCCGACGCCGCCGGGGGTGGCGCCGCCGCCGGCGCCGGTGCCGCCGGCGCCGAGGGGCGTGACGGCCAGCGGCGCGAGCTCGGACGGCGAGGCCTGGCCCGGCACGCTCGGCGTCAGGTCGGCCGGCAGGGTGCCGCCCTTCACGGCGGCCCAGTACTGGTCGAAGGACAGGATCGACGGGTCGTAGGTGACCGCGGCCGGGCAGGTCGCGGGCGCGTCGGCCGCGACCGAGGCCGCGGGCAGGGCGGCCGCGCCGACGAAGGCGGCGGCGCTGGCGGCCAGCGCGAGGAGACCCCGCGTGGCCCGGGTGCGACGGGACGTCACGAGAACCTCCGGCTGTTGGACGTGGCGGCGAGCACCGTGTTCCCGCGGAAGCGGGCGCTCACCGTGTACCGCTGGTTCGACCGCGGGGCGGTCACGGAGCGGCTGAAGGTGCAGGACCGCGACACCTTCACCTGCTGGTTGAGGAACGACCGGCCGGCGCGCCTGAGCACGACGGTGACGGTGCCCTTGCAGCCCTGCGCCTTCGTCACCCCGGCGGGGCGCACGACGGTGCCGCGGACGGTGCGGCGGACGCGGCCGCCGGAGAGGGCCTTCTTCGCGATCCGCAGGCGGACCGTGGCGCGCAGCTTCGGCACCCGCACGGTCGTCGTGACGACGCTCGTGCTGCCGTCGGCGCCGACGACCGTGGCGGTCAGCGCCTGGGTGCCGACGTCGGCGCCCTTCGGACGGAACCGGCAGGCGTACGGCGCCTGGGTGGAGCGGCAGACGAGCCGGCCGCCCAGGCGGACCTCGACGGCGCGGACGCCGGAGCCGGCGCTGACGGCCAGGTCCAGCGACGTGGTGCCCGACACCGTCTTCGGCACCGTGGCGAACCGGATGCTCGGCGCGGTGACCGGGGCCGGGACGGGCGCCGGGCCGGGCATGCCGACGGGCGGCGGGGTGGCCGGGGAGCAGGCGACGGTCACGACCGTCGGCTCCGAGCGGGTGGTCTGGCCGGCGGAGTCGCTGACGAGCGCCGTGTAGGCGTGCGTGCTGCCGCACTGCGCGCCGGCGGGCACGTCGATCGTCGTCGACAGGTCGGCGCCGGTGACGTCGCCGACCAGGGTGGCGCCGTCGTAGAAGCGGACGCGGCGGACGCCGAAGTCGTCCTGCGCGCCGGCGGTCAGCGTCAGGCGGCCGCCCGGGGCGACGGTGTCGGCGCCGGCACGGACGGTGACGTCGGTCGGCGCGGCGTCGTCGACGGGCATGGGGGCGTCGGCGATCGTGAACTGGCCGGCGTCGGGGTCCGACATCACGCCGTTGCGGTACGGGTAGAAGTCGACCGAGCTCGAGGTCGTCGCGGCCGGCGTCTCGCTGTCCGCGACGCCGGTGCCGCCGACGGGGTTCTCGGGCCACTGCGGGTTCCCGGTCGGCGAGATCACCGGACCGGTGTTCGTCGTCCGGTAGATGCCCAGGCCCCACCAGTTGTTCTCGGCCAGCAGCAGGTTCTGGGCGCCGCTGGCGTTCGTCTTCGTGCCGGTGTTCGTCGTGGTGCCGTCCAGGCCCAGGTTGAGGGCGCCGTAGGCGTTGTCGACGATGTTCGAGCGCGTCACCGACGTGTTGTAGGTGCGCGACAGGCCCGTCGAGACGGGCTGCGTCGTCAGGTACGCGCCGACCAGGCGGATGCCCGCGCCGAGGGTCAGGTTGGCGTTGTTCGTCGTGCTCTCCGGCGTGGTGCTCGGGGTGACGGCCGGACGGACCGGCGCGCCGGTGCCGTTGACCAGGTTCTGCGAGATGAGCGAGTCGCTGATCTGCGCCCGGGCGCCGGCGGTGACGCGCACGCCGTCCTGGCCGAACAGCGGGCCGGTCGTCAGGCTGTCGACGATGCCGCGGCTGCCGCAGCTGCCGGTGCCCTGGTAGTTGATGCACTGGGTGCGGCCGACGATCTGGTCGGCCACGAGCTCGCCGCGGTTCACCACGCCCGAGGGCACGAGCGGCGGCGTGTCGTTCGTCGCGCCGTCGATGAGGACGCCGTAGCGGTTGTACTTGTCCACGCGCGTCAGCTCGATGCGGAGCGTGCGCGTGCCGTCGACCGGCGCCGAGCGCGTCGCCGACGTCTGGACGATGCCGATGCCCGGCTGCGTGCCGCGGTAGCCGCCGACCTGCTGGTAGGCGGTGTCGCCCTCGGACGTGACGACGTTCGTCACGCGGCTGCGCGAGATCGTGCCCTTGGCGTCCAGGTAGACGATGCCGGCCTCGACGGCGATCGGCGTGTCGTCGGCGTCGTGGCCGTCGACGGTGACGCCGCTGATGTCGACGGCGATCGGCTTCGTCGGCGCGCCGACGACGGCGACGATGTCGCCCACGCCGTTGCGGATGTCGGGGGCGTCCTCGAGGATGCGCCCGCCCGCGACGCCGGACGCCTTGGGCGAGATGCGCACCAGGTCGGCGCCGGCGCCCTTGATGGTGAGCGGCTTGCGGATCGTCAGGGCGTTGGTGCCGACGGCGCCGGTGCCCTCGGCGTAGTCGCCGGCGCAGACGGTGACGGTGTCCCCCGGCGCGGCGGCGTCGACGGCCGCCTGGATCGAGGTGTACGGGGCGGCCGGGCAGTCGACGCGGTCGTCGTCGACCGCGAGCGTCGCCGCTCCGGCTGACGCCGTGACGACGAGACTTCCCAGGACCGCCGCGATCGCGGCGCATGGCCGCGGGGCGAGGTTACGCACAGATGGTTCCTGTCGCTGATGAACGCGGAGCCCGTCGGCGGGAGGCCCGACGACGGGGTGCTGCGGCGCGCGGACGTCGCCGTCCGCGCGCGAGGAGAGCGCGGAAGGCCGTGTGGCCGCCTTCCGCGTGCGGCGCCGTGCGCCGTCACGCGCTCACGAGAAGGCGAGCAGGTGGCCGCTGGACCACCACGGACGGAGGGGTGCTGCTGGCACGGCTGACGCGTTCTCCATGGGATGCACGCCGGGATGGTCGGCGTGGGACGACGCTATCCGCGGGTGGGATACCGAACAAGCGCCCGGTCGTACAACGCGGGGCGCAGCGCCCTGTCCACGCGGACGGCGCCCCGCCCTCAGGCCACGAGCCGCAGTCGCCCGGGCGCGACGTCCACCGTCACCCGCTGCCCCCAGTCGAGGGGCACGCGGTCCTGCTCGACGCCGTCGCCGAAGAGGGTTCCGCCGTCGCCGTTCTCGCACACGATCTCGAGCGCGGCGCCCCCGCGGAGCGTGCCGCCCGTCAGGCTCGTGCCGGTGGCGGGCCCCGGCCACGCCTCGCGCACCATCCACGCGAGCGCCGGGTCCTCGGGGGCCGGGAGCGGCAGCGGCTCGGCGCGCGCGCGGTTGATGCTCGCCGCCCAGCCCGTCGCGCCGGTGCCGGTCGAGACGATGACGCCGCTCGACGACTGGTGCTCGCGCCGGCCGTCCGCGGCCAGGGCGTAGCGCGCCGACTGGTGGGTGCGGTGCCCGACGAACACCTCGTTGAGCGCCCGCAGCTCGCGACCGTCGTCGAGCGCGGCCCGCACCATCGTCCGCTCGGCCACCGTCGCGCGGCCCGCCGCGACGTCGGCGCACAGGTCGGCCGTGGCGGCCGGCGGGTGCGTCGTCAGCACGCCGGCGTTGCGGCCCGGCTCGGGGTCCAGGCCGACGACCGCCTGGCCGTCCAGGTACTTCGCGACGTTCGCGACCAGGCCGTCCTGCCCGAGGACGAGGACCACGTCGCCGTCCGCGAACAGGAAGCGGTCCAGCTCGTCGCGGGCCACCGTCGCCGTCCGCCAGTCGGGCGGGACGGCGCCGAGCACCAGGGCGCGGGCCTCCTCGTGGCGCAGGTGCCGCTCCTCCACGTCCGCCAGGTCCAGCCCGCGGGTGCGGAGGAAGAACCGCGCCTGCTCGCGGGTGCCGTGCCGCGCCAGCAGCTCGCGCAGCTCGGTCGGCCGCTCGACGAGGACCGCGCGCCGCAGCACGTCAGGCCGCCTTCCCGGCGTCGGCGGCGCCCTGCAGGCCGGCGAGCAGTGGCTGCACCAGGTCCGGGGTGATCGTCAGGTGGTCGACCTTGCCGATCTCGCCGGCGAGCTGCTGCAGCGCCAGCGCCAGCAGCACCTGCGGCCCGGCCTCGGCCTGGATCCGCACGCGCTCGGCCTCGGCGCGCAGCCGGGCGGCCTCGACGGTGTCGATGCTCGCGGCCTGGCGCTCGATCTGCAGCCGGCCCCGCTCGTCGGCGGCCTGCGCCTCGACGAGCTGCGCGGCGGCCGTCTCCTCGGCCTCGTGCCGGCGGTTCTGGCCCTCCTGGCGCACGAGCTCCTCCTGGCGGCGCGCGAGCTCGACGCGGTTCTTCAGCTCGTTCTCGGCGATCGCGCGCTCGTTCTGCACGGCGAGGGCGCGGCGCTCGAACGTCGCCTCGTCGGCGCGCTGCTGGATCGCCTCGCGCGCCGGCTGCTGGAGCGCCTGCTCGACCTCGCTCGTCGGCGCGATCGCGGCGACCCGCACGGCGACGACCTCCAGGCCCAGGTCGGCGAGCGCGGGCTCGGCCCGCAGTCCCGCGCCGATGCTCTCGCGGATCGGGGCGACGCCGTCGCGCAGGATGTCGCGCAGGTCCTGCCCCACCAGCTCGTCGATGACGAACTGCTGCGCGAGCTGGGTGAGCAGGCCGGCCACCTGCTCCATCGGCGTCTCGTTCGGCCGGCCGGTGCGCAGGTCGAGGGTGAAGTCGATGCGCCGGGCCACGCGCTCGGGATCGACCACGCGGAACGTGATGACGCCCTGGACGGTCAGCTCCTGGAAGTCGCGGCTGCGCGCCCGGAACAGGAACGGCAGCTCGCGGTCGTCCACCGGCACCTCGGTGACCGTGGTGCTCGTGGGCCGGAACCAGAACGCCAGGCCGGTGCCGCCGCGGACGGGCCGGCCGCTGCGGAAGCGCTGCACGTGGACCGTGGGCTCGGCCCGCAGGTGCCGCACGAAGGGGTAGCTCTTGATCTCGGCCATGGTCGCTCGTGCTCCTCGTCGGGGTTCGTGTCGCTTTGACAAAAACAACGGTAGGGGCGTAATTGCGGCGTGTCAAGGGCTAATGGTCAATCCGACCGAAACGACGCCGGGGTGCGGGCTGGACTACCCTGGCCGCATGGCGTGGACCGCCCGCAACAGCGAGGGCTACGAGAGCCCGGTGGGCCTGACCGCCGACGTCGTCGTGCTCACGGTGCGGGAGGGGGCCGTGCGGGTGCTGGCCCGGGACGACGCCGGCGGCCGCCGCGCGCTGCCCGGCGGCTTCGTCGGGCCGGGCGAGGCGCCGCTCGACACCGCGCGGCGCAAGCTCGCGGAGAAGACGGGGCTGCGCGACCTGTACCTGGAGCAGCTCGGCGCGTTCGCCGCGCCCGACCGCGATCCCCGCGGCTGGATCCCGACGGTCGCGCACCTGGCGCTCGTGCCGCCGGACACCGCGCCGGGCGATCCCGCGGCGGCGTGGGTCGCCGCGCGCGACGACCACGCCTGGGCCTACGACCACCGCGAGATCCTGAGGACGGCGCTGGATCGCGTCGAGGGCAAGCTGTGGTGGTCGAACGTCTGCGTCGGCATCCTGCCCGGCGCGTTCACGATCGCGGACGCCCGCGCGGTGTACGAGGCGATCGCCCGCACCCGCTACGACGCGGGGACGTTCGCCCGGGACCTGCGCGCGACCGGCCTGATCGAGGCGACGGGCGAGCAGCGACGGGACGGGCCGGGGCGGCCGGCGGCGCTCTACCGGTTCGTCTCGCGGGAGCCGGCCTGGGGCGCGGGGCGCCGCAAGCGCGTGCGCGGCTGACCGGCGTCGCCAATGGTCTCGCCGGTCGGGGCGGCGGGGTCGGCCGCGAACTCCTGGGCGCCGATGACGCTCAGCAGGCGCAGCTTCTCGGCCGTCTCCGACCCCGGCGTGGCCGTGTACACGAGCAGGATCTGCGCGTCGGAGTCGGCCATCAGGATCTGGCAGTGCAGCTCGAGCTCGCCGACCTGCGGGTGCAGGTAGCGCTTGAGCGCGTCGTCCGGGCGCGGCGCCACGTCGTGCTCCGTCCACAGCGCGCGGAACTCGGCGGAGCGCTCCAGGAGCCGGTCGACGAGCTCGGCGCCGCGCACGTCCTCGGGGTGGCGGGCGCGGGCCCGGCGCAGGTTGGCCACGTACGCGCGGCTCAGCCGCTCGTGGTCGGCCTCGTGGTGCCGGCCCCGCCCGTCGGGCTCGACGAACCAGCGGTACACCAGCGAGCGGGAGGGTCCCTCGTGGCCCGTGTCGTCCCCGAACGCCGCGACCGCCAGGGCGTTCTGCGCCAGCGTCTCGCTCAGGTCGGTCTTCACCTCGGCCGGCGTGTCGAGCCGGTCCAGCACCCGCAGCAGCGCGGGGCTGACGTGCTCGGAGCGCGTCGTGCGCGACGGCGGCGTGTGGCCGGCGAGCAGGAACAGGTGGTCGTGCTCGTCCTGGCGCAGCCGCAGCGCGCGGGCGATGGCGGCGAGCATCGGCGGCGACGGCTGCGGGCCCCGGCCCTGCTCGATGCGGGCGTAGTAGTCCGTCGACATGCTGGCCAGCAGGGCGACCTCCTCGCGGCGCAGGCCGGCGGCGCGGCGGCGGGATCCCCGGCCCAGCCCCACGTCCTCGGGCTGCAGCGCCTCGCGGCGGCGGCGCAGGAAGTCCGCGAGCTGCGGCCGGTCGAAGCGCTCCATGACCCCAGTATGCGGCGGGGCGGGCGGCGCAGCCAGGGATCGGCGATCCCTGGCTCGACGGGTCTCTTCCGCCCGGCGCGGCGCCGCGGGACCGTGGACCCATGACCACCACCAGCCCCGCTCCCCGCATCGCCCTGATCACCGGCGGCGGCCGCGGCCTCGGCCGCGCCACCGCGCTGGCGCTCGCCGCCGCCGGCGTCGACCCGATCGTCACCTACGTCCAGGGCGCCGACCGGGCCGACGAGGTCGTCGCCGAGGCCCGCGCCCTGGGCCGCCGCGCCGCCGCGCTGCGCCTCGACGCCGCCGACACCGGCTCGTTCGCCGCCTTCGCCGACGCCCTGCGCGCCACGCTGCGCGACGAGTTCGACGGCGCCGCGGCGGTCGACGTCCTCGTCAACAACGCCGGCACCGCGCACTACGGGGCGTTCGCCGACACGACCGAGGAGCAGTTCGACGCCGTCTTCGCCGTCCACGTCAAGGGCGTCTTCTTCCTGACCCAGGCGCTGCTGCCGCTGCTCGCCGACGGCGGCCAGATCGTCACCCTGGGCTCGGGCCTGACGCGTCTGACCATGCCCGGATCGGGCACCTACGCCGCGGCGAAGGGCGCGATCGACGTCCTCACCCGGTACCTGGCGCTCGAGCTCGCCGGCCGCGGCATCACCGCCAACGTCGTCGCTCCCGGCGCCGTCCCGACGGACTTCGGCGACGGGCACCTGCGCGAGGACCCGGCGCTGCAGGAGCTGGTGGTCGGACAGACCGCCCTCGGGCGCCTGGCGACCGCGGACGACATCGGCGCGGCGATCGCCGGACTGGTGACGGCGTCCGGGCGGTGGATCACGGGGCAGCGGATCGAGGCGTCCGGCGGGCTGCGGCTCTGAGGGGGGCGCCCGGTCACGGGCGGTCGCCGGGGCGCCACGGGTCGTTCCGCAGCGATCCCGGCACCCCCAGGACGCCCGTGCTGCCGAGCAGGCCGACGACGAACACGGTGGCGGCGTCCGCCCACGTGACGGGCCAGTCGTCGGCGCCGGCGGCCCCGGCCAGGGCGACCGCCGCGGCGACGGCCAGCACCAGCCCCGGAGCCACGCGGGACCGGACGGCGTCCCGCCGCCGGGCGATCCCCAGCGCGAGCAGGAGCCAGGCGGCCACGCCGCCCGTCACGGCGACGGCGACGGTGTCGGTGTGGGGCGCCCACGGCGCCTTGAACGGGTTGCCCAGGTGGGGCAGCAGGTAGAGCCCGCCCGCGACGGCGCCCACGACGAGCGCGCCCATCCGGCAGGACCAGAGATCGACGCGAGGGCGGCCGGGGCGGCGCGTCCACGGGCCGCGCCTTCGCGCGGGTCGGGCGTGCCTCACGGGCGGACGGTGACGGTCCCGACGGCGTCGCCCTCGCCGGCCTCCCACGGGCCCGCCGGCCGCGCGGCGACGCGCAGCTCCCAGTCCCCCAGCGCGACGGGTGCGTTGAGCGCGAGGACGGCCGACCGGCGCCCGCCGCGCCGGCGGCGGGGCAGGGCGAGCGACGGGCCCTCGACGCGCTCGCCGGCGGCGGACGTCCAGCGCGCGCGCAGCAGGCGCGGCGCGGAGCCGTCAGCCGTCACGTGGCAGCGGATCGCCAGCATGTCGGCCGGCCGGGCGCGGCGGGGCAGGTCCGCGGCGACCACCGACCGCCCGGCCGGGGCCGGCGCGGCGGCGGGCTCCGGCTCCGGCGGCCCGGGAGTCCGTGCGGCTGCGGGCGCCGGCACCGCGGGCCACCGCCGCGCGGGGCGCGCGATCCGGGCGGGGACGACCAGGCGCCAGGCGATCCGGCGCCAGAACGCGGGCTCGCGGCCGAGGATGCGGGCGAAGGTCCAGAGGAGCCAGGCGCTGTCGCGCGGCGTGCGCAAGCGGTCGGCCCGGACGTGGGCGACGGTGCCGAGCGCCTCCAGGCCCCGGCGGTAGCGTCGCCGCGCCGCGCGCCGACCGGGACTGCGCGCGCCGACGACCGCGCCCCACGTCGCGTCGAGGTGCATCAGCAGCTCGCCCTGCAGCCGCGGGCCCCGGTCGAGGATCGCGTCGACGTTGCCCGACCGGGCGTCGACGAGCTTCTCCGGGCACCACAGCCAGGCGCCGTCCGTCCCGACGATCCGCAGCGGGACGGCGACGTGCGGGTACCACGACCCGGCGTGGTCCGCGCTCGCCCGCAGCGCCGGGCCGGCCTCGATCCAGCGACGCCGGCGGACCACCAGCGTCGAGACGCCCGACATGATCCAGCCCACGGCCCCGACGACGGCGTCGGCGCCGCGCAGCACCGTCACCTCGTCCAGCTCCGCCGGGACGACGGGCGTGGTCTGGTCGCGCACGGGGTCACGGAGGTGCCGGTCGAGCACGACTTCGTCGACCGTCATCCCGTCGATCTCGGGGTGCGCCTGGAGCAGCGCGAGCGCGCGGTCGAGCGCGCCCGGCCGGAGCCGGTCGTCGGACGACAGGAGCCAGCACCAGTCGCCGGTCGCCTGCTCGACGACGAGGTCGAGGTTGCGGGCGAAGCCCACGTTGCGCGGGTTGCGGGCGTACGAGACGGGCAGCCCGGCGGCCGCGAGCTCGGCGACCACCGCGTCGGTCCCGTCCTGCGAGGCGTTGTCGCGCACCGCGACGTCGACCCGGCCGGCGTGCTCGGGGCGGAGCTGCTCCGCGATCGACGTCAGGGTGTCGCGGATCGTCCGTGCGCGGCCGTCGTGGGTCGGCACGCAGACCGTCAGCGTCGGGGGCATCCGGCCCGATCCTGCCCGGCGCGGAGACCTCGCGCAACCGCTGCTAGCGTGCCGCCGCGTGCGGCTGTCCGTCTGCATCCCGACGCACGACGGCCGCCGCGACGCGCTCGCCGAGGCCCTGGCGGCGCTGACCGACCAGCTCGGCCCGCAGCACGCCGGACGCGTGGAGATCTGCGTGACCGACAACGCCTCGGCCGACGGGACGGAGGAGCTCGTCGCCCGGCTGGCGCGCGTCCATCCGATCGTCTACCGACGCCACGACCGCGACCTCGGCGCGGGGCGGAACGTGCTCGCGGCGGCGGCCCTCGGCGCCGGCGACTGGCTGTGGCTGCACTCGTCCGACGACGCGGTCGTCCCCGGGGCGATCGACGCCGTGCTCGCGTGGGTGGAGCACGCCCCGGCGCTCGCCGGGCTGTCGCTGGGCCGGGCGCGGTGGGACCAGACCATGCGCTTCGAGATCGAGCCGGAGCCCGCCGCGCTCCGCCCGGACGACCCGGACCGCCGGCGGATCTTCCGCGACCCGCGCGAGGCCATCGCCCAGACCGGCCTGATGCAGACGTACCTGACGTCGACGGTCATCCGCCGCGGCGCGTGGATCGCGGCGGTCGCCCGCGATCCCGATCGGCCGCTGCGCGTCGCCCCGAACTTCCCCCACACGTACGTGGTCGGCCGGGCGCTGCTCGACGGCGCCGGCGGCTGGGGGTGGGAGCCGCGCAAGCTCGTGCGGACCCGGACGACCGCCGAGCCGCCTCCCGAGCTGGGCGGCAGCCACGTCGCCGCCGGCGTCAGCCTGTCGACGCAGGTCGAACGGCTGTGGCGCGCGCTGCTGGGCCCGCGGGACGCGACCCTCGCGCGCCTGCGCGAGCGCCTCCGGCAGGTCTGGGCACCGCCGGAGTGGATCGAGATGGTCAAGCTCGGCCCGCAGGCCAGCACGGCGACCGACCTGCGGCTGCTCGGGCTCGTGCGGCCGCTGTGGCGCCTGCCCCGGTTCTGGACGCGCACGGCGCCGCGGCTGGCCCTGCCGCACCTCCTCCTCCATGCCGTCCGCTCGGCGCGCCTGCGCGTGCCGCCGATGCGCGCGGTGCCCGCGGGGTGCCGGGGCGGGGCCCGGATCGCGGTCGAGGGCCCGACGAGGGTCGAGGTCGGCACGTTCGTGTCCCTGCGCTGCACGCTCGAGGCGGGCGACGGGCCGGCGTTGCGCACCGCGCTGCCCGCGCCGGTGTACCTGGACGTCGCCTGGCGTGGGTCGCCCGACGGAGGCGGACCGGCGACGCTGCGGCGGGCGCTGCCGCGGCCCGTGCGGCGCGGGCGCCCGGTCGTGATGGAGGTGATGACCTCGGCGCCGTGGCAGCCGGGCGATCACGAGCTGACGGTCGCGCTGGTCCAGGAGGACGGCGCGGGGAACGCGATCGCCGAGGTCGCGCCCGCGCACGTCGCCACCGTGCACGTCGTGCCCCGGCCCCGCGACGACGGGTTCGGCCCGTGGGACGAGGACCCTCCGGACGCGGAGGCCGAGGACGAGCGACTCGCGGCGCTCCGGACCGAGGTCGACCGGATCGAGACCTGGTGGCACTCGATCGACCTGGGCGGGGTCGTCACGCCGGGCGTCAAGACGCCGGAGCTCCTGAGGACGGAGCAGGCCCGCCTGCGCCTGCCGGACCTGCGGGGCCGCACGGTGCTCGACGTCGGCGCCTGGGACGACTTCTACGCCTTCGCCGCCGAGCGGGCCGGGGCGGCGCGCGTGGTCGCGCTCGACCACCTCGTCTGGTCGATCGAGGTGGGCGCGTTCACCCGCGCGTGGACGCGGGCGCTGGCAGACCTCCCGCCCGGACGACGGCCGCCCGACGCCCTCGACGTGGCGCGGGCGTCCGACGACTGGGATCCGGTCGGCCTTCCCGGCCGGGCCGGCTTCGACCTCGCGCACCGGACGCTCGGCAGCGCGGTCGAACCCGTCGTCCTGGACTTCGCGCACGACGACCTCGATCCGCTCGGGCGCTTCGACGTCGTGCTGTTCCTCGGCGTCCTCTACCACCTGCGCGACCCGCTCGACGCGCTGCGCCGCGTCCACGCCCGCTGCGACGAGCTGGCGATCATCGAGACCGAGGCGATCGCGATCGGGGGCCATCCCGACGCGGCGGCCGCGCAGTTCATGGGCACCCGGAAGCGCCTCGGCGACCCGACGAACTGGTGGGCGCCCACCGCGGCCGGCCTGGAGCGCTGGTGCCTGGCCGCGGGGTTCTCGCGCGTCGAGCGCGTCAGCGGCCGCCTGCCGACGCCGCCCGCCGGCACCACGACCCCGTGCCGCGTGACCGTGCACGCGTGGCGATGAGGCGCCTGCGCGCCCGGGCGGCGATCGGGCGCGTGCGCGGCGCCGCGTCGGCGGCGGTGCGCCGCCGGGTGGCGTCGGGGCGCGGGACCGCGCGCCCCGCGCCCGTCGGCGTGCTGACGGGGCTCGACCTGGCCGGGCTCGTCGTGCTCGACGTCGGTCCGACGGAGGGCGCGGTGGTCGCCGCGGCCACCCGGGCCGGGGCGGCGCGGGCCGTCGCCGCGCCCGGCCTCGACGTCGCGGCGGGCCCCGCCGACGTGGTCGTGGTGCGGAACCTGCACCGGGCCGCGGACCCCGCCGGGACGGCGTGGCGCCTGCGCGAGCTCGCCCGCGGCGTGGCGGTCGTCGCGACCCCCGCGACGGAGTGGCCCGGCCACGAGGAGCGCGGCCTGCTGGAGATCCGGCCCGGCGACGCCGCGGGGCCGGTGGCGTGGTCGCCCAGCGCGGACGGGGTGCGCGAGCTGCTCCTCGCGGCGGGCTTCGTCGACATCCGCGTCGTCGCCGGCCCACCCCCGTACCGCCGGCGCGGCTGGCGGCCCGTCCACTACGGCCTGGTGGTGCACGCCCGGCCGTGAGCGACGCGCCCGCGGTCGGGCGGACACCGCCGCCGACGCCCGGCGAGCGCCCAACGTCGGACGGTGGACCCGCAGGCCGGACCCGGGAGCGCGGCGCTACCCGGCGAGGGTGGCGATCGCCTCGGCGGCCGCCTCCAGCGAGCGCTCGGCCCCGGCGTCGTCGTCCGCGGCGAGCGCCCGGCCGACCCGGTCGCCGAGCGCGAGCAGCGGCGCGAGGCGCGTGGTTTCCTCGAGGAACGCCGCGATGCCGTCGGCGTAGGCCCGCGGGGTGCGCGTCGCGGCCCAGCGGGCCCCCGCGGCGCCCAGGCGCCGGCGCCCTGTCGGGTCGGCGACCAGCCGCTCCAGCGTCGCGGCCAGCGCGTCCAGGTCGCCGGGCGGGACCTTGGCGACGACGTCCCCGGGCACGTCGCGGAACGACCCTCCGGTGGAGACGACGACGGGCCGGCCGGTGGCCGCCTGCCGGAGCAGCGACGCGGACGCCCCCTCCGTGGACGGGTGGCGCAGGTTCACGAAGACGTGCGCGGACGCCAGCAGCGCGTCCAGCCGGTCGTCCGGCACGTAGCCGGACAGTCGCACGACGTCGTCCAGGCCGGCGCGCGCGATCCGCGCGCGCAGGTCGCGCACGTAGCGGTCGTCGGCGAGCGTCCCGGCCACGACGTAGCGGACGCGGCGGGCCAGGTCGCGGCGCGCGGCGAGGACGGCGACCACGTCCTCGATCCGGCGGTTCGCGGTCACGCCGCCCAGGCCGACGAGCACCACCGCCGCGCCGGCGCTCGGCTCCGGGAGCGGCGGGCGCGGGGCGGCCGGCAGCGGCAGGCGGGCGACGGGGCCGGCCCACGCGGCGCGGACGTCGGCCTCGAGCGCGCGGCCGTGGACCACGACGCCGGTCGCGCCGGCGAGCGCCTCGGCGACCAGCGGCGCCCGCTCCCAGGTGTCGACGGCGCTCCACAGGTCGCGGCCCGCGCGGGCGTCGGCCACCGCCCGCGCCGCCCGCGGGCCGTGGTGCAGCGCCACGGCCCGCAGGTAGCGCCCCGTCGACCACGTGCGGTCCGCGACGAGACCGCCGTACAGGTGGCGCAGCACGGCGTCGTGCAGCACCACGACCCCGGGTCGCGCGCCCGCCACCGCGAGCACGGCGCGGTGCGACGCCAGGTCGTTGCCGACGTTGTAGACGACGGCGTCGGCGCGGTGCAGGCGCGCGAGCGCGTGCGGGTGCCGCGTGAACCGCACGATCGGCGCGACGGGCGCCCGCAGCCGCCCTCGGCCCTCCGGCACCCACAGCTCGACGTCGTGGTCGGCCGCCAGCGCCTCGACCACGTCGCGCGAGAAGTCGGCGATCGCGCTGCGCCCCCCGTAGGTGGTGAACCAGGCGATCCTCACCGCAGCAGCTCCGCGGCGACGCGGTCCCACCGCAGGTCGAGGGCCGCCAGCTGGTCGTGGGCGTTCGCGCCGAGCCGCGCCGCCTCGCGCCGGTCCGACGCGAGCGCGTCGATCGCCGCCGCGAGCGCGCGCGGCTCCGGCGGCCGCACTAGGCCGGTCTCGCCGTCGCGCACGAACAGGGTGGGGCCGCCGGCGTCCGTGCTCGTGATCGTGGCGCGGCCGGCGGCCGCGGCCTCGAGCGTCACGTACCCGTAGTCCTCGTCGCGCGGGACGAAGGCCACCGCGAGCGCGCCGGCCAGCAGCTCGACCTTCTCGGGCTCGGGGATCCACCGGGGCAGCAGCGTCACGCGGTCGGCGACCCCGTGCCGGTGGACGGCCGCGCGCAGCGTCTCCAGCTCCACCGTGGTCGCGGCCGGCCCGGCCAGGACCAGGCGCACCGGCGCGCGCACGTGGCGCATCGCCTCGACGAGCAGCACCTGTCGCTTGGCGGACGAGATCCGGCTGGGGGCGAAGACGTAGTCGCCGTACGAGCCCGCGCGGAAGGCGCCGGGGGCGGCGAGCGGCGGCAGCAGGGGCGTGGACGCGATCCCGTTGAAGCGCCGCAGGCGGTCCGAGACGACGGGCGAGATCGTGTGCACCCGGCGCGCCTCGGGCAGCCACGCGTCGTCCGCGCGCCGGACGGCGTCGCGCACGGCCCGACCCTGTGCGGTGTCGGGCAGTCCGCCGGCGGGGTCGCCCCACAGGTCGTAGGCCGCGCGGTGCTGGTGCACGAGCCACAGCACCTTGTCGGGGTGGGGGACGAGGTAGGCCGGGAACTTCAGGCCGATCACGCGGTCGGCCTCGTCCAGCCGCCACAGCCGGGCGGCGAGCAGGTGGTCGAGCAGCCGGTCCGGCGGATGCCAGCGGAACGGCAGGCCCACCAGCTCGACCTGCGCGCCGTGCTCGCGCAACGCGCCGAGCAGCCCCTCCGCGAGCACCTCGGCGCCGCCGCGGACGAACGGCACCTGCGCCGTCGCGATCGCGACCCTCATCGCACGAGCGCGGCGGCCGCGCGGGTCCAGGCGTCGGCGTCGTCCGGCCGCGGGAGGGGCAGCAGCTGCGCCGGCACGTCCGCGGCGGCCAGGCGGGCCCGGACGTCCTCGTCGGCCGCGCGCACGGCGGGCGCCCCGGCGACCGCCGCCCGCACGGACGGCACCTCGAGGCCGTCCGGGTCGACGAGCCAGACGCGCCGGGCCGGGTGCTCCAGCAGGGCGGCGCGCGCGTCCAGGCAGAGCACGCGATCCGCGCCCACGTCCGTCAGCCGGCACGCCGCCGCGACGTGGACGCCGCGCGGCAGCCGCACGCGGTCGACCGCGTCGCCGCGGCCGCGGCAGGCGGCGGCCAGCGCGTCCGCGACGGCGTCCGCGGACCCGGACGCGAAGGGGACGGACGTCGTCGCGACTACGATCCGCACGTGACGTCCGCCGAGGAGGAGACGGCCCCGTTCGACGTGGCCGCGCGCATCCGCGGGGCCCGGGACCGGGAGCGCGCGTTCCGCGGCGCGCCCGCCGTCGTCCGGTCGCCGGCCGCGCTGCGCGACCGGCTGCTCGCGGGGCTCGCGGCCCTCGACGGGCCCCGCCAGGCGGGCGACCGCGCGCTGACCGCGCTCGCCGTCCGGCACCCTCGCCTGGGCGGCCGGCTGCGCGGGCTCGCCAGTCGCGCGCTCGTGGCGCGGGACGCGGCCGCCGACCGAGCCCGCCGGGGCGTCCGGCCGCGCGGCCGCTGACGGCGCGGCGCCGCGCTCACGCCGGCACCCGGAGGGCCGACTCGTACGCCTCGACCACGTCCTGCGGGTCGCCGTCGGCGACGATCCGGCCCCCGTCCAGCCAGATCGCGCGGGTCGCCCGCTCGGCGAGCGCCGGCAGGTCGTGCGAGACGAGGACGACGGCGGCGCCGCCGCGCATCAGCGCGTCCATCCGCTCGCCGGAGCGCTCGCTGAACGCGGCGTCGCCGACGGACAGGATCTCGTCGACGATCAGCACCTCGGGCGACGTGTCGGTGCAGATCGCGAAGGCCAGGCGGGCGAGCATGCCGGACGAGTACGTGCGGATCGGCGTGTCCAGGAACGGCGTCAGCTCGGCCCACGCGGCGATCGCCTCGAGCCGCTCGCGCATCAGCGCGGGCGGCCGGCCGAGCAGCGACCCGTAGAGCACGATGTTCTCGCGGCCCGTCAGGTCGGGGCTGAAGCCGGCGCCCAGCTCGATCATCGCCGCGACGTGGCCGCGCACGACGACCCGCCCCTCGGTCGGCGGCAGGATGCCGGCGATCACCTTCATCAGGGTGCTCTTGCCCGCGCCGTTCGTGCCGACGACGCCCAGGATCTCTCCGGGCCGCACCTGGAGCGTCACGTCGGCGAGGGCCTGCCGGCGCTCGTAGCGGACGTGGCGCCGCGTCAGCTCGATGGCGAACGCCTTCAGGCTGCTCGCCCCGTGCTGGGCCTGGCGGTAGGCGAGCCCGGCGGCGCGCAGGTCGATGGCGGGCTCGGCGCTCACAGGACGGTGATCGCGCCGCGGCGCAGCGCGTTGTGGACGGCGCGCCCGAGCAGGATGCTCGTCCCGGCCGACAGCACCACGGCCAGCCACGACACGGGATGACCCAGGCCGTGGCCGTAGAGCAGGTCGCGGAACAGGGTCACGAAGTGGTAGATCGGGTTCAGGTGCTCGATCCAGCGGAAGCGCTCGGGCACGATCTCGGGCGGGTAGAAGACCGGGGCCAGGTAGCCGATCAGCGGCACGAAGATCGTCAGCAGGTCGAGCGTGTCGGGGAAGCGGACGACGATCGGCGCGAGCGCCAGACCCAGGCCGAGCGCGAACACGACGAGCAGGAGGACGACGGGCACGACCAGCGGCAGCGCCGGGCTCGGCGCCACGCCGCTGACCAGCATCACGAGCGCGAGCGGAAGCAGGGTGAAGCCGAACGTGATCGTGTTCGCCCCGGCCGTGGCGAGCGAGAAGACGGCGGGCGCGATCCGCACCTTGCTCAGCACGTCCGCGTGGTGCGCCATCGATCCGGCGGTGCCGAGGAGCGTCTGCCGGAAGCAGTTGAAGACGAGCACGCCCGCGAGCACGAACACGGCGTACGGCACGCCGGGCACCGCGAAGCGGAACACCTGCGAGAAGACGATCCACAGGACCGCCGTCTCGAGCAGCGGGTTGAGCAGCGTCCACCAGACGCCCAGGACGGAGCGCTTGTAGCGCACGACGATGTCGCGGGCCACGAGCACCCGCAGCAGGCTGCGGCTCCGCCAGGCGGCGCGGGCGTCCTGCAGGACCGAGGGCGCCGGGGCGGCGGAGTCGTAGATCGGCGCGGACACCGGCGCGAGTATCGCAACGGTGGCCGCGACAGGGGTATCGTGCGCGGCGATGGAGCCCGTCGCGGACGCGTCGACCACGCTCACGGTCGTCGTGCCCGCGTGGGACGACTACGCTCACCTGCTGCTCGACGAGGCCATCGACAGCCTGCGGGCGCAGCGACCACGCCCCGCGATCCTCGTCGTCGACAACGCCTCGACGGTCCCGATCGCGCCGCGGCCCGGCGTCGAGGTGCTGCGCACCGACCGTCGCCTGACCGTCGGGATGGCCCGCAACCGGGGGCTGGAGCGGGTGACGACGCCGTGGGCGATGCTGTGGGACGCGGACGACGTGATGCTGCCCGGCACCGTCTCCGAGCTCCTCGCGACGGCGCGCGCGACGCCCGCGGCCGTCGTGGTCGCGTCCGGCATCATCGACGGGGCGACGGGTCGCCGGCACCACTGGCCGCGGCCCTGGACGACGGTCCTCGCGCGGGCGCCGCGGGTCTACGCCCTCGTGCACGCCGTCAGCTCGCTCTTCCCGACGACCGGCGCGCTCCTGCGGACGGACGTCGTGCTCGACGGCGGCGGGTTCGCCGACACCGACGGGGGCGACGACTGGGTCGTCGGCCTGTCGCTCGCCCTGCGCGGCCGCGTGGTGGTGCACCCCCGCCTGGGCCGCGTCTACCGGCGCCATCGGGGGTCGCTCTCGGCGGACTGGACCGGGACGGACGACATCGTCCGCCACGCCGCGCTCGTGCGCGGCCGGCTGGCGCACGACCCCGCGGCCCCGGCCTGCGTGCGCGCGGCCCTGCCGGCGGTCCGGCTCGCCCAGCACGTCGTCATCCGCGTGCTGCGGCCCCTCTCGCGCCGGCTCCCCGGTCGCCGCCGCGAGCTGCAGCCGCTGCCCGATCTGCCCGTGGAGCCCGCGACGGCGACGGCGGACGCCCCCCGCGCCGCCGAGGCCCGCGTGACCCAGGCCCACGCCGACCGTCGCTGAGCGGCGGCCGCTCGGCCGGCGTCAGCGACCCCGCCGCAGCGGGATCGGCGCGGCGAGGGGCTCCATCTCGGTGATCGGGCGGCCGAACGCCAACTTCGGGTAGGCGTTGGCGTCCCCGTCGATGTGGACGCGCAGCAGGTGCGGGCGGGCGGGGTCCCGCCACGTCGCGGCGAGCGCGGCGTCGAGCTCGTCGGGCCGCGAGACGGTGGTGGCGGGGATGCCGAACGCGGCGGCGACGCGCGCGACGTCGGGGGCCGAGTAGCCCCAGCGCGTCGAGGGGTAGCGCCCGTCGAAGTACGTCTCCTGGAACTGGCGCACCATGCCGTGGCTGCCGTTGTCGAGGATCACCATCTTCAGCGGCAGGCCGTGGTGCGCGACGGTCTGGAGCTCCTGCAGGTTGAGCTGGAACCCGCCGTCGCCGGCGACCAGCACGACCGGGGCCGCGCAGGCGAGCGCCGCGCCGATCGCCGCGGGCAGCCCGAAGCCCATCGCGCCCATGCCCCCCGACGTCAGGAACCGCTGCCCCGCCCCCAGCCGCAGCGACTGCGCGGCCCACATCTGGTGCTGCCCGACGTCGGTGACGAACGCGGCGGCGTCGCCGCTCGCGCGCGAGAGCGCGTGCATCAGCGCGTTCGGGTTGATGCCGGGCACGCCGGCGAGCTCGGCGACGTCCGGCCACCGCTCCCGCAGCGCCGCGACCTCGTCGCGCCAGCCGCCGGCCGCCGCGGCGGCCGGCGCGCGCTCCACGGCCGCGCGGAGGAACGCGGCCAGGTCGGCGTCGACGGCGTGGCACCCGGTGACGCGTCGGTTGACCTCGGCGGGGTCGCAGTCGACGTGGTGGATCGTGCGGGCCGCGAACGCGGCGGTGTCGGCGCCCGTCTGCCGGATGTCCAGCCGGCTGCCGAGGACGAGCAGCACGTCGGCGGCGCCGAGCGCCATGTTCGCCCAGCGGTTGCCGTAGGTGCCGATCATCCCGACGCGCAGCGGATCGTCGAACGGCAGCGCGTCGACGCCCAGCAGGGAGTGGACGACGGGGACGCCGAGGGCGGCGACCAGCCGGCGCAGGTCGTCGGTCGCGCCCGCCGTGCGGACGCCGCCGCCGACGAGGATCAGCGGCCGCCGCGCGGCGCGCAGGTCGGCCAGCGCCCGGTCCAGCCCCTCGGGGTCGGGGAGCGGGGCGGCCGCGCGGACGGGGGCGTCGTCCGCGGGCGGCGGGACGTCGGCGCCCTGCAGGTCCATCGGCAGGTCGACGAGCACCGGGCCGGGCCGGCCGTCGCGGGCCAGCGCGAACGCCGCGGCCAGGCGCCCCGGCAGCTCGGCCGCGCTGCCCACGCGCCACGCGGCCTTCGTGACGGGCGTCGCCATCGCGACGACGTCGGTCTCCTGGAAGCTCCGCTGCCGCACGTCGCGCTCGCCGCCCAGCTCGGCGGTGGCGACCTGGCCGGTCACGAACACGGCGGGGACCGAGTCGAAGTGGCACGACGCGACGCCGGTCAGCAGGTTGGTGGCGCCGGGGCCGCTGGTGGCGAGCGCGACTCCGGGGACGCCCCGCATCCGCGCCGCGCCCTCCGCGGCGAACGCCGCCGCCTGCTCGTGGCGCACGCTCACCAGGCGCGGCGTCCCGCGGCGGTGGATCGCGTCGAGCAGCGGAGCGATCGTGCCGCCGGCGACCTCGAAGACGTGCTCGACGCCTTGGGCGTCCAGCAGCACCGCCAGGTGGTCGGCCGCGCTCACGCGGGGCTCCCGGCGAACGCAGCGAGCGCGGCGTCGAGCGCGGCGCGGTGCGCGGGCTCCAGGCGGACGCCGGCGGCCGACGACCAGCCGGCGACCTGCTCGGGGCGGCTGGCCCCGACCGCGGCGCCGGCGACGCCGGGCACGCCGAGCGTGCGGGCGACCGCGAGCTCGGCCACCGTGCACGGGATCTCGCGCGCGACGGCCTGCAGGGCGGCGAGCAGCCGGCCGCGCCCGTCGGGATCGGCGAAGAGCGGGCTGCGGCGCCGGCGGTCGCGGGGATGGGGCGGGGCGGCGTCGTCGGCGCCGGCGAGCAGGCCGGTCTCGAGGACGCCGTGGGCGAGGACGGGCACCCCGCGGGCGTGCGCGGCGGCCACCGCGGCCGCGTCGGTCCGCAGCGGCGACACGGCCGTCTGGAACGCGTCGACGGGGCGGAGCGCGTGGCACCGCGCGAGGGCGGCGGCGCCGCCGCCCGCCAGGCCGATCCGGGCCGCGACGCCGGCCGCGGCGAGCTCGGCGAGCGTCGTCCACGCGGCCTCGAGGGCGCCGTCGTCCGCGGGCGGCCGGTGGAGCAGCAGCAGGTCCAGCCGCTCCTGGCCGAGGCGCGCCCGCGACGCGTCGGCCTGCTCCCGCAGCGTCCGCGCGTCGCCGACCGCGACGGCCCGGTCGGCGCGCGCGTCCCACGCCAGGCCGCACTTCGTGGCGACGGCGGGGCGGTCGGCGGCGTCGCCGAGCACCGACCCCAGCGTCTCCTCGACGGCGCCCAGCCCGTAGATCCCGGCGGTGTCGAGCCAGCGGACGCCGCGTTCGCGGGCACGCTCGACCGTGGCCGCCAGGCGCGCCCGGCCGGCGGCCGACGCGTCGCCCCGCGCCGTCGGCGCCGTCCCCAGCCCGACGCCGCGGAACGGCGGCGCGGGGGTCAGCGGCAGGTCGAGCCACAGCTGCCACCGGTCCGGCGGGGCGTCGTCGCCGGGCGCGCACGGCCGGTACTCGCGGCGGTCGCCGGCGACGTGCAGGCGCATCGGCGTGCGCTCGCGGTCGACGAACCCGACGCTGCGCATCAGCCGGAGCGAGCGGACGTTGTCGGTGAAGACGGGGCTCCAGATGCGGGTGGGGCGCAGCGCCTCCTGCGCCCAGCGCAGCATCCCGGCCAGGCACGCGCGCATCGCCCCCGGGCCCATCCGCTCCGGCTCGCCGACCATCAGGTTGCTCAGCTGCAGCCCGCCGTCGCCGACGTCCGCCCGGTCGAAGCCCAGGTGGCCGACCACCTCGCCGTCGCCGTCGACGACGAGCAGCATCAGCCGTCCCGGACCGCCGACGACGACGTCGCGCAGCCACGCGCGGGTGCCGGCGCGGGTGACGGCGAACTGCGTCGGGTACGCCGCCATGTGGTCGGCGCGCCACCGCCCCAGACGGTCCAGCAGCGCGTCGTCCTCGACGTCGTCCGGCGTCACCGCGCGCAGCCGCAACCCCGCCGTGGCGACCAGCCACGGGTCGCCGGCGGGGCGCTGCAGCGCCGCGATCGCGCGCGTGATCTCCGCGGCGTGGCGGGCCCCCTCGCTCACCCGTCCAGGCTACCGGTGGACCCTGCCGACCGGCCCGTCGGACCGGCCGGAACGCCGGAGGCGCTGGGCTATAGTCGCCGGATGCCGGATCCCGCCGAGCTCCGGGCGCAGATCGCTGCGCTGGTCGGCCAGTACCACGCCGCGGCGTTCCCCTCGGAGCCGTTCGTGCCCGGCGAGACCCCGATCCGGTACGCGGGGCGCGTCTTCGACGAGCACGAGCTGCGTGCGCTGACGGACGCGACGCTCGACTTCTGGCTGACCACGGGCCGGTTCGCGGACGAGTTCGAGCGCCGGTTCGCCGCGTGGTCGGGCCTGCGGCACTGCAGCCTGGTGAACTCGGGATCGAGCGCCAACCTGGCCGCGCTGTCGGCCCTGACGAGCCACAAGCTCGGCTCCCGGCGCCTGGTGCCCGGCGACGAGGTCATCACGACCGCCACGTCGTTCCCCACGACCGTCAACCCGATCGTGCAGAACGGGCTGGTCCCCGTCTTCGTCGACGTGCAGGTCCCGACGTACAACCTCGACGTGGCGCAGCTCGAGGCGGCGCGGTCGGAGCGCACGCGCGCCGTGATGGTCGCGCACACGCTCGGCAACCCGTTCGACCTCGCGGCCGTCACCGCGTTCTGCGCGCGGCACGACCTGTTCCTGATCGAGGACTGCTGCGACGCAGTCGGCTCGCGCTACGACGGACGGCTGGTCGGCACCTTCGGCGACCTGGCGACCGTCTCGTTCTACCCCGCCCACCACATCACGATGGGCGAGGGCGGGGCGGTCCTGACGAACCAGGGCAAGCTCCGGCTGCTCGTCGAGTCGTTCCGGGACTGGGGGCGCGACTGCTGGTGCGCGCCGGGCGACGAGAACACGTGCGGCCGGCGGCACGACTGGCAGATCGGCGACCTGCCCGCCGGCTACGACCACAAGTACGTCTACTCGCACCTGGGCTACAACCTGAAGCTGACGGACATGCAGGCCGCGGTCGGCGTCGCGCAGCTCGACAAGCTCGACGCGTTCGGGGCGGCCCGGCGCGAGAACTACCGCGTGCTGCGGGAGGCGCTCGCGGACCTGCAGCACCTGTTCGTGCTGCCCGAGGCGACGGCGAACGCGGACCCGAGCTGGTTCGGCTTCCCGATCGCGCTGCGGCGGGACGCGCCGTTCGGCCGCCGCGAGCTCGTCGCGCACCTGGAGGAGCGCCGGATCGCCACGCGCATGCTGTTCGCGGGGAACATCACGCGGCAGCCCGCCTATCGCGACGTCGCCCACCGCGTCGTGGGCCCGCTGACGAACGCGGACGAGGTGGCCGAGCAGGTCTTCGTCCTCGGGGTGTACCCGGGGCTCGGGCCCGAGCAGCTGGCCTACATGGCCGACGTCCTGCACCAGGTCGCCGCGCGCGGCCTGGAGCCGGTCGGCCGCGGGGTGCGGCGCACCGAGACCGGCGCGGTCGTCTCGCACTGACGGCGGATCTGGCGGGCCCGGACCTTCGTCTCGCGGCGCGCCGCTCAGGGGCGGGCGGGCCGCAGCACGCCGGCGTAGACGTCCCGGGCGGCGCGGCCCGTGGCGCCCAGACCTAGCAGCGACGCGCGCTCCCGGGCGCCGGCCCGCAGCGCGCGCCGCCGGACCGGGTCGTCCCGCAGCGCGCGCAGGGCGGCGGCGAGCGCGCGCGGATCGGCCGGGGGCACGAGCAGCCCGTCGACCCCGTCTCGGACGATCTCGGGCAGCGCGCGGACGCGCGACGCGACGACGGGCGTGCCGGCCGCGAGCGCGTCGTACGCGACGCTGCTGATCGACGCGAGCCCCGCCGTCGACCGACGCTCCTCGTACGGCAGCGCGACGACGTCGCACGCGGCCAGGCACGCCGGCACGTCGGCGTCCGCGAGCGGGCCGGGAAGCGCGACGCGGTCCGCGATCTCCAGGCGGGCGGCGGCCGCGCCGACCGCGGCGCGCTGGCGCCGGTCCGCCGGCGAGCCGCCCCCGGCCGGCGGGCCGCCCCACAGCCGCAGCCGGATCGGGGCGTCGTCGTCGCGGGTCAGGGCGACCGCGGCGAGCAGCACGTCGATGCCCTTGCCGCCGTACCAGTAGCCGTGGAAGCCGACGGTCAGGCCCGTCCCGTCCGCCGCCGCGTCCCCGGACCCGGCGGCCGCGGTCGCCGGGTCGCAGGGGTAGGGGAGCGTCCCGGCGTCGACCCCGAGCGTGCGACGGAGCGCCGCGGCTCCCAGCGCGGACAGGGCGAGGAGGGCGTCCGCCCGCCGGGCCAGCCCCCGCTGCATCCGCCGCGCCGGCCCGCGGCCGGCGACGGCGACGAGCGCCCGGGTCGGCCGGCCGCCGCCGACCGCTGCGACGTGGAACGGCTGCCACGTGAGCCACGGCGGGTCGTGCACGGTCAGGACGAGCGGCACCCGGGTCCGTCGCGCCACCGCCCGCGCGGCGTAGAGCTCGCGCAGGCCGCTCCCGCCCAGCTCGGCGTGCACCACGTCGAAGCGGGGCGCGGCGCCGAGCGCGGCCGCGACGTAGCCCCGGACGTGGCGCACCGTGGTCGGGGCCGCCCCCGGCGCGTCGAGGGCCTCGATCCCCACGTCGGCCTGCGCCCCGACGGCCCGTCGGTAGCGCTCGGCGTACGCGGCGATGCCGCTGCGGTCCGTCGGCTGGGGGGCGAGGTGCAGGATCCGCACGCGCGGCCGACTCTAGTCGGACGGTCCCGGCGCCGCGACCGGCGGGGGGGGGGCGCCGGGGAGCCGGGCCTCGCCGGCGACGCGAGCGTCGGACGGCGCGGCGGCTCAGCGGCCGCCGGTCGCCACGATCGTGCCCTGCGCGGCGGCGCACGTGGCGGTCTCGCCGTCGGCGAGGACGGCGGTGATGTCGCAGCGGCAGACGGCCTGCCGGCGGCTGTGGTGCACGACGGCGGCGTCGGCGCGGAGCGTCGCTCCGGCGGGGGCCGGGCGCAGGTAGTCGAGCGTCAGCCCGCCGGTCAGGATGGCCGGGCCCAGGGCGGTGCCGCCGGCGAAGGTCAGGGCGTTGTCGGCCAGGTACGCCAGGATGCCGCCGTGCCCGAACCCGTTCTGCTGGAGGTGCTCCGGGCGCAGGTCCAGCTCCAGCGTCGCGCCGGTGCCGTCGAAGCGCGTCAGACGGGTCCCGAGCAGCACGCTGAACGGCTGGGCGGCCAGCACGGCCGCTGCGTCGTCGAGCGTCAGCCCCGCAGGTGCGTCGCTCATGCGGTGACGGCGGGGGTGGTCGGACGGGGGGCGGGGCGCACCGCGCGACGATACCGCCCGCGTCCCGCCGTTCGTCGCCGCGTCGACGGCGTCCGGCGCCGACGCGCCCGGGCGCCGCGCGCGCCGGCGCGTCGTGCGCCTCACCGCGCGGGGGACCGGGACGCGGCGGCCCGTCCGGCGGCCGCGGTCGCCAGCGCGAGCGCGACGAGCGCGGCGCTGACCCACGGCGCCGCGGTCGCGCCGAGGCCGGCGTCCATCGCGCGGCACCCGAGCCACGGCCCGATCGCGGCGCCGACGTTGAGGGCGGCCGTCCCCAGGCTGCCGCCGAGCGTCGGCGCGTCCTCGGCGGCGTAGAGGACCCGGGTGATCAGGGTGCTGCCGACGGCGAACGACAGGGCGCCCAGGGCGAACGTCAGCGCGATCGCGAGCGGGGCGATCGCGGCGAGCGCGGCGAGCGCCGCCCAGCCGAGCGCGAGCGCGACGCCGCCGCCCAGGAGCAGCGGCCGCGGGCGCGTGTCGGCCCACCGCCCGCTGGCCCGGACGCCGACGAACGCGCCGAGACCGAACAGCCCGAGCATCGCGGGCGCCCAGCGTGGGGCGACGCCGGCGACGCCGGTGAGCAGCGGCTCGAGGTAGGTGTACGAGCAGAACGTCGCGCCGTTGACGAGCGCGCCGAGCGCGAGCGCGACGAGCAGGCGCGGCCGTCGGAGCGCGCGCAGCTCGTGCCCGGCCCGCGTCGGTGGCGGCGGCGCCGCAGTGGCGTCGGCCGTCGGCACGGACCACAGCGTCGCGGCGATCGCCGGCAGCGAGACGAGCGCGACCGCCCAGAAGGCCGCCCGCCAGCCCCACAGCTCGCCGAGCAGCGCGCCCGCAGGGACGCCGACGACGCACGCGACCGTCACGCCGCCGAGCAGGACCGCGAGCGCGCGGCCCTTCGCGCCGGGGGCCACGAGGCCGGTCACGGTCGCGATCGCCACGGCCAGGAAGCCGGCGTTGGCGAGCGCCCCGAGCACCCGGGTGGCGACCAGCAGCGCGAAGCTCGTCGTCAGCGCCGCGACGACGTGCACCGCGACGAACAGGGCGAGGAAGGCGACGAGCGCGCGCCGGCGCGGCCACCGCCAGCTCAGCAGCGCCATGAGCGGTGCGCCCACGACCATCCCGACCGCGAAGGCCGAGGTCATGAGCCCGGCGCGCGCGATCGAGACGTCCAGGCTGTCGGCGATGGCCGACACGAGGCCGGCCAGCATGAACTCCGAGGTTCCCTGCGCGAAGACCGCCACCCCGAGCAGGTAGACGGCCGCAGGCATGCGGGTGCTCTGCACGTTGCAGCTCCACGTCGATGTCGATGGACAGGCAGTGGGAGCCGGCCACGCGCGTGGCGGCGAACCGACCATCAGGCGATCACGACGCGCAGGCCGGAGGGCCCGGAACGCTGCGCGCCGCGTTCAGGAGACGCCGAGGTCGGCGGACGTCAGCCACCGGGCGACCGGTGGCCGGCGTCTGGACGCTTCGGGGGAGAGCACTGCCGGCGACCATAGCCGACGGGTGGCGCCGGAGCGACCGGACCGCCCGCGATCGCCGACGGTCCGGTCGGCGGCGGGGAGCGCGCCGCGTCCGGGGCCGGACAGGGGCGGCTCGATCGCGCCCCAGAACGACGGAACCCCCGCGGTGGCGGGGGTTCCGAGAGGTGGAGCTAGGGGGACTCGAACCCCCGACCTCCTGGGTGCGATCCAGGCACTCTTCCAGCTGAGCTATAGCCCCAACGGACGACGGACGATAGCAAGAGGCGCGCGGGCGGTGAAGCGCGGCCCGCCCGGGCCCGGCGTCATGCGTCCACCCGACGTTGGCGTACGGTGTCACGGGGGTAGCCTCACCGCGACCCGTGAGCTTCCGCGCGCGCCTCAACCTGTTCTTCGTCCTGCTCGTCGTCGCGCCGCTCCTCGCGGTGGGCGTCGTGCTGCTGCGGACGATCGACGGGGCCGCCCAGGGGCGCACGGAGTCGGCGCTGGCGGCGCAGGGCCGGGTGGCCGCGAACGCCGCGGACGCGCTCCGGCAGGACGCGGAAGGGGCCGCGCGGCGGATCGTCGCCGACCGTCGTCTGGCGGCCGCGGTGCGCGCCGGAGACGTCGCCGCGGTGCGCGAGCGCGCCGCCCGTCTCGTCGCGCCCGCCACGGACGCGCGGCGGATCCGGCTGACGCTCGCCGGCGGCTCGACCGTCGTCGACGTCGGGGCCCGCGACGCCATCCTCCCGGGCCGCAACCAGCTCGTGGGCGCGGACGGCCAGGCGATCGCGACGCTGGAGACCTCGATCCTGGGGCCGCGCTCGTTCGTCAAGCGCGTCCGCGGTCTGACGGGACGCGCGGTGCAGGTGCGCGACGCCGCGACCGGCACGGTGGCCGCGGGGGATCCCGGGCCCGGCGAGGTCGTCGCCGACGGGCGCGTGCGTCGCGTGGACGACGGCCGCTGGACCGCCGTCGGGATGCGCCAGGCGGGCTTCGGCCGCGAGGCGCAGGACGTCGTGCTGTTCGCCGGCGCGGCGGAGTCGCGCGCGTCGACGGGGGAGCGGCTCGCGCTCGTCGGCACGCTCCTGCTCTTCCTCGTCCTCGCGGGCGGCGGCGCGATGATCATCTCGCGCTCCCTCCAGCGGCAGGTGGCGATCCTGCTCGAGGGCTCGCGCCGCCTGGGTCGCGGCGACTTCGGGCACGAGATCCCGGGCGCGGACGGCGACGACGAGTTCGGGCAGCTCGCCGCCGGCTTCAACGACATGAGCCGGCAGCTGCGCGGCCGCATGGAGGAGCTGCGCGCCGAGCGCACGCGCCTGCAGGGCGCCATCCGCCGGATCGGCGAGACGTTCGCCGCCAACCTGGATCGGGCGGGCCTGCTCGACCTCGTCACCCGGGCCGTCGCCGACGGCGTGCGCGGCGACGCGGCCCGCGCGCGGATCCTCGTGGACGAGCAGGAGGAGCAGGCGACGACGGGACAGGCCGACGAGTTCGACGCGGTGCTGCGCCAGGCCGAGGGCGCCGCGACGGAGGGCCGCGACGGCCGCGCGTCGGACGGTCGCCGCCACGCCCTCGCGGTGCGCATGCACGCGCGCGGGCTGCACGGCACGGTCGTCGTCGCCCGCCACGACGAGCCGTTCACCGCGGAGGACGCCGAGGTCGTCGGCTACCTCGCGGCGCAGGCGGCCGTCTCGCTGGAGAACGTCGGGCGCCACGAGCAGGCGGAGCGCGAGGCGCACACGGACGCCCTGACGGGGATCGCCAACCGGCGCCGGTTCGACGACCTGCTCGGGCGGACGATGGACCTGGCCCACAACCACGACGTCCCCGTGTCGCTGCTGATGGTCGACCTGGACCACTTCAAGCAGGTCAACGACCTGCACGGCCACGCGAGCGGCGACCTGGTCCTGCAGGCGACGGCGGAGGCGCTGCGCGACGGGACGCGCGGCGGCGACGTCCCGGCGCGCTTCGGCGGCGAGGAGTTCGCGGTGCTCCTCCCGGCCACCGCGCCGGACGTGGCGCACGACATCGCGGAGCGGCTCCGCGCGGCGATCGCGGGCCTCAGCGTGACCACCGCGGAGGGCCAGGAGCTGCACGTCACGGCGTCGATCGGGGCCGCGACGCTGCGCGGCGACGGTCTCGACGCGGCCGGCCTGGTGGCCGCCGCCGACGGCGCGCTGTACCGCGCCAAGCGCACCGGACGCAATAGAACGGTCAGCGCTGACGTCGCGCCCGCCCAGGGGTAGGATCAGGTCGATGGGCGTGCTGGACGACGCGATTCGGGACCACCTCGAGCTCAAACGGCGCCACGGGTCCGATCCCGTGGAGATCGCGCGGCTCGAGCGCGAGGCGCTGGGCCCCGTGACGGCCGCCGAGCTGGAGGCCGAGCCCGAGTGGCGGGACGAGCCCGAGGACGCCTCCGCGCCGCCGGCGGCGTTCGACCAGCAGGCCGCCTTCGACCAGCAGGCGGAGGCGCCCGAGCCGCCGCCGACCGAGGCGTACTCCGTCGTGGACGTGCCGCCGCCCCCCGCGCCGGCGCCCGCGGCCGCGGTCCCGCCGCCGCCCCCGCCGGTCGCGGCCCCCGCGCCCGAGGAGCTGCTGGATCGCGGGGACGTCGAGGCGCCCGTCGCCGACGACGCGCCCGCCGACCTCGAGCCCGAGGACGAGTTCGACTTCACCGACGGCGCCGCCGCGCCCCCGGCGCCGGCCGCCGCCGTCCCGCCGCCCCCGCCCGCCGCGCCGCCCGCGCCGCCCGCCGCGGCGGCGCCGCCCGTGCCGCCGAGCGCGGCGCCCGAGACGTCCGAGGAGCCGCCGGCGTCCGCCGCCGACGCGGCCCCCGCCCCGCCGGCGCCGTCGGCCCAGCCGCCCGCGGGCCTGACGCCGCCGCCCCCGCCGCCCCCGTTCTCCGCGCCGCCCGCCACGGGCGCCACGCCCCCGCCGCCGCCTGGCGGCGCCGTGCCGCCGCCCCCGCCGCCCGCTCCGGAGCGCGCCCCCGCGCCCCCGGTGCCGCCGGCCCCCGCGCCGGGCGCCCCCGACGCGCCGCCGGCGCCCCCGGCGCTGCAGCGCCGGCGCGTGGACGGCGAGGCGACGCAGGGCGAGGTCACGAACGACCCGCTGTCGCAGACCCCGGACTTCCTCGAGGAGACCCCGGAGCACGACCGCCTGTGGTTCGAGCAGCGCCCCCCGCGGGACTTCGACTTCTAGCCCCATCGACGCCCGGCCCCGGCCGGGCGTCGTCGTTCCGTCCCCCGGTCCGCCGCCCCTACCCGCGGTAGCGTCATACTTCGGCGATGGCGTCCCACGACGGATCCGCCCGGGATGCGCCCGCAGGCCGCGTCGCGATCGTGCTGCCGGGCGGCGGCGCCCGCGGGGCCTACGAGGTCGGCGCCCTGTCCGTCCTGCTGCCCGAGCTCGAGCGGCGCGGCGAGAAGCCGACGATCTTCTGCGGCACGTCCGTCGGCGCGATCAACGCCGCCTACCTGGGATCGGTGGCGCACGAGCCGGCCGCCGAGCAGGTGCACCGCGGCCTGGAGCACTGGCGGGCGCTGACGAAGGGCGACATCATCCGCAGCGTCGTCGGGCCGGGCCTGCCGCGGACGGTCCTGCGCTTCGCCGGCGACGTCCTCGAGGTGCCCGGCGTGCGGCTGGCCGGCCTGCTCGATCCGACGCCGCTGCGGCGGACGCTCGACCGGATCGTCGACTGGGAGGGCCTGGAGCGCAACGGCCGCGACGGCGCGTACGACGCCGTCTGCCTGATCGCCACGTCGCTCTCGCGCAGCGGGCCGGTCGCCTTCGTGCAGGGCTCCGCGCCGATGCCGTCGGCGCGGCCGGGCGGCGACGTCCGGTACGTGCGGGTGGACGCGCTGCAGGCGCAGCACGTGCGGGCGTCGGCCGCGATCCCGCTGCTCTTCGCGCCGGTGCGGGTCGACCATCCCGAGACCGAGGCGGACTTCTACGTCGACGGCGCCACCCGGCTGAACACGCCCGTCGCGCCCGCGCTCGCCCTGGGGGCCGAGCGGGTCATCGTCATCGGCTTCGAGCCGCTGGGCCAGCGCGCGCCGCGCGAGTTCGACGGCCGGCCCCTCGTGCCGCGCATCGGCGACGTCATCTCGAACATCGTCGACGGCCTGCTCGTCGACCAGGTCAACGACGACCTGCACCAGATGGTGACCCTGAACGAGATGATCGACGCGCGCGGCCGCGACGCGAAGGCCGCGCGGAAGGTCCGCTCCAAGCGCGGCAAGCCGGCGTACCGCAAGATCGAGTACGCCCTGGTCTCCCCGCGCTACCGCGGCGAGCTGGGCGACATCGCCGACGACGTCTACGACCGCCGCTACGCCGGCTGGCGCGGCCTGCTGCACCCCGACGTGCCGCTCTTCTCCCGCCTGCTCGGCGGCGGCCGCACGCGGGCGCGCGGCGAGCTGCTGTCGTTCCTCCTCTTCGACGAGCTGTACTTCGACCTGCTGATCGAGGCCGGCAAGCGCGACGCCCACGCCTGGCTCGACCGCCACCCCGACTTCTGGTGCTCGGAGGCGGGCCACGACTTCGACTTCGACACGGAGCGGGTGGTGCCGCCGGGGGCGGCGGAGCGGATGGCGGGCGAGGCGGTCGCGGCGGGGGACGGCGGGCGCGGGTAGCGGCCGGGTCGTGCGCCGGATCGCCGCGGCCGGGGTGGGATGATCCGGGACGGGACCGCGCCGGCGGGGCCGGCCGGATCGCGTGTCGGATCACGCACGCAGAGCCGCCCCGATCCGACACGCGACCGCCGCGGTGCCGGCCCCCGAGTGCGCCCCGCTACCGGCGCAGCGCCGGCAGGACCGTGTCGCCGTAGACGCGGATCGTGCCGAGCGGGTCCGTCGACCCGATGAGCTGCAGGCAGACGACGTCGGCGCCGAGGCCCTCGATCTCCTTGATCCGGGCGACGTGCTCGTCCGTGTCGGCCGAGACGATGAAGCCCTCCTCGGCGAACTCGCGGTCGCTCATCTGGGCGTCGGCGCGCTGCTGCATGTCGGCCTGGCCCGAGATGTCGTCGGTGTAGAGCTCGGGCAGCTGCGTCGGCTTCCACTTGCGGGCGCCGCGCAGCACCTCGTCCTGCGTCTCCGCCCAGGCGATGCCGCTCTGCATGACGATCGTTCCCGGCTCCTTGCCCAGGTCGGAGCACGCGGCGCGGTACGCCTCGACGATCTCGGGCGCCTGCTCGGGGTCGCCCAGGGTCCACAGGCCGTCGCCGTGCTGCGCCGCGATGCCCGCCGCCTTCGGGCCGAACGCCGAGACGATCATCCGCGGGCGGTTCTCGGGCAGCGTCCAGAGCTTCGCCTCCTTCAGCGCGAACCAGCCGGCGTCCATCGTCACCGTCTCGCCGTCCCACAGGCGGTTGATCGCTTCGAGCCCGGCCTCGAACCGCTCCTGCTGGTCGTGCAGCGACGGCCAGTCCAGGCCGAGCGGCGACTCGTTCACGGACTCGCCCGATCCGACGCCGAGCGTCACGCGGCCGGGGTACAGGCTCTCCAGCGCCGCGAACGCCTGCGCGACGACGCCCGGGTGGTAGTGGTGGACGACCGGCGTGACGCCCGTCGCGAGCGGCAGCGTCGTGTGCGCGCCGATGGCGGAGAGGGTGACCCACGCCTGCGACCCCTGGCCGCCGGGGAACCACGGCGCGAAGTGGTCCGACAGGCCGAGCGCGTCGAAGCCCGCGGCCTCGGCGGCCTTCGCGTGCTCGACGAGCTGCGGGGGCGTGAACTCCTCGGTGGAGCCGGCGAACCAGTACTGCGTCATGCGGGTGCCTTCCTCGGGACGGATCGCGGATCGGCTACCCGAGGCCTGGGTCGGGGAAACGATCGGGGCCGGAGCGGTGCGACCGCGGGTGATTCGGGACGTCCCCGGCCAGGCGGGGAGCTTTCGAGGTGAGGCCGGAAGCTCGCGAGGTGAGGCGGGGAGCGTGCGAGGTCAGGCCGGAAGCTTGCGAGGTGAGGCGGGGAGCTTGCGAGGTGAGGGGGGATGCCGGCTCCGGAGCGGGGGCGAGACCGGGTGAGGCGGGAAACCGGGGAGCCGAGGCGGAACGCGCTGCCGAGGCGGAATCACGTGGCGTACGCGCACCATTCCGCCTCAGCAGCGGAATCCGCCTCGCGTACGACGGAATCCGTCCCACTCCGCAGGAGGTCGGCTTCACCCCGGTCGGATGCGCACCCACGCGCCAACGACGCTGCGCCCTCGCGAACGGATGCAACGCCCACCCGCCAACGATGCCGCGCCCTCGCGAACGGATGCAACACCGACCCGCCAACGACGCTGCGCCCTCGCGAACGGATGCAACACCCACCCGCGAACGATGCCGCCCGCCACCTCCCGCGAACGACGCCGCCGCACGGCCCCCGGCGGCCGTCCGTCCCGTGCGTTTCGCGCGCCGCGCAGAGAGACCCGTCCCACGTGCGACATGTCACACGTCATGCTGTGCGTGCATCGTCCGCCGCCTCGCCGCGGCGGTGACCCCGCGCGGTCGCCGCCGCCGGCCGCGCGCCCCGGTGCCCCGACCCCGCCACCCGTCGACAGGAGCCCCATGACCACCGAGCGCGTCCCCGTCCCCCGCGACCGCGAGAACGACTACGCCCCCGCGGCGATCGAGCGGCGTTTGGCGTTCCTGCGCGAGCGCACCGGCGCCGGGCTCGAGCACGTCGCGTCCGGGTCGATCGACCCCGCGGTGCTGCCGGGCAACGTCGAGTCGCCGATCGGCGTGGCGCAGGTGCCGATCGGCCTGGCCGGGCCGCTCCGGGTCAACGGCGAGCACGCGCAGGGCGACTTCTACGTGCCGATGGCGACGACGGAGGGGACGCTCGTCGCCAGCTACTCGCGCGGCATGCGGATCCTGCACGAGGCCGGCGGCGTGACGACGACGGTGACCGACGACCGGATGCAGCGCGCGCCGTCCTTCGTCTTCGACGACGCGCGTGGCGCCCGCGAGCTGGGCGTCTGGATCCGCGAGCACGAGGACGAGATCCGCCAGGTCGCCGAGGCGACGACCCGCAGCGGCAAGCTCATCGAGATCGAGCAGTACCAGGCGGGGCCGATCCTCTTCTGCCGCTTCGACTACACGACGGGCGACGCCGCAGGCCAGAACCTGACGGGCAAGGCGACCGAGGCGGCGTGCCGGTGGATCCTGGAGCAGCGGCCCGAGATCCGCGACCACTTCCTCGAGTCGAACTTCGCGACGGACAAGAAGGCGTCGCAGATCAACGTCCTGCGCACCCGCGGCAAGCGCGTCGTGGCCGAGGCGACGATCCCGCGCGACCTGCTGGAGCGGATCACCCGCGCGCGGACCGAGCGGATGTACCGCGCGCGCCAGATCGCGACGTTCGCCGGCCTGATGTCGGGCGCGAACAACAACGGCTCGCACTCCGCCAACGGCATCACGGCGATGTTCATCGCGTGCGGCCAGGACGTCGCGAACGTCGCCGAGTCGTCGACCGCGATGGTCTACGCCGAGCTGCGCGAGGACGGCGACTACTACTTCTCGATCACCATCCCCTCGCTGATCGTCGCGACCTACGGCGGCGGGACCGGCCTGCCGACGCAGCAGGAGTGCCTGGAGCTGCTCGGCTGCGCGGGGGCCGGCAAGGTGCACAAGTTCGCCGAGATCGTGGCGGCCACCGTGCTCTGCGGCGAGATCTCGCTCGGCTCGGCGCTCTCGGCGGGCGAGTGGGTGTCGGCGCACGACCAGCTGGGGCGCAACCGGTAGGGGGGGGGGTATCCGGCCGTTGGGACGGGGCCGGCGTGCGGGTGCCGGTTCGGGGCCGGACGGTGGGCCTGGCCCGCAACGCGACGCCGGCCGCTGGGCGGGGCGGGTGCGTTCCGGCTGAGGGTCGGATAGCGGGCCTGAACCGGAACGCGATGACGACCGCTGCGCCCGGGCGGCGCGCTCCGGCTGGGGGCCGAATAGCGGACCCGGCCCGGAACACGATCCCGGCCGCCGGGCCAGGGCCGGCGTGTTCCGGCCCAGGGCCGGATAGCGGACCTCACCCGGAACACGATCCCGGCCGGCCCGCCCGCCGTCCGCGCCCGCGCGCCGGCCCGCTCGCCGCGCCCGCGCGCCGGCCCGCCCGCCACGCCCGCCCGCCACGCCCGCCCGCCGCCCGCGCCCGCGCGCCGGCCCGCTTGCCGCGCCCGCGCGCCGGCCCGCCCGCTCCCGCCGGCCCGCCCGCCCGCGCCCGCCGGCCCGCCGGCCGGCCCGGCCCGCCCGCGCCGCCCCCTACGGCCGCGCCACCAGCACCCGCTCGTCCACCTCGTCGACCCCCTTCAGCCCGCACATCGCGAGCGACAGGTCGAGGTCGGCGAGCAGGCCGCGGACGATCTGGGTGACGCCCTCCTCGCCGCCGAGGGCCAGGCCCCAGACGTAGGGGCGGGCGATCAGGACCGCCTGGGCGCCGAGGGCCAGGGCCTTCAGCACGTCGGAGCCCGTGCGGACGCCCGAGTCGAGCAGGACGGGGGTGCCGTCCGGCACCGCGTCGACGACGCCGGGCAGCGCGTCGAGGGCGCCGATCGAGCCGTCGACCTGGCGGCCGCCGTGGTTGGAGACGATCACGCCGTCGATGCCCAGGTCGACCGCGCGGCGTGCGTCGTCGGGGTGCAGGACGCCCTTCACGAGCAGCGGCAGGTCGGTCTCGTCGCGCAGGGCGGCCAGGTCGTCCCAGGTCATCCCCGGGTTGGGGAACGTCATCGCCCAGCGCTGGATGGCGCCCTGCGGGTCCTCCTCGGGCGTCTTCTCCAGCCGCGAGCGGAAGACCGGGTCGGAGGTGTAGTTCGCGATGCCCTCGCCGACGAGGAACGGCAGGTACGCCGTGGTGATGTCGCGCGGCCGCCACGGCATCGTCAGCGTGTCGAGGGTGACGACGATCGCCTCGTTGCCCGCCGCCTCGGCGCGCTCGACCAGGCTACGCCGGATCTCGGGGTCGTTCGGCGGGTAGAGCTGGAACCACCGCGGCGCGTCCGGGGTGGCGGCCGCGACGTCCTCCATCGTGGACGACGCCGCGTTGCTCAGGCAGTGGGTCACGCCGAGCGCGTTGCAGGCGCGGGCGACCGCCAGCTCGCCGTCGGGATGCACGATCGACAGCACGCCGACGGGGCCCAGGACGATCGGGGCGTTCAGCGTCGTGTTCAGCACCCGGCGGGACAGGTCGCGCTGGGCGACCTCGCCGAGCAGCCGCGGCACCAGGCGGTGGCGGTCGAACGCCTCGCGGTTGGCGCGCATCGTGCGCTCCTCGCCGGCACCGCCGGCCACGTAGCCGTACGCGGTGTCCGACAGCTCCGCCTTCGCGCGCGCCTGCAGGTCGTCGTACGTCGTCGGCAGCGCCGGCCGCTCGCCGCCGAGCCCCCGCCCGTAGATCTCGAACTGGTACGCGCTGAAGGGGATCTGCGGCGTGCTCATGCGGCCACCCTAGCCCGCGCCGCCGGCGCCCGGGGACGGCCGGGACGGCGTCCGCGCCCGCCGAGCGGCGGCGCGCCACCGACGGCCGTGGCGGGCGGCCGACGTCCGTGCGGGCCGAGACCGCGGGTCGCCCGCGGCTCCACGCCCGCCCCCCGGGGAGCCGCGGCGCCCTGGGGTGGGCCGCGTCGTGACCCCTACGCCGGCGCGCCTAGCCCGCGTAGTACCGCCGCACCAGCCCGTGCACCTGCTCCGCCAGCTCCGGGTCGGGCCCGTCGACCGGCAGCCCGGGCGCGACCTCGGCGACCGGGAGCGACAGCACCGGCGCGGGCGGCACGTCCAGCTCCTGCAGCCAGCCGGCGTACTGGCCCGACGAGCTGGCGAAGACGATCCGCCCCAGCCCGACGCGGGCGTGGGCGGCGGCGCACATGACGCAGTGCTCGCCGGAGGTGTAGACGGTGGCGGCAGCGCGCTCGGCGGGCTCCAGGTTGCGGCCGGCCCACTGGGCGATGGTCAGCTCGGGGTGCCACGTCGGGTCGCGGGTGACGACGCGGTTGCGGTCCTCGAACAGCACCTCGCCGTCCCCGCTCACCAGGACGGACCCGAACGGGGCGTCGCCGTCCTCGAGCGCCTCGGCGGCGCGCTCGATCGCGCGCCGCAGGAAGGACCGGTCCGTCTCGCTGATCACGGCCCCCACGCTAGCCGCGCCGGCTCAGCCGGTGTTGCGCATCCCTGCCGCGATGCCGCCGATCGTCGACAGCAGCGCGGAGTGCGCCGCGTCGTCGCCGTCGCCGCGCCGGTCGCGCTTCAGCAGCGCCACCTGGATGTGCGACAGCGGGTCGATCCACGGGTTGCGGTGGGCCAGGCGCTCCTGCAGCGCCGGGGACTGGTCGAGCAGGGCATCGGTGCCGCGGATCTCCAGCACCACGCGGCGCACGCGGTCGTGCTCCTCGCGGATCGGCGTCCACAGCTCGTGCACGTCCTCGTCGACGAGCTCCAGGTACCGCTCGGCCACGCCCATGTCGGACTTGAAGAGCGACATCTCGAGCATGGAGACGATCGTGCGGAAGAACGGCCAGCGCTCGACCATCTCGCGCTGCAGCGCCCGGTCGCCCGGCTCGAGCGCCAGCCCGGTGCCGTACCAGGCCGGCAGCAGCATCCGGTTCTGCATCCACGCGAACACCCACGGGATCGCGCGCAGGCCCTCGACGCCCGGGGTGCCGCCGCGCTTGGCGGGGCGCGAGCCGATGTTCATCTCGGACAGCTCGGCCAGCGGCGCCGCCTGGTGCAGCAGGCGGGGGAAGCGCTCGTCCTCGAAGACGAGGGCGCGGTAGGCGTCGCGCGACACGCGGGTCAGCTCGTCGAGCGCCCGGCGGTACGCGGCCGGCGGGGCGTCCGTCGGCGCCAGCGTCGCCAGGATCACGGCGGAGACCGTCTGCTCGAGCGAGCGGACGGCCAGCTCGCGGTGCGGGTAGCGCTGCGAGAGCACCTCGCCCTGCTCGGTGATGCGGAGGCGGCCGCGGACCGACCCGGGCGGCTGCGAGAGGATCGCGCGGTGGTGCGGGCCGCCGCCGCGCGACGTGGAGCCGCCGCGACCGTGGAAGAAGCGCACCGCCACGTCGTGCCGGTCGGCCTGGGCGACGAGCCGCTCCTGCGCCCCGTACAGCCCCCACTGGCTGGCGATGAACCCGCCGTCCTTCGCCGAGTCCGAGTAGCCGAGCATGATCTCCTGCGCCCCGCCGCAGCGGGCGACGTGGGCCGCGTACGGGCCGATGCCGTACAGCTCCTCCATCGTCCCCTCGGCGGCCTCGAGGTCGTCGACCGTCTCGAACAGCGGGACGATCGGGACCGGCGGCGCCTCGGCCAGGTCGGCGGTGTGGCGCAGCAGGAAGAGCGTGCAGAGCACGTCGGAGGGCTGGCGCGCCATCGCGATGATCAGGCGGCCGATGGCCCGCGGGCCGTGGTCGGCGACGGCCTGGCCGACGGCGGCGATGCCCGCGATCGTGGCCGCGGCGTCCTCGTCCTGCACCTCGGGCGCGTACCGCGGCGGGCCGTCGAGCGCGGCGGTCAGCAGCCGCACGCGCCCCTCCTCGTCCGCGTCGGCGTAGCCCGGCAGCAGGTGCCCCGTCGCGTGCTGCAGCGGCCCCGCGGACTGGCGCACGTCGAGCGCGGCGAGGAAGAAGCCGAACGTGCGGGCCTGCGCCAGCAGCCGGGCGATGCGGCCGTCGGCGACGCGGGCCGAGCTGCACGAGTCGCGCAGCAGCTGCAGGTCGGCGATCAGCTCCTCGACGTCGCGGTAGCCGCCCTCGCCGCCGGCCGACGCGCGCTCCAGCCGCGCCGCGACGAACGTCAGCTTGCGGCGGAACGGCTCGTTCGGGCTGGCGCCGTTGAACGTCACGCGCGGCAGCTGGCGGGCGTCGCGGTCGATCGACTCGCGCAGCTCCTGCGTCACGAAGACGCGCTGCTCGGCCTGGGAGAAGAACGTGGCGAGCTCGTCGACGCGCTCGCGCAGCAGGCGCAGCGCCGTCGTGCGGTGCCGGCGCAGGGTCGCCGCGACGGTGTCGGGGCCGACGTTGGGGTTGCCGTCCATGTCGCCGCCGGCCCACGAGCCGAACGTGATCGGGGCGCGCAGCGCGGGGTCGGACGCCGCGCCGCCCGACCCGCCGGGCGGCCACGCGGTGTCGAACGTGCGGGACAGCTCCTCGAGCAGGTCGGGGATCGCGTCGTAGAGCACCGACTCGACGTGCAGCAGCGTGCGGCGCACCTCGTCGTCGGGGCGCGGACGCCGGGAGCGGACGTCGTCCGTCTGCCACCAGACCGTCAGGACCTCGCGCAGGTCGTCCTCCAGCTTGCGGCGCTGCGTCGGCCCCACGCGCGGGTCGTCCAGCCGCTCCATGAGCGCCCAGACCGTCTGCTGGTGGTCGAAGATCGAGCGGCGCGTCGCCTCGGTCGGGTGCGCCGTCATCACCAGGCCGACGTCCAGGTCGGCGAGCGCCTGGGCGCGCTGGTCGTGCGACAGGCCTGCCGTCGCGGCGGCCGCGGCGGCCAGCGACTCGCGCTGCGGCCGGGACGAGTCGGCGTCGTAGGCGCGGCGCCGGCGCAGGCGCTCGAGCTCCTCGGCGATGTTCGACAGCTGCAGCTGGATCGTGCAGGCGCGGACGATCGGCGCCAGGTCGGAGGACGAGAGCGCGCGGACGGACGCGACGAGCTCCTCCTGCGCGTCGGCGGACGCGTGCGCCCGCAGCTCGGCCGCGCGGTCGCGCAGCCAGAAGACCCGGTCGCGGAACGCGTGGCCCTCCTGCTCGACCAGGACGTCGCCCAGCAGGCGCTCCAGGAGCTCCGTGTCGCGTTCCAGGCTGGTCAGGGTGTCCGGCATCGGCCTCTTCGATCGTGGGGGATGCGGCGGCCCGCGGCCTGGGCCCGATGGCCAGGATCCGCGGCTCGCCGGCGCGCGCGTGCAGGACCCAAGGATGAACGACGGTGGTCGGACGTGGTGGGGCGCACGGGAACGATCACGCCGGCCGGGGGGAGGGAGCGCCGGGCGTGCGGCGCACGCGCGGCCGCGCGGGGGCGGCGGGCCCCGGCGCGGGACCGGGGCCGAGGAGCGGGCGCGGGTCGCCGGGCCTCCGGCGCGGCGAGGCAGGCCGGCTCCGCACCGACGCTCACATGGCGGCGGGGCGGCCTGGGTACAGTCGCGACACCATGCTCTTCGGTGCCGAACACGTGAAGCGCTACCGCGAGACGGGTGGTGCGGAGGGCCACGACTGGCAGGGGACGACCGTCCTCATCCTCACCACGACGGGGCGCCGGTCGGGCGAGCTGCGCTCCACGCCGCTGATCTACCGCGAGGTGGGCGCCACGGGCGGGTACGCCGTCGTGGCGTCGAACGGCGGCGGGGACGAGCCCAACTGGTACCTCAACCTGGTCGAGAACCCCGAGGTCGAGGTGCAGGTGAAGGACGACGTCTTCCCCGCCCACGCCCGCGTGGCGACCGCGGACGAGAAGCCGGACCTGTGGAAGGAGCTCGTCGCCACCTGGCCGCAGTACGACGAGTACCAGGCGAAGGCGACGCGCGAGATCCCCGTCGTGGTGCTCGACCGGAACTTCGCCGACTCGACGGACTGACGCGAGGGGGCGGGCGGCGAGCGCCCGCCCCGTCGGCCGGCCTACTCGGCGACGGCGACCGCGGCGGCGTCGAGCCAGCGCTGCAGCGCGTGGACGCCGGCGACGGTCAGGTCGCCGTCCTCGTCGACCCAGTCGCGCACGTGCAGCTCCAGGCCGAGCGCCTGCGCGTCCTGCGGGTGCGCGCCCTTGCCGGTCTGGGTCGCGAGCGTGACGGTGCCGGGCTCGACGGTCCAGCGGCCCGAGTCGATCGCGGCGAGCGCCCGGCCCTGGGCCGACGTCGGCAGGTCGAGGGGGCTCGGGTCGGCCGCCGCCGCGGGCGTCGCGGCCGGCGCGTCCGCCGTGGGCGCGTGCGGCGTGCCCTGCGGAGCGAACTGGTCGCGCAGCCAGCGGCCGGCGTCGTCGGCGACGCTGCGGGTGCGCTCCGGGTCGATGCCCGTGGCGCGGGCGATCCGCTCGAGGTCGCCGAGGTCGCCGCGCGACAGCCGCTCGCCGGCGCGCGTCATCTCGGTGGCGATGGTCCGCAGGGCCTGCTCCCAGTTGGCGCCGCGGCCGGGGTCGTTGGAGCTCATGGGTCCATGGTGGCACCCCGGGGTGAGCGCAGGCTGAAGGTCTCGTCGCAGACGGGTGTCAGGGGCGGCCCGCGCCTCTCGCGCCGCGGGCCGGAGGCCCAGGCGGCCCAGGTGCGGCCGTGACCCGTATGGAACAGCGATGTTCCGTCCGGGGTACCATCCGTCCATGACGCCGCCGGATCTCGTGCTCGAGGCGATCGCGGCGGAGCTCTCCCGCCGCCCGGCCGCGTCCATGCAGGAGCTGGCCGCCGCCGCCGGCATCGGCCGCACGACGCTGCACCGCCGCTTCGCCACGCGCTTCGACCTGGTCCGTGCAGTGGCCGCGCACGCGCTGGGCGAGGCGGACCGCATCTTCGACGCCGTCGGTCTGGACGACGCGCCCCCGGCCGCGGCGCTCGACCGGCTGGCGGACGAGGTCATGGGCCTGGCGCTCGCCTACGCGCTGCTGTTCGCGGACGCGACGCTCGAGGCGGACGCGGGCCTGGCCGCCGAGGTCGAGCGGCAGGACGCGCGGCTGGAGCGCTTCGTCGCGCGGGCCCAGCGCGACGGCGTGCTGCGCGCCGACCTGCCCGCCCGCTGGATCGTCTTCTCGCTCGGCGCCCAGGCCTCGGCGCTGTGGTGGGCCGTCCGCGACGAGCACCTGGGGCGCCGCCAGGCCCCGGCGCTGTTCCGCACGACCGTCCTGGACGGCCTGGCGGCCCGCGCGGCCGGGGGCGGGTCGTGAGCGGCGCGGCCCCGGCCGGCGCGGTCGACCGGGGGCCGGAGAACCGCTGGCGGGTGCTCGCCGTCCTCTCCGCCGCGCTGCTGCTCGTCGTCGTCGACGTGACGGTCCTGCACGTCGCCGCGCCGGCGATCGCCGAGGACCTGCGGCCGTCGTCGACCGCGCTGCTGTGGACGATCGACGTCTACCCGCTCGTCGTCGCGCCGCTGCTCGTCGCGGCCGGCACGGTCGGGGACCGCTGGGGCCGCCGGCGGACGCTGATCGTGGGCCTGGTCTGGTTCACCGTCGCGTCCGCGCTCGCCGCGTTCGCGTGGTCGCCGGGGGTGCTCATCGCGGCGCGGGCCCTGCAGGGCGTCGGCGGCGCGCTGATCATGCCGAGCACGATGTCGATCATCCGGGCGGTCTTCCCCGACCGCCAGGAGCGGGTGCGGGCGATCGGGATCTGGAGCGCCGTGCTGTCCGGCGGGGGCGTCGCCGGGCCGCTGGTCGGCGGCTTCCTCGTCGAGCACCTGTGGTGGGGCGCGGTCTTCCTCATCAACGTCCCGATCCTGCTGCTGGTCCTGCCCTTCGCCCTGCGCGTCCTGCCGGAGAGTCGGCACAGCGACCCGCCGCCGTGGGACGCGCGGAGCGTCGTGCTCGTCGGCGCCGGGGTGCTGCTGCTGGCGTTCGGCATCAAGCACGGCGCACGCCACGGGGTGGACGCGCCGACCGTGGCGTCGGCCGTCGTCGCGGTCGCGGCGCTCGTCGCCTTCGGCCGACGGCAGCTGCGCGCGGCGCGGCCGCTGCTCGACCTGCGGCTGTTCGCCGAGCCCGTCTTCGCCGTCGCCGCGGCGTCCGTCCTGCTCGTGATGTTCGCGTTCGTCGGGCTGGAGCTCTTCTTCTCGCAGTACCTGCAGCTCGTCCTCGGCCTGGGGCCGCTCGAGGCGAGCGTGCGCCTGCTGCCGCTGATCGGGGCGTCCGTCGTCGGCTCGCTCGCGGGCGCCCCCGTGCTGCGGCGCCTGGGGGCGCGCGCCGTGATGCCCGCCGGCCTGGCGATCGCGGCGGTCGCGCTCGTGCCGCTGCTGTGGGTGGGCACCGCCGACCGCTACCTGCTGCTGGCGGTGCCCTTCGTCGTGCTCGGGCTGGCGCTGCAGGTGGCGCTGCTGGCGGCCAACGACACGATCCTCTCCGCCGTCTCGGCCGACGACGCGGGCCAGGCCGCGGCGATCGAGGAGACGGGCTACGAGCTGGGCGGCGGCATCGGCGTGGCGGTGCTCGGCGCCATCGGCACCGGGATCTACACGGGGGCGCTCGGCACCGTGCGCGGCGTGTCGGCCGCCGACCTCGACGCCGCGGGCGGCTCCATCACCGAGGCCGTGTCGGTCGCCGAGCGGCTGCCGGCAGCCGTCGCCGAGCCGCTGCTGGCCGCGGCGCGCGACGCGTTCGTCGTCGGCTTCCACGGGGTGACGGTCGCCGCGATCGCGCTCGTGGCGCTCGCGGCCGTGCTGGCGGCGGCGGTGCTGCGGCGCGGCGCCCGGCCCGCCGCCGGCTGAGCGGCCCCGCCCCGGGACTGGCCGCATGGCCAGTCCGCCGCGCACGCCGTCCGCGCGCGTGAAAGGGTGCGGCCATGACCGACGACCGGCCGTACGACATCGTCCTGCTCGGCTGCACCGGCTTCACCGGCGGCCTGACCGCGGAGTACCTGGCCCAGCACGCCCCCGCCGACCTGCGCTGGGCCCTGGCGGGCCGCAACCGACAGAAGCTCGAGGCGCTGCGCGACCGGCTGCGCGACCTGGCCGACCGCCCGGGCGAGATCGAGCTGCTCGAGACCGACCTGACGGACCGTGCGTCGCTCGACCGGGTGGCCGGGCAGACGAAGGTGCTGATCACGACCGTCGGCCCCTACGCCCTGCACGGCGAGCCCGTCGTCGCCGCCTGCGCCGCCGCCGGGACGGACTACGTCGACCTGACCGGCGAGCCCGAGTTCGTCGACCGCATGTGGAACCTGCACCACGAGACGGCGGTCCGCACGGGCGCCCGCCTGGTCCACTGCGCCGGCTTCGACTCCATCCCGCACGACCTGGGCGCGTACTTCACCGTCCAGCAGCTGCCCGAGGGGGTGCCGATCACCGTGCAGGGCTACGTCCGCGCCGGCGGCGCGGTCTCGGGCGGCACGTACCACTCCGCCGTCAACGCCTTCGGTCGCGCGCGGCAGACGGTGCAGGAGGCGAAGAAGCGCCGCGCGCGCGAGCCGCGACCCGAGGGCCGGCGGGTGCACGGCATCAAGCGGCCGGTCCACCGCGACGCCGCGCAGGGCGGCTGGGTGGTGCCGCTGCCGACGATCGACCCGCAGATCGTGCTGCGCTCCGCCCGCGCGCTCGAGCGCTACGGGCCCGACTTCTCGTACGGCCACTACATGGTCGCCAAGCGCGCCACGACCGTCGGCCTGCTGGGCGTCGGGCTCGGCGCGATCGGGCTGCTCGCGCAGACGAAGCCCACGCGCGACCTGCTGCTGAAGGTCAAGGACCAGGGCGACGGGCCCACGCCGGCGCAGCGGGCCAAGCACTGGTTCCGCGTGCGCTTCGTCGGCGAGGGCGGCGGCAAGCGCGTCGTGACGAAGGTCTCGGGCGGGGACCCGGGCTACGACGAGACCGCGCGCATGCTCGCCGAGACGGGGCTCTGCCTGGCGCTCGACGACCTGCCGCAGACGGCCGGCCAGGTCACGACCGCCCAGGCGATGGGCGACGCGCTCCTGGCGCGGTTGCAGCGCTCGGGCCTGACGTTCGAGGTCCTCGAGCCCGCCGCCTGAGCGGGCGCGGCGCCGGGCGGCTCAGAGCAGGCCGAGCCGCCCGGCGCGGGCGACGACCCGCAGGCGCGAGGGCGCGTCGAGCTTGCGCATGAGCCGGCCCACGTGGCCCTTCACGGTCGGCTCGGCGATCACGAGCCGGTCGGCGATCTCGCGGTTGGAGCAGCCGTCCGCGAGCAGCGCCAGCACCTCGCGCTCGCGCCGCGACAGCTCCGGCGCGCCGCCCGGCGCCGCTGCCTGGCGGCTCCGGCGGAGCGCCAGCTCGGCCTCGAGCGCCGCGATCCGCCGCGCGTTCAGGCGGGCGCCCACGTCCGCGGCCAGGCCGGCGAGCGCGTCGAGCAGCCGGTCGGCGGGCGCGCCCGGCCGGCGCGACCCGACGTAGAGCAGGCCGACGACCCCGGTCGGGTCGACGATGGGCGCGCAGCCGACGCCGCGCAGGCCCTCCGCGCCGATCGGGGCCGCGAAGTCGCGCGTGATCGTCCGCGCGCGGGCGTAGTCCTCGACGGCGTGCGGGCGGGCCTCGGCGAGCGCCCGGCCGCCGAGGCCGCGCCCGGCGACGGGCGCCAGCGCGGCGAAGCGCTCCGGCGTGACCCGCGCGACGTGCAGCAGCGGCACCGCGCCGTCCGTCGTGGTCAGGCCCCCGAACGCCGTCTCGGCGCCCAGGCGCGTCGTCGCGGTGCGGACGGCCTCGGCCACCGCGGCGGCGGGGGCGAGGGGATCGGGGACGGCGGGGGCGGACATCGGCGGACGCCCGGGGCGCCGCCGGGCGTGCCCGCAGCCTACGCGCGCGGCGCCGCGGCCGGGATCAGTCGTCGGCGCCGTGGCCGCCGTGGCGCCGGCCGTGGTCGTCGCCGGCCTCGTGGTGGTGCCGGCGGCGGCGACGACGACGAACGGGGCGCGGGGACACTGGGTGCTCCGTCCTCGGGTGCGCCCCGCGTGCAGCCTGCGTCTCTCCCGGGCCCCGCAACCCCGGGGACATGAGTCGCACCAATCGCATAAGACGCTCCACCTTGTACATTTCGGTCATGCCTATGGCGCCGTACACCGTGTCCGATGCTCGTCGGCGGTTGGCGTCGATCATCGATGAGGCGCGAGAGGGCCACGAGCCGATCTATCTCGAGCGACGAGGCCGCCGTATCGCGGCGGTGATCGACGCCGACGACCTCGACCGGCTGCTCGAGCTTGCCGAGGACATGGCCGATATCCGTGCCGCCGAGGCCGCGCGGGTGGAGATGCGAGAGACGGCTGCCGCCCCGATTCCGTGGGACGAGGTCAAGGCCGACCTTGGCCTGACGTGAGCTACGAGGTCCAGCTGGCGCCAGCAGCGGCCCGCCAGCTGCGGAAGCTCGATCCGCAGGTCCGGCGGAGAATCCAAGCCGCGCTCGAACTCCTGGCCCAGGATCCACGTCCGCCCGCCGCAACACGACTGGTCGGCGGGGCCGGCGAATGGCGGGTCCGAACCGGCGACTACCGCATCGTCTACGAGATCCACGACGGCACCCTTCTGGTGCTCGTGCTGCGCATCGGTCACCGCCGCGACGTCTACGACCGGTGACGCGCCCCGGGGGCGCGTGCGGCTCCCCGCCGAAGGACGCGTCGTCCGACGAGGTCGTGGAGGGCGTCCGCGCCGCGGCCCGTGGCGAGTCGCCGCTCGATCCCGGGGACGCCGGGACCGTGCTCCGCGCGCGGACCGAGCCCGATCCGCTCGCCAGCCTGTCGCCCCGCGAGCGCGACGTCCTCGCCCTCCGGGTGCAGGGGCTGCCGAACAGGCTCATCGCGCGCCGCCTGGGGATCACCGAGAAGACGGTCGAGTCGCACCCGACACGCGTGTTCCGCGCGGTCGGCGTGACCGACCGGATGCAGGCCGCGCTGTGGGCCGAGCGGCACGGGCCGCGGGACGCGCCCCGCCGACCGCGTCCTTCTGCCGCAGGGCCGCCACGGGATCGCGACTTTCGTAGCGTTGCTGCGTGGCGGGCCCGCGGCGTAGCGTGCTCGCACCCGCCGGCAGGACGCCCGCGGGAGGAGAGGGAGAGGACCACGACGTGAGCCCGGAGCAGACCATCCCCGACCGCAGCGCCCCGCCGCGGCTGCGCGACTACGCCGAGGAGCGCCGCACGTTCTCCGTGACGGTGCCCGACGTCTACAACCCGGTGATCGACATCGTCGAGGGCTGGGCCGCGGACGCGCCCGACGACCTGGCGCTCGTCTCCGTCGGCCCGACGGGCGAGACCGTCGCCGAGCAGACCGTGGCCGACCTGGCGCGCGAGGCGCGCCGCTTCGCCCGCGCCCTGCTCGACCTGGGCGTGCGGGCCGGCGACCCGGTCTTCGTCATGCTGCCGCGCGTCCCCGCCTGGTACACCGCCGTCCTCGGCGCCATCCGCATCGGCGCGGTGCCGATGCCCGGCCCCAACCTGCTGACGCCGAAGGACATCGCCTACCGCGTCACCCAGGCCGACGCCGTCGTCGCGATCACGGACGCCGCGGGCGCCGAGAAGATCGACGCCATCGAGGGGGAGCTGCCGAGCCTGCGCCACCGCATCGCGTGGACGCCCGCCGGCGGCCCCGCGGGCTGGCACGACCTGGACGCGCTGCTGAACGCCGTCGGGGAGGACGCCGACGACCTGCCGGCCGAGCCGACGCGGCGCGAGGACCCGCTGTTCCTCTACTTCACGTCGGGCACGGTCTCGCACCCGAAGATGGTGCTCCACACCCAGGAGTACGGCCTGGGGCACGTGGCGACCGCGCGCTTCTGGCACGACCTGCGGCCCGGCGACCGGCACTGGACCGTGACGGACACGGGCTGGGCGAAGGCCGCCTGGGGCGGGCTGTTCGGCCAGTGGCACGAGCGGGCGACCGTCGTCCAGGTGCAGCTGGGCAAGCCCGACGCCGACACGATCCTGGGCATCCTGGAGCGGCACCGGATCACGTCGTTCTGCGCGCCGCCGACGCTGTACCGCCTGCTCGTCCAGGCCGACCTGACGGCCCACGACCTGTCCGCGCTGCGCCACTGCACGAGCGCGGGCGAGCCGCTGAACCCCGAGGTCATCAAGGTCTGGAAGGCCGGCACGGGTGGGCTGACGGTCCACGACGCCTACGGCCAGACCGAGACGACGGTCCTCGTCGCGAACTACCCCGGCGTGGAGGTGCGACCCGGGTCGATGGGCCTGCCGGTCCCGGGCTGGGAGGTCGACGTGCTCGACGAGGAGGGCCGCCGCGCCCCGGACGGCGAGGTCGGCGCGATCGCCGTCCGCGTGGACGAGGAGCACCGGCCCGTCGGCCTGTTCGCCGGGTACCACCGCAACCCCGACGCGACGGCCGACCGCTTCCGCGACGGCTGGTACCTGACGGGCGACAAGGCGGCGCGCGACCCCGACGGCTACCTGTGGTTCGAGGGGCGCGACGACGACGTCATCACCTCGTCCGCCTACCGGATCGGGCCCTTCGAGGTGGAGTCCGCCCTCGTCGAGCACCCCGCCGTGGTCGAGGCCGCGGTGGTCGGCAAGGACGATCCCGAGCGCACGCAGGTCGTCACCGCCTTCGTCATCCTCGCCGAGGGCGCGCCGCCGGCGGACGAGGCGCTCGTGCGCGAGCTGCAGGACCACGTCAAGCGGCTGACCGCGCCGTACAAGTACCCGCGCCTGATCCGCTTCGTGGACGAGCTGCCGAAGACGGTGTCGGGCAAGATCCGCCGCACCGAGCTGCGCGACCTGCTGCGCGGCGAGGCCTAGGGGCGCCCGCGCCGCGCAGGCGGGACGCCTCGTCCCACCTGCGCGGGCGCCGGGGCCGGCCGGCGATCGGGCGCATGCGCCGCGGACGCCGGGGTAGGAACGTCAGCACCGGGCGGTGACGCCGTTCACCGGCGCCGGAACAGGTGAACACCCCTACCCTAGGTGACATGCGTACCCCAGAAACGACGACGACGGGCCACGGCCGGCCGCGTGCGTCGCAGCTCCCCTCCGTCCGTCGCGGCGTCGTGGCCGCCGCGGCGGGGCTCGTCCTCGCGCTGGGGGCCTCGGGCGCCGCGCAGGCGGCCACCCTCGTGGGCTCCCCCGGCCCCGACCGCCTGGTCGGCAAGAGCCCGGGCGGCGACGTCCTCTACGGCGGCGGCGGCGCGGACACGCTGATCGGCGGCCCCGGCAACGACTTCATCTACGGCGTGCGGTCGGGCAACACCATCAACACCGGCGCGGGCGACAACTACGTCGAGGGCGGCGCGGGCGACGACAAGGTGACCGCCGGCAACGGCAACAACACGATCTACACCGGGTCCGGCCACGACACGATCGTCGCCGGCGACGGCAACAACTACGTCGACCCGGGCGGCGCGCCCGACACCGTCACGCTCGGCAACGGCAACAACGTGCTGCACACGGGCAGCGGCGGCGGCACGTACACCGTCGGCAACGGCAACAACATCATCTTCTACCTGTCCGGCCCGGCGCGCATCAAGGCCGGCGTCGGGGTCAACCAGATCTTCGTCAACACGGCCAGCGCCGTGCAGAGCGTCGACTGCGGCGGCAACCCGGCGACCGTCCTCTACATCAACCCGCGTGCCGCGACCGGCGGCTCGTCGAACGCCAAGGCGATCGCCGAGGGCCGGATCCGCAACTGCCCGAACATCATCGAGAAGGTCGGCGAGCGCCGGGTGAAGTCGCGCAGCGCGGGGCAGTGGGCGAAGTTCCACCTGGTCGGCGACGAGGGCAACGACCACCTGTTCGGCGGCCACGGCGGCGGGCTGATCGAGGGCAAGGGCGGCGACAACATCCTGTGGGCCGACCGCATCAAGGCGACGGGCGGCGCGAAGGCCCGGTCGAAGACCACGACGATCACGGCCTTCAACGGCGACAACGAGATCTACGGCGGTCGCGGGACGAACGTCATCACCGTCGGCTCCGGCAAGAACTTCATCCGCGCCGGGCAGCTGCACAACCGCATCACGACGAACGGCGGCGACAACGTCGTGCGCCTGCAGGGCAAGGGGCGCAACACGGTCACCTTCAACGGCGGCCGCAACTACGTCGAGTCGTTCGCGAACGGCAAGCACGTGCCGGTGATCCGCTGCCGCAAGGGCGCCAAGGGCATCGTCGTCTACGGCCGCGTCAAGCCGAAGACGAACTGCGGCACCCGCTCGAGCGCCTACTCGAAGAAGGGCAAGAAGCTGCAGGTCAACGGCGTGCTGCACATCCGCGACTCCGACTCCGCGGTCCCGGGCCGGCCGAAGCCCGGCGAGAACGGCGTCGGCGTGCCGCGCCCGATCCTGGCGACGCGCTGACGGCGCGCCGTCCGGCCCGGCCGGACGGCCGCCACCGCGCGGCGGCGCCCGCCGCCGCGCACCCCACGACGGGCGGCCACGGCCGCCCGTCGGCGTTCCGGCGCGGCGGGCGCCGGCGGCCCCCCGGACGCCCCAGGCGACGGGCGGCGCGCAGCAGGGGTGGCGCGCGGACGCCCGGACGGAGAAGATGCCGCCATGCCGTCCCCAGCGCCGTCCCGCTCACTGCCCGCCGCGGCGCACGTCCGCGACGTCGGGCCGCGGGACGGCCTGCAGGTCGAGAAGCCGTTGCCGGTCGCGGCGCGGGTCCGGCTGATCCGCGCGCTCGTCGCCGCCGGGGTGCGCGAGATCGAGGTCGGCGCGTTCGTCTCGCCCCGGGCGGTGCCCGCGATGGCCGGCGCGGCCGAGCTGCTGGACGAGCTGGGCCCGATCGACGGCGTCGTCCGCACGGCGCTCGTGCCCAACCTGCGCGGCGCGGTCGACGCGGTCGCGGCGGGGGCCGACGCGCTGTCCGCCACGCTCTCCGCGTCGGAGGAGTACGGCCGCCGCAACGTCCGGATGGGCGTGGACGCCGCGCTGCGCGAGCTCGAGGCGATCGCCGAGACGGCGCGCGCGGCCGGGCTGCCGGTCGACGCCGTGGTCTCGTGCGCGTTCGGCTCGCCGTACGAGGGCGAGATCGCGCCGGACGAGGTCGCCCGCGTCGTGGCGGCCGCGCGCGCGGCCGGGGCCGACGTCGTGACCCTGGCCGACACGACCGGGATGGCCACGCCGCGCGGGATCGACGACGTGCTCGACGCGGTCGGCACCGACGTCGGCCTGCACCTGCACGAGACGCGCGGCACCGCGCTGCTCTGCGCCTACGCGGGCCTGCAGCGCGGGGTGACGCGCTTCGACACGTCGCTCGGCGGGCTCGGCGGATCGCCGTTCGCGGAGGGCGCCGCGGGCAACCTGGCCACGGAGGACCTGGTGTCCGTGCTCGACGACCTGGGGGTGGAGAGCGGGATCTCGCTGCCGGGGCTGCTCGTCGGGAGCGGGCTGCTGCGCGAGACGGTGGGCCACGTCCTGCCGAGCGCCGTCGCGCAGGCCGGCCCGCGGCTGCCGGCCGCCACCGACGTGGGGCTGGTCCGGTGAGCGCCGCGCCGCGCGTGCACGCGCCCGACCCCGAGCGCGCCCGCCACGCCAGCATCGAGCGCTTCCGCGCGCACGCCGCCGCGCGCCACGGCGTCGCGCTGCCGGACTACGCCGCGCTGCACGCGTGGTCGGTCGACGCGCTCGAGGACTTCTGGGCGACGGTCGCCGACTTCTGCGGCGTGCGCTGGCACGCGGCGCCGGAGCGGCCGCTCGCCACGCCGCCGGAGCAGGTCGAGCGGGCGCGCTGGTTCCCCGGCGGCACGCTCAACCTGGCCGAGCACGTGCTCGAGGGCCGCGACCCCGACGCCGTCGCGCTGCGGCACGCGTCCGAGCTGCGGCCCCTCGACGCGTGGACCTGGGGCCGGCTGCGGTCCGAGGCGGCGCGCATCGCCGCGGGCCTGCGCGCGGACGGCGTCGGGCCCGGCGACCGCGTCGTCGCGTACCTGCCCAACGTGCCCGAGGCGATGGCCGGGGTGCTCGCGTGCGCGGCGGTCGGCGCCGTGTGGTCGTCCTGCTCGCCCGACTTCGGTCCGCGCGCGGTGCTCGACCGCTTCGGCCAGATCGCGCCGACCGTGCTGCTGACCGTCGACGGCTACCGCTACGGCGGCAAGGACTTCGACCGCACGGACGCTGTGCGCGCGCTGCAGGACGCGCTGCCGTCGCTGCGCCGCACGGTGCTCCTGCCGTACCTGGACGCCGGCGCCGATCCCGGGGCCCTGCGGGACGGCGTCGCGTGGGCGGACTACGGCGACCCGGACGCGGCGCCCGCCTACGCGGCCGTCCCGTTCGACCACCCGCTGTGGATCCTCTACTCGTCCGGCACGACCGGGCTGCCGAAGGCGATCGTCCAGGGCCAGGGCGGCATCCTGCTCGAGCACCTCAAGCTCATGACGCTGCACCTGGACGCGCGCGAGGGCGACCGCGTCTTCTGGTTCACCACGACCGGCTGGATGATGTGGAACTTCCTCGTCGGGGTGCTGCTGACCCCGGCGCAGGTGGTGCTGTGGGACGGCTCGCCGACCCCGCCCGGCCCGGACGGGCACCCCGACGCCGCGGCGCTCTGGGGCCTGGCCGCCGACGCCGGCGTGACGACGTTCGGCACGAGCGCCGCGTACCTGCAGGCGTGCGTGAAGGCCGGCGTGCGCCCCCGCGAGGGCCGCGACCTGTCCGCCCTGCGCGCCGTCGGCTCCACCGGCTCGCCGCTGTCGCCGGAGGGCTTCCGCTGGGTGTACGACGAGCTGGGCGACGACACGTGGCTCTTCTCCACGTCCGGCGGCACCGACGTGTGCTCCGCGTTCGTCGGCGGCGTGCCCACGCTGCCCGTGGTCGAGGGACGCCTGCAGGCGCCCGCGCTCGGCGCGGCGCTCGAGGCGTGGGACGAGGACGGCCGCGAGGTGCCGACCGGCGAGGTCGGCGAGCTCGTCCTGACGCGCCCGATGCCGTCGATGCCGCTGCGGCTGTGGGGCGACGAGGACGGCACGCGCCTGCACGAGGCGTACTTCGACGTCTACCCCGGGATCTGGCGGCACGGCGACTGGGTCGCGCGCACGCCCGAGGGCGGCGCGGTGCTGCACGGCCGCTCCGACGCGACGATCAACCGCGGCGGCGTGCGGATGGGCACGAGCGAGATCTACGCCGGCGTGCTGGCGCTCGACGAGATCCTCGACGCGCTCGTCGTCGACCTGCCCCACCCCGACGGGGCGGCGGCCGGCTCGACCATCGAGCTGTTCGTCGTGCTGCGCGACGGCACGACCCTGGACGACGAGCTGCGGCGACGGATCGCGCGCGCGGTGCGCGAGACGTGCTCGCCGCGGCACGTGCCCGACACCGTGCACGCGGTCGCCGCGATCCCCCGGACGCTCTCGGGCAAGGTGCTCGAGGTGCCGGTCAAGCGGATCCTCACCGGCGCGCCGGTCGAGCGGGTCGCCAACCCGGACACCCTCCAGGACGCGTCCGCCCTCGAGCCCTTCGTCGCCTACGCGCGCGAGCGCCTCGGCACGGCGGCCGGGTAGGCCCGGACGATGGACCTGCTCGTCCGCGCGGGCCTGTGCCTGCTCGCCACCGGAGCGCTGCTCGGCTGGGTCGTGATGCTCCGCGTCGCCTTCCCCGACCTGCTGCGGCGCGCCGGGGTGCGCAGCCCGCGCCGCCTGCTGCAGCTGCACATCGACCTGATCATGATGGGGCTGATCCTGATCGCGGTCGGGCTGGCGCTGCCCGGGCTGCCGGACTGGAACCGGGCCGCGCTGCTCTTCGGCGCGGTCGTCAACCCGCTGCTGTTCCTGCCGCTCGCGTTCCGCGAGCGGTGGTCGTCCGCGCTGCCGTACCGCGCGATCACCGTCGTGTCGTTCGCGGCGATGAGCGCCGGCACGGTCGGCGCCGCGGTGCAGGGGCTGACGGCCTGAGGCGCCGGCCGCCCCGGCGCCGCGGCCCGGGCGGCCCCGGGGCGCGCCGGCTAGACCGTCGGGCCCGCGGCGGCCGCGTCGGCGGCCGCGCCCGTCGCGGGCTCCGCCGCGGCGTCCGTCGGCGCGGCGGCGACGGGGGCGAGGAGGACGACGAGCGCGGCGAGCGCGGCCGGCAGCAGCATCGCCGTCGGCAGGCCGACCACCTCGGCCAGGCCGCCCAGGACGGCGGGGCCCAGCAGGCCGCCGGCGTAGCCCAGGCCGACGACGAGCGACAGGCCCTGCGTCGCCGTCGGGCCGGGGCGCCCGTCGCGGGCGGGGCGCGGGGTGCCGGCCGCCCGGAAGACGATCGGCACCGCGTTGGCGAGCGCGAGCCCCGTCAGCACCCACGCGGCGATGGCGGCCCACGGGTCGTCGACGAGCGCGACGACGAGCCAGCCGACGGCCGCGACGGCGCCGCTGGCCGTCAGCGTCGCGCGGTCGCCGTAGCGCGCGACGGTGCGGTCGCCCGTCAGGCGTCCGACGGTCATCGCGGCGGAGAAGGCGAAGACGCCGAGCGCCGCCACCCCCGGCGACGCGTCGCGGTGGTCGCGCAGCAGCACGCCGCTCCAGTCGGTCACCGAGTTCTCGGCGACGAACGAGCCGAGCGCCGCGACGGCGCAGGCGAGCAGCCAGGGGGTGCGCAGCGGGGCCAGCCGGGCGGCCAGCGACGGCCGGGGCTCGTGCGCCTGACGCGCCGGCTGGCGGTCGGTCTCCGGGGGCAGCAGGCGGCGGTACGCCAGCCCGCCCAGCAGGACGAACGGGGCGAGGGCCGCCAGGTGCACGTTCGCGCCCACGTCGGCGCTCGTGGCGAGGGCCCCCAGACCGGAGCCGAGCAGCGCGCCGGCCGAGAACGCGGCGTGCAGGCCCGACAGGATCGGCCGACGGGCGGCGCCCTCGACCGTCACGCCGTGCGCGTTCATCGCGACGTCGTGGCCGCCGATCACGCAGCCGAAGGCGAAGGTGCCGGCGGCGAGCGCGACCGGCGAATCGAGCTGGCCCACCACGGCGAGCGCCACCGCGAGCGGCGGCAGCAGCAGGCGCATCGTCCACGCGCTGCCGTGGCGCGCGGTCAGCCCGCCCGCGACCGGCATCGCGACGATCGCCCCCGCGCCGAGCGCCGCGAGCACGAGCCCCAGGCCGCCGTCCCCGAGCCCGGCGGCGTCGCGCAGGTCGGGGATCCGGACGAACAGGGTGCCGGCCGCCAGGCCGTGCAGCAGGAAGGCCACGACGACGGCCCGGTGGGCCGCCCGCAGCTCGGGACGGGGAACGTCACGCACCGACCGAGGATAGGCGCGGCCCCGATGCGCGTGGCGTCCCGGCCCGCCGGGACCCCGCCGACCGGGGCGCCCCGGCGCGGCTCAGCGCTCGCAGGCGATCCCGTCGTGATCCGCGTCGAGGCCGTAGTGGTCCGTGCCGACCACGCGGAACGGGCCGCTCACGTAGTACGGCCCGTTGCCGCTGCCGCCCGCGCAGTCGTAGTCCGAGACGTCGGGGCGCAGGCACCGGCCGCGGTAGTTGCTGTCGCAGCGGCGCTTCTTGACCACCTTCGCGGCGGGCGTGGACGGGGCGTCGGCGACGGCGGCCGAGACGGGGACGAGCGCGGCGCCGGCGACGGCGAGCGACAGGACGAGCGAACGGTGCATGGGGCTCCTCGGACGGGGTGAACGTCCTTCCCGTCGGCGCGGTGGACGGTGCACGCGAGCCCGCGGTCTCGGGGCGGACGGATGTGCCAGATCCGTGACGGGTCGTGCCGATCCTGCGACGGACGGCGCCCCGGCGAGTCCGCGCCGACGCGCGCGGGCGCCGCACCGCCCGGCAGGGGCACGGCCCGCGGCGCTGACCCCGCGCGTCAGGTGACCGCGCGCAGCAGCGCGGTCACCCCGGCGGCGACGACCACCGCCGCGACGATCGAGCCGCCGCGCAGGGCGACGGCGCCGCCGGCGGCCACGCCGACGGCCTCCTCGCCCAGGCCCAGCCGCCCGCCCTGGTCGGCGAGCCCGGCGGCGACGAGGCCGGCCAGGACCGCCGGCGCGAGCAGGGCGATGACCGACGCGGCGCGCGGCGGCAGCGCCCGTCCGCCGAAGGCGATCGGGCCGATCGCCTTCACCGTCGCCGTCATCGCCGCCACCGTCGCGACGAGCACCCACGGGTCGACGCTCACGCCGTCGCCTCCGTCCCCGCGCGCCGGCGCAGGCCCACGAGCGCGGCCAGGCTGGCCGCCAGCACCGGCACGCCCGCCGGGGCGAACGGCACGAGCGCCAGCGCGATGACGGCCCCGGCGGCGGCGACGCCCCGCGCGCGCCCCGACCGCAGCTCGGCCAGCAGCAGCACCAGGAAGAACGTCGGGAAGACGGCGTCCAGGCCGAAGCGGTCGGTGTCGCCCAGCAGCCCGCCGCCGAACGCGCCGAGGACCGTGCCGAGCACCCAGCCGACGTACTGCACCGCCGTCGACCCGAAGAGGAACGCCCGGTCGAACGTGCCGTCCTCGCGCGCCGCCATCGCCCACGACGAGTCGACGATCGCCTGACCCTGCAGCCCGCGACGCAGCGGCCCGCCGGGCAGCGACGGCGCCAGGGCCACGCCCATCGGCAGGAAGCGGGAGTGCACGAGCGTGGCGGCGAGCACCGCGGCGCCCAGGCTGCCGCCGGCCGCGGCGATCGTCACCGCCGCGAACTGCGCCGAGCCCGCGAAGACGACGGCCGACATGACGATCGCCGCCACCCACGAGAACCCCGAGTCGAGCGCCAGGGTGCCGAAGGAGAGGGCGACGAGCGCGTTGGCCAGCGCGAACGGCGTGCCCGCCCGCACGCCGCGCCGCAGCGCCGCCCGGTCGAGGCGGTCCTCGGGCGCCGAGGCCGTCACCGGCCGCGCCACTCGGGCGCGCGCTTCTCGAAGAACGCCGCCACGCCCTCCTGCACGTCCTCCGTCGAGAACGCGAGGGCCAGCATCGACCGCAGGTAGTCCAGGGCGTCGTCGAACGGCATGTCGGTCTGGCGGGCGATCGCGTCCTTGCCCATCCGGACGAGCAGCGGGGAGGAGGCGGCGAGCTTCGTCGCCCACGCGTCGACCTGCGCGTCGAGCTCGGCGGCGGGCACGACGCGGTTGACCAGGCCGATCCGCTCGGCCTCGCGGGCGTCCAGGCGCTCGCCGAGCAGCAGCAGCTCCGTCGCCTTCTTCCGGCCGACGTTCCGGTAGATGAGCGCCATGATCATGAAGGGGAAGACCCCGACGTTGATCTCGGGCGTGCCGAACGTGGCGTCGTCGGACGCGACGACCAGGTCGCACGCCAGCGCGACGCCGAGCGCGCCGGCCAGGACGTGACCGTTCGCGCGGCAGACCGTCGGCTTGCCGAGGTCGCGGATCAGCCGGAACAGCCGCGGGAAGCGGTCGATCGCGCGGTGCTTGTGCACGAGCGGTCCCTCCTCCGCGAATCCCGCCAGGTCGCCGCCGGACGAGAACGTGCGCGGGTGCGTCGACGCGAGGACGACGCAGCGCACCGCGTCGTCGTCCCGGACCGCCTCGAACGCCGCGATGATCGCGTCGAGCATCTCGTCCGACAGCGCGTTGCGGGTGTCCGGGTCGTCCAGCGCGATCGTCGCCACGCCGTCGCGGACGGTGGTGGCGACGAGCGGGCGGGCGGGCGCGTCCTCGGGGGGCATGGAGGCGTTCTACCAGCCGCGGCGCGCGCGGTCCGGCGCTCGCCGCCGCGGCGCGCGACCGCTCAGCGGCGCGCCGCGACCCAGTCGGCGAAGGAGCGCCACGCCACCTCGGGGTACCGGGCGCGCAGGGCCGCGACGTCGATGCCGTACCCCTCGTCGGAGAGGAACGCGTACATCGCGCCCAGGTCGGCGCTGCGCCGGCGCACGTCCTCGAGCGGCACGGGGACGAGCGGCACGCCGAGCGCCGCCGCCATCTCGGCCGGGGTCGGCGCGTCCCCGGCCACCTCGACGCGCACGCCCAGGTGCTCGTCCCGCCGCGCCAGCACCGCGGCGACGAGCGCGCCCAGGTCCTCGAGCGCGACCTGGTGCAGCGGCCGGTCGGCCGGCACCGCCATCGGCAGCTCGCCGGCGGGCAGGCCACCGTCGCGGCCCAGGACGTTCTCGTAGAAGTAGCTCGGCGCGATCACGGTCCACGGCACGTCGGTGGCGCGCAGCGCCGCCTCGATCCGCGCCTTGCTGCGGAAGTGCGGCACGTCGGCGCGGTCCGCCGCGGCGACGGACGCGAGCACGAGCCACGGCAGGCCGACGCGGGCCGCGGCCGCCACGATCGCCTCGCCCTGGCGGACCTCGCCGTCCACCCCGTCGGCGAACGGCGTCGTCACCCCGTAGACGGCCGCCGCGTCGGCGAACGCGGGCGCCAGGGCGTCGGCGTCGTTCAGGTCGCCGCGGACGAGCGCCGCGCCCGCGTCCGCCAGCGCGCGCGCCCGCGGGGCGTTCGGGTCGCGCACCAGGGCGCGGGTCTCCACCCCGGCGGCGAGCAGCGCGCGGGCGACCGCGCCGCCCTGCGTGCCGGTGGCGCCGAGCACGAGCACGGGGCCGGGGGTGGACGGGGCGGCGGGCGCGGGCATGCCCCCAGCCTGGCAGCGTCCGCGGGCCTCCGGGCGCGGTGCAGTCAGGCGACGCAACGACGACGCGCCACGGGCGACGTCGGCGCCGCGACGGCGGTCACCTGACGCAAGGCACCGCGCCGCGGCGACCGTAGCGTCGGCGGCGCCACCCCCCCCGACCCTCCGGAGCACCCTCGTGAGCACCCCCACCGTCGTCCTCGTCCACGGCGCCTTCGCCGACGCGTCCAGCTGGTCCGCCGTCCACGCCGAGCTGCACCCCGACGGCCTGCCGATCGTCGCGCCGCCCGTCCCGCTGCGCGGCGTGGCGTCCGACGCGGCGTACCTGTCGTCCGTCCTCGACGCGATCGACGGGCCCGTCGTGCTCGTCGGCCACTCCTACGGCGGCGCGGTGATCTCGCTCGCCGGGCAGCGGGACCAGGTCGTCGGCTTGGTCTACGTCGCCGCCTACGCGCTCGACGAGGGGGAGAGCCTGGGCGAGCACCAGGGCCGCTTCCCCGACTCCGCGCTGGCCGCCAGCCTGCGCACGGCGCCGTTCCCGCTGCCGGACGGCGGCGAGGGCGTCGACGTCTCCGTCGACCCCGCGGCCTTCCCGTCCGTGTTCGCCGCGGACGTGCCGCTCGAGACGACGCGCTTCCTGGCGATCGCGCAGCGCCCGCTCGCCGCGGCCGCGTTCGAGGAGCGCGTGACCGGCACGCCGGCGTGGCGGACGACGCCGGCGTGGGGCGTGCTGCCGACGGCCGACGCGACCATCAACCCCGAGGTGCACCGCTTCGGCTTCGACCGGGCGGGGATGACGGTCGTCGAGGTCGAGGGCGCGTCGCACGCCGTCGCGCTGTCGCAGCCGCGGGCCGTCGCCGACGTCGTCCGCGCGGCGGTGCGGGCCGCGTCCGCCGCCTAGCGGGCGGCCCGCTCCAGCGCCAGCCGCGCCAGCTCGACGCGCGAGCGCACGCCGAGCTTCGCGAACGCGTGGCGCAGGTGAGTGCTGACGGTGTGCGGCGACACGAACAGCCGCTCGGCGACCGCGCGGTTGCTCAGCCCCTGCGCCACCAGCTCGGCCACCGCGGCCTCGGACCGCGTCAGGCTCTCCCAGCCCGCCGTCGGGGTCGGCGCCGCGCCGCGGCCGGCGCGGACCCCCAGGCGGCGCAGGCGGCCGCGGACGCGGGCGGCGTCCCACGACGCCTCGGCGGCCACGTAGCCGTCGAGGGCCTCGCGCAGCAGGGCGACCGCGTCGTCGCCGGCGCCGGTGCGGACCCGCAGCACCGCGCGGTCCTCGCGCACGGACGCGAGCGCGAGGGGACGCTGACCCGGCCGCAGCGTCTCGGCGGCCGCGGCGAGGGCGCGCTCGTCGCGGTCCAGCAGCCCGCGGGCGTGGAGGACGGCAGCGGCCGGCTCCGCCACCCCGGGGTCCGCCCCCGCGATCGCCTCGGCGTCGGCCACGGCCCGGCGGGCCAGGGCCGCGTCGCCCCCCGCCAGCGCGATCCGCACGAGCTGCGGCGGGTCCAGGACGTCGCGGATCATCGTCGGCAGCACGGACTCGTCCCCGTCCGGGCCCAGCTCGGCGAGCACGCCGACGGCGGCGTGCGGGTCGCCCGCGGCGGCCGCCTGCAGCGCCAGCAGCCACGCGGCGTGGCGGCGGATCTCGGGCGCCTCGCGGTCGAGCGCCCGGCGCGCGACGGTTGCCGTCACCCGCGTGACGTGCGCGCTGCCGGCGTGCAGGGCGGCCCGGCCGAGCGCGAGCAGCGCCATCGCGTCGGGGCCGGAGCGCACGACGCTGCCGGCGTCCAGGTTGGCCAGGCCCTCGAGCGCGGCGAGCGCGTCGGCGGGCCGTCCGGCCTCGAGCAGCATCCGCCCGCGGCGCTGCTCCCACAGCTCGGCCATCCACGCCTGGCCGGCGGCGCGGGCGCCCTCCCGCCCGGCGTCGACGGTGCGCAGCGCCCCGGCGTAGTCGCCGCGGTGCGCGGCGACGTCGGCGAGCCAGTGCGGCCAGATCGCGACGCGCACCGGGTCGTCGGGGTGGGCGGCCAGGTCGGCGCGGATGCGACGCTCCTGCGCGGCGATCCGCCCGGCGGCCAGGTCGAGCACCGCCTCGGCCGCGACGAGCCCGAACGCCGCGTCGGCGTCCCCGGGCACCGCGGCGACGGCGGCCACCGCCTCGGGGCGCAGCGCCTCGGCGGCGCGCGAGCGGCCCGCGATGCCCAGACCGTGCACGAGCTTCGCCAGGTGGCGGGCGCGCAGGGCGGGCGAGACGCCGTCGAGCGCCAGGGCGGCGCGGCCGGCCGCGACCGCGTCGTCGGGGGCGACGGAGAACATCCACGCGATGCTCAGCAGCACCTCGGCCTGCTGCTCGGCCTCGAGCACGTCGGCCAGGGCGGTGCGGGCGAAGGCCAGGCCCTCCTCCGCCCGGCCCGCGGCGTGCAGCAGGCGGGCGGCGGCCGCGGCGAGCGGCGCTCGCTCCGGGTCGTCGGGGTCGGCGAGGGCGAACCCGCGGCGGGCCAGGTCGGCGCCGGTGGACGGGTCGCTGCGCTCCAGGTCGTTCGCAGCGGCGAGCAGGAGCGCGGTCGCGGCGCGGTCGCCGGCCGGCGCGCTCGCGGCCAGCGCGGCGGCGACCTCGGCCGGCCGCGCGCCCGCCGCCAGCCGCACGTCCACGGCCTCGCGCTCGAGCGTGCGACGGATCGCCGCGGGCATCGACCCCAGCAGCGCCTCGCAGACGAGGTCGTGGCGGAACGCCAGCCCGCCGTCGGGCTCCTCCGTCAGGACGTCGGCGGCGACGAGCTCGCGCACCGCCGCCGCGAGCGTGCCGTCGTCGACGGCCGCGAGCGAGGCGAGCTGCCCGCGGTCGAAGCGCCGGCCCAGCACGGCGGCGACGTCGGCCACGGCGCGCGCGTCGGCGGACTGGCGCTCCAGGCGGGCGCGGGTGGCGGCGTGGACGCGCGCCGGCAGCGACGCCTCCACGGCGGCGGTCGGCGTGGCGTCCTCGCGAGCGCCGCGCAGCAGCTCGAGCAGCAGGAACGGATGACCCTCGGCCCGCCGCACCGTGTCGGCGAGCCGGTCGTCGGGCGCCCCGCCGAGCACGTCCTGGGCGATGCGGCCCACCGCCGCGGACGGCAGCGCCGCGAGCGGCAGCGTGGTGGCCCCCGCGTCGCGTGCGGCGGCGACCAGCGCCTGGAGCGCGGGGGGCGCCTGCGTGGGGCGGTACGCCAGCACCCACACGAGCGGCAGGGCGAGCAGGCGCGGGACGAGGGTGCGCAGCAGGCCCAGGCTGGCCCGGTCGGCCCACTGCAGGTCGTCGAGGGCGACGAGCAGCGGCCGCCGCGCGGTCCGCTCCTGCAGCAGCAGCTCGAGCTCCTCGACGAACCAGCGTTCGCGGTCGGGGTGCTCGCGGACGTCCGGCAGCGTCGCCGTCGGCTCGGCGGCGCGCACGAGCACCTGCAGCACCAGGCCCATCGGCAGCGGCTCGTCGCCCGGGGCGGCCAGGCCGGACGCGGTCCCGGCGCCGGCGTCGCGGGCCAGCCGCAGCGCCTCCTGCAGCAGGCGCGTCTTGCCGAGCCCCGCGTCGCCGGGGACGAGGAGCGCGCTGCCGCGCCCGCGGGTGCGGGCGTCGTCGAGGGCGGAGCGGAGGGCGCGGCGCTCGCGGTCCCGGCCGCGGAGGGGATGGGCGGCGATCATCGGGCGGGAGCGGGCGGCGCGGACCCGGTGTCGGGCCGCCCGAGAGGCGGACGGTGGACGACGGTGCACCGAAGCGGGGATGGGGGTCCGGACATCGGCGGACCGACGGTAGCAACGCCGCCGGAGACGTCCGTTCACGCGTTCCCCGGGCTAGGATGCGCGCGTCCGGCGCGCCCGGAGGACGACGTGACGACCCCGGCGCAGCCCCCATCCCCTCCGCCCGGCGACGGACCCGTCCGCGGCCGCGACGGCGCGCTGGCCCGCCTGTCCGCCGGCGTGGCGGCGCTGGCCGCGGGGACGGGCGGGACGTGGATCGTCGAGGGCCGCGAGGGCCTGGGCGCCAGCCGCCTGCTCCACGCCGTGGCGGACGACGCGCGGCGCCGCGGCGTGCGGGTCCTGGCGGGCGACGCCGCGGCCGGCGGGGACCCGGTCCGGGCGGCGCTGCTCGGCGGACCCGCGCCGGTGACGGGCCCGGACGGGACGCCCGACGTCGTCGCGCTCCTGACCGCGCTGCAGGGGGCGGTCGGCCGCGCGGCCGCCGCCGGGCCCGTGCTGGTGGTCCTGGACGACCTGCACCGCGCCGACGCGGCCGCCCTCCTGGCGCTGCGCGTCCTGGTGCCCCGGCTCGCCGCCCGGCCCGTCGGCTGGCTGGTGGCCGTCCGCACGGACGCCGCCGGCACCGACGTGCGGGACGTCGTCGAACGCCTGCGCGACCAGGGCGCCGAGCCGCTGCACCTGGCACCCCTGGAGCCGGCGGCGGTCGCCGCGGTCGTCGCCGACGTGCTCGGTCCCGATCCCGGCCCGGCGCTGCTGGGCCTGGCGGACGCCGCGGGCGGCCGGCCGCGCGACCTGCTCGCGCTGCTGGCGGGCCTGGCGGAGGAGGACGCGACGACGCGCCGCGATGGCGTGCTCGTGCCGCGCACGCCCGACGTGGCGCCGGCGCGCTTCGCCGCGCTCCTGCAGGCCCGGGCCGCGGCGCTGCCGCCCGAGGCACGCCGCCTGCTGCGCGCGGCGGGGCTGCTGGGGGACGAGGTCGGGTTCGCCCCGCTCGCCGCCCTGCTCGGCGTTCCGGCGTCGGCGCTCGTGCAGCCGCTCCGCGCCGCCATCGCGGCCCGGCTGCTGGACGGCGACGGCCACGATCTGCGCCTGCCGCATCCGCTCGTCGGCGCCGCGCTCCGCGCCGGGCTCACGGCGGCGGATCGCGCCGAGCTGCGCGACCTGGCGCTCGCCGCCGTCCCGCCCGACGGCGTGCCGACGCCGGCGCTCGCCGGGGTGGTGGCCGCCGCAGCCGAGCCGCCGGACGCGCGCGCCGCGGCGCTCCTGCGCCGCGCCGCCGAGGCGCTCGCGTCGCGCGATCCCGCCCGCGCCGCGGCGCTCAGCCGGCGGGCGCTCGAGCTGACGCCGGGCGACGCGGCCGACCGCAGCGGGCTCGTCGCCGCCACCGTCGACCTGCTGCGCGACGCGGGCGACCTGGCGCGCGCTCGCGCGCTGGCCGCCGCGGCCCTCGCCCGCGACGTCGACGCCGCGGACCAGGCGCGGGTCCGCTTGGCGCTCGCCCGGCTGGTGGCGGCGACGTCGTTCGCCGACGCGGCGCGCGACAGCGCTGCGGCGGCCGCCGGCGCCGGCGTGCCCGCCGGCGTCCGGGCCCAGCTCCTGGCCGCCCAGGCGCTCGCCGAGGTGATGGCGGGCGACGCCGCGGCGGCCGAGGCGACGGCGTCCCGGGCCCGCGAGCTGGCGGCGCACGCGGACGAGCCGACGGCCGCGACGACCGCGCTGACGGTCCTGTCGATGGCGGCCTTCGACCGCACGGACTGGGACCGCGCGCTGGCGCTCGTCGAGGAGGCGCTGGCGGTGACGCAGCGCGCCGGCGGGGCGGAGCACGACCTGTGGGCGCCCCCGACGTCGTGGCGCGCCCTGCTGCGCAGCGCCTGCGGCCGCACGGACGAGGCGGTCCGCGACGCCGATCGGGGCATCGGCCTGGCCCGCGGCCGCGGGCAGTCCGCCGCCGTGCGGCTGTGGCACGGCACCCGCGCCCGCGTGCTGCTGGACGCCGGCCGGCTCGCCGAGGCGCGGGACGAGGCGGACGCCGGCCTGGCGCTCGTCCGCCCGGGCGAGCAGGCGGACCTGGCCGAGCTGACCGTCGGCTTCGTCCGCTGCCGCGTCGGGCTGCTGACCGGGGACGGGTCCACGCGCCACATCACCCGCGCGCGGGCCGCGCGGATGCTCGCCGCGGAGCCCCCGAGCGTGCGCAGCGCCGGCGCCTGGCTGGCCGTCCTGCTCGCCGACGCCGAGGGCGACCGCGCGACGGTGCGCCGGCAGGCCCCGGCCCTGGCCGCCGCGGTCGACGGGTCCGGTCCGGCGATGGCCGCGCCGCTCGACGTCGCCGACGTGCCGCTGCTCGTCCGCGCCGCGCTCGACGCCGGGGCCGACGTCGCCGCGGCGTCCGCCGTCCGGGCGGTCGTCCGCCGGGCGGCGCTCGCGCCGGCCTACCCCGTCCTGACGGCGGCGGCGCTGCACGCCCGGGCCCTGCTGGCCGGCGACCCGGTGCTGCTCGCCGAGGCCGTCGAGCGGTTCGCCCTGGTCCCGCGGCCGCTGCCCCGCGCCGCCGCGCACGAGCACCTGGGCCGACTGCTCGCGGCGAGCGACCCCGGGGGCGCGGCGCGGCACCTGGAGGCGGCGCTGGCGCTGCTGCGGCCCACGGGCGCGGCGGCGCCGATCCGCCGCATCGAGGACGCGCTGCGGGCGCTCGGCGGCACCCCCGCCGGCCCGGCGCCGACGGCCGGTCCGACCGGATGGGCGGCGCTCAGCCCCGCGGAGCGCCGGGTGGCCGAGGCCGCGGCCGACGGGGGGACCAACCGCGAGCTCGGCGAGCGCCTGCACCTGTCGGGGAACACCGTGGCCACCCACCTGCGCCGGGCGTACGCGAAGCTCGGCGTCGCCTCGCGCGTCGAGCTGGTGCGCGTCGTGCGGGAGCGTCACGCGGCCGAGTCGGATGACGCATGAGGCGGGCGGGCGGGCGGCCTAGCGTCGGGAGCGTCCTCCTCTCCGACCCTCAGCGAGGTCCCCATGTCCGACGCCGCCCCCGTCCTCGAGCCCGCCGCGCAGGCGTTCGCCGACGCCACCGCCCAGCCGCCGTACCTGCCCGACCTGGGTCCGATCGAGGGCCGCAAGGCCGTCGACGAGGTCCAGTCCGGCGAGATCGAGAAGCCCGCCGTCGACGAGGACTGGGTCACCCTGTCCGGGCCGGCCGGCGACTTCCGCGTGCGCATCGTCCGCCCGGCGAACGCCTTCGGTCCGCTCCCCGCCGTCCTCTACGTCCACGGCGCCGGCTGGGTCTTCGGCGACGTCCACACCCACGACCGCCTCGTCCGCGACCTCGCCGTCGGCGCGGGCGTGGCGGTCGTCTTCCCCGACTACCACCGCTCGCCCGAGGTCCGCTACCCCGTCGCGGTCGAGGAGGCGTACGCCACCGCCCGCTGGATCGCCGAGAAGGGCGACGAGGCCCGCATCGACGGCTCGCGCATCGCGGTCGCCGGCGACTCCGTCGGCGGCAACATGTCCGCGGCGCTGACGCTGCTGGCCAAGGAGCGCGGCGACGTGACGTTCCGGGGGCAGGCGCTGCTGTACCCCGTGACGGACGCCGCGTTCGACACCGCCAGCTACCACGAGTTCGCCGAGGGCTTCTTCCTGCGGCGCGACGCGATGCAGTGGTTCTGGGACCAGTACACGACGGACGAGGCCGAGCGCGCGCAGATCACGGTCAGCCCGCTGCGCGCCACGACGGAGCAGCTCGCCGGCCTGCCGCGCGCCCTGGTGATCACGGCCGAGGCCGACGTCCTGCGCGACGAGGGCGAGGCGTACGCCCGCAGCCTGCGGCGCGCCGGCGTCGACGTGGCGTCCACCCGCTACGGCGGGATGATCCACGACTTCATGATGCTCAACGACCTGCGGGCCACGAACGGCGCCACCGCGGCGATCGCGCAGGCCGCCGCGTTCCTCGCGGACGTGCTGCGCGCGCCGGATCACCAGACCGTGTGATGAAACCGCGGCGGGTCCGCGTCACCGTGGGGGCATGCCCGTCCCTGAGGTGCGCCCGCCGCTCGGCCGCGACGACGAGCTCGCCGCCGTCGCCCGCGTCGCCGGCGCCCCGGAGGGCGTCGTCGGCCTGGCGCTCGTCGGCGAGCCCGGCGCCGGCACGACCACGCTGCTGCGCGAGGGCGCCCGCGACGCGATCGAGTCCGGCGTGCGGGTGCTCGTCCTCACGCCGGTGCCCGCCCGCGCCGCGCGGCCGCTCGCCGCGCTGCGCGAGCTGGCCGCCACGCTCGGCGCGCCGTTCGCCCCGCTCGGCCCCGACGTCGACCGCGACGAGCGCGACGCCCGCGTGGCGACGCTCCTGCGGGACGCGGCGCGCGACCGTCCGACGGTGCTGCTGCTCGACGGCGTCGCGTGGGTCGACGACGCCAGCTGGGACGCCCTGACCCTGGCCGCCCGCGCGCTGCGGGCGGAGCCGTTCGCGCTGCTGGCCGCGGGCGGCCCGGCGGACGCGCGGGTCCGCCGGTCGGGCCTGGACGTGGTCCGGCTCGATCCGCTCGGCCCGTCCGCCGCGTCGGCCCTGGTCGCCGCCGTGGCGCCCGGCCTGCCCGTCGGCCTGCGCGCCCGCACGCTCGAGGCCGCCGGCGGCAACCCCCTCGCGCTGCGCGAGCTCGCGACCGCGTCGCGGGACGCCTGGAGCCGCTGCTCCACCCGGCCGCACGGCGCCGTCCCGCTCTCGCCCCGCCTGGTCGACGCGTTCGACCCCGCGCCGCGCGTGCGCGACGAGCTCGAGGCGGCCGTGGTCCTGGCCGCGGCCGCCGCGGACCGGGCCGAGCTGGGCGACGCGGTGGCCGTGGCCGCCCGGGTGACGGGGCGGGACGAGGCCGCGGCGCTCGCCGCCTGCTCGGCGCTGGCGGCGCGCGGGCTGCTCGTCGCCGAGGACGAGACGGTCGGCTTCCGCACCGAGGTGGCGCGCGCCGTCGCCTACCGCGCCGCGTCGCTGCCGCGCCGGCACGCGGTGCACGTGGCCTTCGCCGCCGTGGTCGCCACGGAGCCGGACCGCGCCGCGTGGCACCGGTCCGCAGCGTCGCTGCGGCGCGACCCCGACCTGGCCGCGACGCTGGCGGAGGGCGCCACCGCGGCCCGCCTGCGCGGCGGGCTGCGCGACGCGCTCGCCACGATGGAGCGCGCCGCGCGCGTCAGCCCGCCGGGCGACGACCGGGTCGCGCGGCTGCTCGAGGCCGCGGCGATGGCGTTCGAGATCGGGCGCCCCGACCTGGTCGACCGGCTGGTCTCCGAGGCCGTCCACGCCGCGACGACGCCCGCGCACCGCGAGCGCATCGGCTGGATCCAGGCGGTCTACGACCTGGGACGCCCCGACGACGGCCGCGGGGCGCTCGCGTTCGCCCGCCACGCCGAGGCGGCGGCGACCGGCCCCGACGCCCCGTGGCGCGACGACTGGGTGCGCGCCCTCGCCATCCGCGTCGGCGAGCGCGCCGCGTCGACCCCGCCCGCGGCGCTGCCGGCGGACGCGCTGCGGGCGGCCGTCGCGCGGATGGGCGGGATGGAGCGGCACCCGGCGCTGGCGGGCGTGCTCGCGACCGTCGCCCCGGCGGAGCACGGTGCGGCCGTCCTGGCCCACCTGCGCGCGCTGCCGGCCGACGCGGGCGGCGACCCGCGCCTGGGCCGCCACCTGGGGCAGACGGCGCACGAGCTCGGCGACGACCGGCTCGCCATCGCGTCCCTCACGGCGGCCGCCGACCGCATGCGGCTCGAGGGTCGCTGGGGGATGCTGCCCGTCGCGCTGATGCAGCGCGGGTGGGCGTCGTACGGCACCGGCGAGCTGACCCGCGCCCGCGCCGACGCCGACGCCGCCGCGCGGCTGGCGCAGGACACCGGGCAGGACGTGCTGCGCGCGCAGGCCGGCGCGCTGCAGGCCCTCGTCGAGGGGATCGCCGGCGACCCGGTCGCCGCCGACGCGCGCGCCGCGGCGGCGGAGCGGGCGCTCGTCGGGCGGACGGGACACCTGGCCGACGCGCACGTCGCCCGCGGGATCATCGCGCTGTGGTCGGGCCGCTGGGACGACGCCGCGGACTGGTTCGCCCGCCTGTGGGCGCCGGACGGCGCGGCGGCGCTCGAGTCGCGGCGCTGGCTCGTGATCGGGGACTACGCCGAGGCCGCGGCCGCCGCGGGCCGCGCCGACGAGGTGCGGCCGCACGTGGCGGCGCTGGCGCGGACGGCCGCGGCGGTCGACGCGCCGCGGCTGCGGCGCGGCGTGGCGGTCGCGCGGGCGGCGCTCGCGGACGACGACGCGGCCGCGGACGCGTTCGTCGCGGCGGCGCGCGCCGCCGCGCCGCTCGGCCCCCTGGCGGCGGCCCGCGTGCACCTGGGCCACGGGATGTGGCTGCGCCGCCACCGCCGCATCGTCGAGGCGCGGCGCGAGCTGCGCGCCGCCCGCGACGGCTTCGAGGCGCTCGGCGCCGCCGCGGCGCGCCGACGGGCGGAGCAGGAGCTGCGCGCCGCCGGCACCGCGGCCCCGCGCTCCGCCACGGGCCCCCGCTTCGACGAGCTCACCGCCCAAGAGCTGCAGATCGCCGAGATGGCCGCGTCGGGCCTGTCCAACCGCGAGATCGGCGCCCGCCTCTTCCTCTCCCACCGCACGATCGGCTCGCACCTGTACCGCGTGTTCCCCAAGCTCGGCGTGTCGTCGCGGGCGCAGCTGCGGGACGCGCTGACGGCGCTGGCGGCGGAGGGGCGGCAGCCGGTCTGAGGGACGGCAGCCGGGGCGGGGCCTGGCCGCCCGAGGCGCGCGGGACGTCAGGCTGGATCGGTCGCGTGGTCGCCGTCGGCACGCGCCGCCGCCCTGCGGTCCGCGACGTGCCGTGCCCGTCGCTCGCCCCGCCGTGTGATCCTTCGGCCGTGGCTCCGTCCCGCCCGCCCCGTCCCTGCCCGTGCGGCTCCGGCGCGCCGTACGCCGACTGCTGCCGCCCGTTGCACCGCGGGCGGGCGTCGGGCCGGGCGACGGCGCCGACGGCCGAGCGGCTGATGCGCTCGCGCTACAGCGCCTTCGCGTTCGGCGACCGGGCGTACCTGCTCGCCACCTGGCACCCGTCGACGCGGCCGGCGGCGCTCGACCTGGACGACGGCCTGAGGTGGGAGGGGCTCGACGTCCTGCGGACCACCGCGGGCGGCGAGGACGACCGGTCGGGGACCGTCGCGTTCGTCGCCCGCTACCGCGACGCTGCCGGGCACGAGGGCGAGCAGCGCGAGGACAGCGCGTTCGTCCGCGAGGACGGCGCGTGGTTCTACGTGGGGCCGGTGCGGTAGGCGGCCCGCGTCGCGGTGCGGCCCGGCGGCCTGGTTCGGGCGGAGCGTGGCGCCGGGGCGAGACGATCGAGTTCGGGATTCGGCCGCTCTATCCGGCCTCATTCCGAACTCGATGTCCGAGCGCTTGGCGGCCCGTCGGTTCGGTCGCCGGGGCAGGTGGTGGACGCGGTGTCTGCGCGCCTCCCGCACCCTGCTCAACGCCCCGACCCCCGCGCCGCCGCCCAGTGCGTGATCACCGGCGCGCGCCCCGGCTCGGCGTGCGCGGCCACGCGCTCCAGCCCGTGCTGGTCGCGCACCGTGATCCGCTCGTGCTGGCGCAGGTGCTCGTCCCAGGTGGCGACGACGAACTGCTCGAGGACGCGGCGCGGGTCGGCGACGTCCTGCCACGAGCTCCACGCGCTCGCCCCCGTGCGGCGCCGCGCCCGGCGCAGGCCGGCGACGGCGGCGGCCAGCTCGTCCGCGGCGCCCGCGGTGGCGTAGCGCTCGATCGTGACCAGCACGGGGCCGGCGGGCGCGGCGTCGTCGGCGGTCGGGATCGGCGCGGGCGCGTCGCTCGCCGGCACCAGCTCGTCCGCGGGCAGCCGCGGCATCGGCCGCAGCAGCCCGAGCAGCGGGACGACGGCGGTGGCGATCGCCGCGACGGTCAGGGTCGTCCGCAGCCCCGCCGACCCGGCCACCACGCCCAGCACCGCGCTGCCGATCGCCATCCCGCCCTGGAACACCACCAGGTAGAACGCCAGGCCCCGCGCCTTCACCCACGCCGGCAGCATCGCCTGGTAGGTCGCGTTCAGCGTCGCCAGGGCGAGGATCCAGCCCACGCCGCCGAACGCCAGCGCGACCACCGCGGCCACGACGCTGCCGGTGCGGGCCAGGACGAGCGTCGCCGCCCCGACGACGACGGCGGAGCCCGCCAGGATCACGTCCGGCGCCAGCCGGGCGCGCAGCCGCGGCAGCAGCCCGGCGCCGACCACCGCGCCGACGCCGACCGCGCCCAGCAGCACGCCGTAGCCGCCCGACCCCAGACCGAGCGGCCCGTGCGCGACCGCCGGCAGCAGCGCCCACAGCCCGCTGGCGAAGAAGACGAACGCCCCGGCCCGCGCCAGCACCGCCCGCAGCGCCGGGCTGTTGCGCACGTACCGGCCGCTCGCGCGGACCGCCGGCAGCAGGTGCTCGGGCGGCAGCGCGCTCGCCGCGGCCCGCCGCGCGCCGCGCCAGCGCGCGACCGCCACGATCACCACCAGGAACGTCCCGGCGTTGACGACGAACGCCACGCTCGGGTCCGTCGCCGCCACGAGCACGCCGCCCAGCGCGGGGCCGATCGCCCGCGCCAGGTTCTGGTTGACCGCCCCGAGCGCGATCGCCTGCGGCCGCTCCCCGGCGGGCACCAGCTCGGGCTGCAGCGTCTGCCACGTCGGCGACGTCCACGCCTGCCCGCTGCCGACGGCGAAGAGCAGCGCCAGCAGCACCCAGGGCGTGACGAGGTCCAGGATCGTCAGCGCGGCCAGCAGCAGCGACGCCGCCAGCATCGCGGTCTGCGAGACGAGCAGCAAGCGCCGCCGATCCACGATGTCGCCGACCGCGCCCGCGACCACCGCGAACAGCAGCACCGGCAGGCTCGCGGCGGTCTGGATGAACGCCAGGTACGCCGCCGACCCGGACAGCGACAGCATCAGCCACTGCGCGCCGACGGTCTGCATCCAGCCGCCGACGTTGCTCGCGAGCTGGGCCGTCCACATCGTGCGGAACCCGGCGTGGCGCAGCGGCGCCCAGCCCCCGGGCCGCGACGCCGGGGGAGCGGGCGAGGACGACGCCGCGGGCGCGGGAGGGGCCGGGGGAGCGGACATGCCGACGACGCTAGGCGCGGCGCCCGCGCGCCTCATGCGTCATCCGGCTGACGCGCCCGACTCCGGGCGCGGCCCGGCCTACCGCGGCCGCAGGCCCGACAGCAGCAGGTCGACGAACCCGTCGGCGACCTCGTCGGCGGTCAGCCGCCCGCCGGGCGTGAACCACAGGGCGGTGTGGTTGACCATGCCGAGCAGACCCAGCGCCGCGAGCGCCGGGTCGGGCACCGCGAACTCGCCGCTCGCCGCGCCGTCCTGCAGCACCCGCGTCAGCAGCCGCTCGAACGCCTCGCGGTCGCCGCGCACGGCGTCCCAGGCCGGCTCGCGCTGCAGCGTCCGCCGCTCCTGGTGGAAGACCTGCACGTGGTGGCGGTGCGACTCGACGCGGCGCATCCACACGCGGGTCAGGGCGCGCAGCCGCTCCTCGGCGGTCGCGGGCGCATCGGGCCCGTCGACGATCGCCGCGGCGGCCTCGAGCAGCGGCGCCATCAGGTCCTCCAGGATCCGCGTCAGGACCTGGCTCTTCGACCCGATGTAGTGGTACAGCCCGCCGCGCGCCAAGCCCGTCGCCTGCACGAGGTCGTCGACCGACGTGCCGTCGTAGCCGCGCTCGGCGAACACCTGGGCGCAGGTCTCGATGATCTCGCGCTGGCGGGCGTCGTAGCGCTCGCGGAGGGCGGGGCTCTTCGGCGGGGCGGGCATTCGTCGCGTCCAAGGGTGCCGCACGCGGGGCGCCGCGCGCGTGCCGGACAGCATGCCGCTTGAAACTTCGACCGTCCAGTCGGTATAAGCGTCCCCATGGATCTGGACCTGCCCGAGGACGTCCGCGAGCTGCAGCGGACGGTCCGCGACTTCGCCGTCAACGAGGTCGCGCCCGTGGCCGAGGAGCTCGACCGCACGAAGACGTTCCCCTACGAGCTCGTCGCGAAGATGGGCGAGCTCGGCTGGATGGGCATCCCCTTCGCCGAGGAGCACGGCGGGTCGGGCGGCACGACGCTGCAGTACGCCGTCGCGGTCGAGGAGCTCACGCGGATCGACTCGTCGGTGGCGATCACGATGTGCGCGCACACGTCGCTCGGCGTGCAGCCGATCAACACCTTCGGCAGCGAGGAGCAGAAGCAGCGCTACATGCCCGACCTGTGCGCGGGGCGCAAGCTCGGCGCGTTCGGGCTGACCGAGCCGGGCGCCGGCTCGGACGCCGCCGCGCTCTCCACGCGGGCCACGCTGCAGGACGGCACGTGGACGATCGACGGCGCGAAGCAGTTCATCACCAACGCGGGCACGGACATCTCGGGCCACGTCCAGATCACCGCCATCACCGGCACCCGCCCCGACGGCCGGCCCGAGATCTCCAACCTGATCGTCGAGAACGGCACGCCCGGCTACGAGCCCGGCCAGCCGTACCGCAAGATGGGCTGGAACGCGTCCGACACGCGGCCGCTGACGTTCGCCGGCGCGCGGGTGCCCGAGGGCAACCTGCTCGGCCCGCGCGGCGCGGGGTTCAAGCAGTTCATGCAGATCCTCGACGGCGGCCGGATCGGCGTCGCCGCGATGGGCCTGGGCCTGGCGCAGGGCTGCCTGGACGAGGCGGTCGCGTACGCGAAGAGCCGCAACGCCTTCGGCGGACCGATCGCCCGCTTCGGGCAGATCCAGCAGAAGATCGCCGACATCGCGACCGAGATCGAGGCCGCGCGCCTGCTCGTCTACCGCGCCGCGGCGCTCAAGGACGCGGGGCGCGACTTCTCGCTGACCGCCGCCCAGGCGAAGCTCAAGACGGGGCGCCTGGCGGTGCGCGCCGCCGAGGAGGCGGTGCAGATCCACGGTGGCTACGGCTACATGGAGGAGTACCCGGTCTGCCGCCACTACCGCGACGCGAAGATCCTGACGATCGGCGAGGGCACCGACGAGGTGCAGCAGCTCGTCATCTCGCGCGCCGTCGTGGGGCGATGACCGGCCGGCCGTCCCCGCCCGCCGCCGCGGGCCCCGTCCCCGCACCTCCGACCGCCGCGCGCCCGTGCCCGACCGCGTCCTGATCGCCAACCGCGGCGAGATCGCCGCCCGGATCGCCCGCACGCTGCGGCGCCTGGGCGTCGAGTCCGTCGCCGTGCACGCGCCCGAGGACGCCGGGGCGCCGCACGTGCGCGCCTGCGACCGGGCGGTGCCGCTGCCCGTCCCGGACGGCGGCGGCTCGCCGTACCTGGCGGTCGATGCCCTCGTCGCGGCGGCCGTCGCCGAGGGCTGCGACGCCGTGCACCCCGGCTACGGGTTCGTGGCCGAGCGCGCGGACGCCGCGCAGGCGTTCGCGGACGCGGGGATCACGTGGATCGGCCCGCCGCCGACGGCGATCGACCTGCTCGGCGACAAGGCGCGGTCGAAGGCGACGGCCGCGCAGGCCGGCGTGCCGGTCGTCCCGGGGCTCGAGGGCGACGACGTCGACGCCGACGCGGTCGCCCGCTTCGCCGCCGACGCCGGGCTGCCGCTGCTGCTGAAGGCGTCGGCGGGCGGCGGCGGCAAGGGCATGCGGCGGGTCGACGACCCGGCGCAGATCCCGGACGCCGTCGACGCCGCGCGCCGTGAGGCCGTGGCCGCCTTCGGTCGCGGCGAGCTGCTCGTCGAGCGCCTCGTCACCCCGGCGCGGCACGTCGAGGTGCAGGTGGCGGTGGACGCGCACCGCGGCGCGTGGGCGATCGGCGAGCGCGAGTGCAGCCTGCAGCGTCGCCACCAGAAGCTGCTCGAGGAGTCGCCCGCGCAGTGCCTGACCGCCGCCGAGCGGCGCGCGCTGCACGAGGCCGCCACGCGCCTGGCGCTCGCGGCCGGCTACCGCAACCTGGGGACGGTCGAGTTCCTGCTCGACGTCTCCGGCGCGCGCGACGCGGACGGCGCGCGGCCGTTCTTCTTCCTCGAGATGAACGCCCGGCTGCAGGTCGAGCACCCCGTCACCGAGCTCGTGCACGGGCTGGACCTGGTCGAGCTGCAGCTGGCGATCGCCGACGGCGAGGCGCTCGACGGCGCGCCGCCCGCGCCCGCCGGCCACGCGATCGAGGCCCGGATCACCGCCGAGCGCGTGGCGCTGGCCGACGGCGGCGCGCGCTTCCTGCCCGCCACCGGGCCGGTCGTCGCGTACGCCGAGCCGCGCGGCCCGGGCGTGCGCGTCGACTCGGGGATCGAGACGGGGACCGTGGTGACGACGTCGTTCGACCCGATGCTGCTGAAGGTCATCGCGCACGGCCGCGACCGCGAGCAGGCGCTGGCGCGGCTGGACCGCGCGCTCGGCGGCCTCGTGGTCCTGGGCGTCGAGACGGGCGCCGGGTTCCTCCGCCGGCTGCTCGCCCGCGACGAGGTGCGGAGCGACGCGCTGACGACGACGCTCGTCGAGGAGCTGCTCGCCGACCCGCAGGCCGCCCCGGCGCTCGCCGCGCCGCCTGCCGCCGACCGCGAGGCCGCGGCGCGCCGCCTGGTCGCCGCCCGTCACGCCGCACAGGCCGCCGCCGCGGGCCCCGGCGCCTTCGCTGCCGCGGACTCGTGGCGCGCCGGCGTCCCCGGCTGGACGCACCTGGAGCTGCACGACCCCGACGACGGCGCCCTGCGCCTGCGCGCCCGCGCCGACGGCGACGCGCTGCTGGTCGCGGTCGAGCCGGACGGGGACGGCCCCGGCGCGCCCGTCCGCGTGGCCGCCGACCCCCGCGCCACGGTCGCGCAGGACGGCCCGTGGACCTGGCTGCACGACGCGTCCGGCACGTGGTGCTGGCGCGACGCGCCCGACGCGGCGGCGGGCGGCGCCGCGGGCGGGGGCGACCTGACCGCGCCGCTGCCGGGCGTCGTCCTGTCCGTCCGCGCGCAGCCCGGCGACCGCGTGACCGCGGGCCAGCCGGTGCTCGTCCTGGAGTCGATGAAGATGGAGCTGGAGGTCGCCGCCCCGCACGCCGGCACGCTCACCACGGTGCACGTGGCCGCCGGCGAGCACGTGGCGCGCGGGCAGGCGCTCGCGGTCGTGGAGGAGGACGCATGAGCAGCGCGATGGAGCAGCCGGCCGACGCGCCGGCGGCCGGCACGACCACCCGCGAGCGGCACGAGGCGCTGATCGCCGACCTGCGCGGCCGCCTGGAGCGGATCGCCGGGGGCGGCGGCGCCCGCGCGCGCGACCGCCACGTCGCCCGCGGCAAGCTGCTGCCGCGCGAGCGCGTCGACCGCCTGATCGACCCGTTCTCGCCGTTCCTCGAGCTCGCACCCCTCGCGGCGGAGGAGGTCTACGAGGACGACGTGCCCGCCGCGGGCGTCGTCGCCGGCATCGGCCGGATCCACGGCCGCGAGGTGATGATCGTCGCCAACGACGCGACGGTAAAGGGCGGCAGCTACTACCCGCTCACGGTCCGCAAGCACCTGCGCGCGCAGGAGATCGCGCTCGAGAACCGCCTGCCGTGCGTCTACCTGGTGGACTCGGGCGGCGCGTTCCTGCCGCGCCAGGACGAGGTCTTCCCCGGCGTCGACGGCTTCGGCCGCATCTTCTTCAACCAGGCGCGGATGTCGCGCGAGGGCATCGCGCAGATCTCCGCCGTCATGGGCTCCTGCACCGCGGGCGGCGCGTACGTGCCCGCGATGAGCGACGAGACGGTGATCGTGCGCGAGCAGGGGACGATCTTCCTCGGCGGCCCGCCGCTGGTGAAGGCCGCGACGGGCGAGACCGTCACGGCCGAGGAGCTGGGCGGCGCCGAGCTGCACGCCCGCACGTCCGGCGTCGTCGACCACCTGGCCGAGGACGACGCGCACGCGCTGCAGCTCGTCCGCCGCATCGTCGACACCCTGCCGCGCGGCCGGCAGCCGTACCCCGGCGCGGCCGGGCCGGACGGGGTCGCGCCCGCGGGCACCGTCGCGCCCTGGGAGGTCCGCGCCCCCGAGCCGCCGGCGCTCGACCCCGACGGCCTGCTCGACGTCGTGCCGACCGACCCGCGCGAGCCGTACGAGGCGCGCGAGGTGATCGAGCGGCTCGTCGACGGCGGCCGCTTCCAGCCCTTCAAGCCGCTCTACGGCGAGACGCTCGTCTGCGGCTTCGCGCACCTGCACGGCCACCCCGTCGGGATCCTCGCCAACCAAGGGATCCTGTTCCGCGAGTCGGCACTGAAGGGCGCGCACTTCGTCGAGCTGTGCGACGAGCGCGGCATCCCGCTGCTGTTCCTGCAGAACGTCGCCGGCTTCATGGTCGGCAAGGAGTACGAGGCCGGCGGCATCGCGAAGGACGGCGCCAAGCTCGTCGCCGCGGTCTCGTGCGCGCGGGTGCCGAAGCTGACCGTCGTCGTCGGCGGCTCGTACGGCGCCGGCAACTACGGGATGTGCGGCCGCGCGTACTCGCCGCGCTTCATGTGGATGTGGCCGAACGCGCGGATCTCGGTGATGGGCGGCGAGCAGGCCGCGACCGTGCTGACGACCGTCCGCGACGAGCAGCTGGCGGCGCGCGGCGAGGAATGGCCGGCCGACGAGCGGCAGGCGTTCGGCGACGCGCTCCGCGACCAGTTCGAGGCGCAGGGCAACCCCGTCTACGCGTCGGCACGGCTGTGGGACGACGGCGTCATCGACCCGCGCGACACCCGCCGCGTGCTCGGCCTGGCCCTCGACGCGTGCGCGAACGCGCCGCTCGATCCGCCCCACCGTCCGCTGTTCCGGATGTAGCGTCGGCCATGGCCCGCGCGCCCGTCCCCGACCGTCCCGAGGTGCCCCGATGACGCAGCGCTCCTACGCCCACGGCCCGTCCGCCACGCCGCTGCTGGGCGACACGATCGGCGAGGCCCTCGAGCGCGCGGCGCGCGAGCACCCCGACCGGCCGGCGGTCGTCGCGTGCGACCAGGGCGTGCGGCTGACGTACGCCGAGCTCGACCGCGCCGTCGACGGCCTGGCGACCGGGCTGCTGGCGCGGGGGATCGCGGCCGGCGACCGCGTCGGCATCTGGGCGCCCAACCGCGTCGAGTGGCTGCTCGTGCAGTACGCGACGGCGAAGATCGGCGCGATCCTCGTCAACGTCAACCCCGCGTACCGCACGCACGAGCTCGCCTTCGCGCTGCGCCAGTCCGGGGTGCGCCTGCTCGTCACGGCGCCGAGCTTCAAGACGAGCGACTACGTGGCGATGGTGTCCGAGGTGCGCGGCGAGCTGGACGCGCTCGAGGACGTCGTCGTCCTGGGCACGACCGAGTGGGACGCGCTCGCCGGTCACGGCCCCGACCCCGCGGCGCTTCGCGACCGCGCCGCGACGCTGGGCGCGGACGACCCGATCAACATCCAGTACACGAGCGGCACGACGGGCTTCCCGAAGGGTGCCACGCTCACGCACCACAACATCCTCAACAACGGCTTCTTCGTCGGCGAGCTGTGCGGTTACACCGAGCACGACCGCATCTGCGTGCCCGTGCCCTTCTACCACTGCTTCGGCATGGTGATGGGCAACCTGGCGGCCGTCACGCACGCGGCCTGCATCGTCATACCGGCGCCCGGCTTCGACCCGGCCGCGACGCTGCGCGCGGCGGCGGAGGAGCGCTGCACGTCGCTCTACGGCGTGCCGACGATGTTCATCGCGATGCTCGCCGGCCCCTCGTTCGGCGAGCACGACCTCTCGTCGCTGCGCACCGGCATCATGGCCGGCTCGCCGTGCCCGCGCGAGGTGATGAAGCGCGTGGTCGAGGAGATGCACATGGCCGAGGTGTCCATCTGCTACGGCATGACGGAGACCTCGCCGGTGTCGACGCAGACCCGCCGGGACGACCCGCTGCACCGCCGCGTCGGGACCGTCGGCCGCGTCGGCCCGCACGTCGAGGTGCAGGTGATCGACCCCTCGACCGGGCTGCCGGTCCCCCGCGGCGTGACCGGCGAGCTGTGCACCCGCGGCTACCCCGTGATGCTCGGCTACTGGGACGAGCCCGAGAAGACCGCCGAGGCGATCGACGCCGCCGGCTGGATGCACACGGGCGACCTGGCGACGATGGACGAGGAGGGCTACCTCGAGATCGTCGGCCGCTCGAAGGACATGGTCATCCGCGGCGGCGAGAACGTCTACCCGCGCGAGATCGAGGAGTTCCTCTACACCCACCCCGACGTCGAGGACGCGCAGGTCATCGGCGTGCCGGACGAGCGCTTCGGCGAGGAGCTGTGCGCGTGGATCCGCGTGCGCCCGGGCGCGGACGAGCTCGACGCCGACGCGGTGCGCGCGTTCTGCACGGGGCGCCTGGCGCACTACAAGATCCCGCGCTACGTCCTGTGCGTGGAGGACTTCCCCATGACCGTGACGGGCAAGGTGCAGAAGAACCTCATGCGCGAGCAGACCGCCGAGCAGCTGGGGCTGGCCGCCGGGTAGCGCCGCCCGGGACGGCGCGGCGTCGCGCCGGCCCCGTCGGCGGGCCCGGCCGGGCCGGGCGGCGGGCCGGGTCGGGCGGCGGGCCGGTCCGGGCCGGGCGGCTGGGCCGGACGGGTCAGGACGGCAGCGCGGCGTTCGCGGCCAGCCGGGGCGCGGCGGCGTCCTCCCGCTCGCCCTCCCCGGCGCCGCCCGCGGCCGGGGGCTCGGGCGGCTTCGCGGGCGCGGCGGCGGCCGCGGACGGCCCGTCGACCCCGGCCGGGGTGCCGGTCGTCCCGGTCGTCTGCGGGGCCGTGGTTGTGCGGGACGGCCGGTCCGCGCCGCCGCGAGCGACCTGCTCCCCGCGGGGCTGGCGCTCCGCGGACGCGGGCCGGTCCGCGCCGCGGACGACGGTCGTCACCGTCCGCGTGGGCGCCGCCGCGTCGGCCGCGCCGACCCCGGCGGCTGACGGCGCCTGCTGCACGGTGGTGGTCACGCGCCGCACGGTCACCGGGCGCACGACCTTCGTGACGCGCACGACGGCCGGGGGCGTGGCGGGGGCGACCGGCTGGCCCTGGGCGATCAGGCCGATCGGCAGCGCCAGGGTGGTCAGGGCCACGACGCACACCAGCGTCGTGCGACGACGGACGGGCGCGTCGTCGAGCGCCCGCTCGTGCAGCCGCGCCGCGCCGGCGGCCAGGGCACGGCCCGCGCGCGTCTGGGTCCAGAAGAGCTCCTCGAGCGGGCCCAAGCCCATCGCCAGCAGCTCGCTGATCAGCGTCCAGAACAGGCCGCGCGCCACCCACGAGGCCGCGCTGTCCGTGTCGCTGAACACGTGGGGCCACCACACGAGGACCACGCCGGCGGAGAGCCCGGCGGCGAGGAGTCTGGAGATGAACCGCCGCACCCTTCGAACGTAGCGCCGGACGGGGCCCCTGCCGAGGTGCGGCGATGTGAGGTCGCTCACGGGCCCCGCGACGACGGCGCTCGCCGCGCCATGACGGTCGTCCTGCGGCAGGAAGATGCGTGGGCGGAGCGCGTGGCGAACGGAAGTTGCGCGGGCCTGCGGGTCGGGCCCTCGTCGTTGCGTCCGCTCCGGTCGCCCGGTTGCATGGCCTCCATGAGCACGCGGCCAGGCACGGAGGGGGCGGACGACGCCGCGGGCGTCGCGCCGTGGGGCAGCGAGCAGCTCGTCCTCTGCCACGACGAGGAGACCGGCCTGCGGGCGGCGATCGCCGTCGACGACACCACCCTCGGTCCGGCGCTCGGCGGCGTCCGCTACAAGGCGTACCCGTCGTCGGCCGCCGCGATCACCGAGGCGCAGCGCCTGGCCGCCGCGATGACGCGCAAGAACGCCGCCGCGGGCCTGCCGTACGGCGGCGGCAAGTCGGTGATCCTGAACACCGGGCCCGTCGCCGACCGCACCGCGTTCATGCGCGCGTTCGGCCGCTTCGTCGCCCGCCTGGGCGGCGCGTACGTGCCGGGCGTCGACATGGGCACCACCACGGACGACCTGGCGACGATGGCGCGCGCCGGCGCCGGCATCACGTCGGGCGAGGACCCCTCGCCGGCCACCGCGGCCGGGGTGTTCGAGGCGCTGCGCGCCGCCGTCCGCGTCGTCGACGGCCGCGACGACCTGACCGGGGTCCGCGTCCTCGTCCAGGGCGCCGGCCACGTGGGCGCGGCGCTCGCCCGCGACGTCGCCCGCGCCGGCGGCACCGTGCTGCTGTCCGACGTCGACGCCGCCCGCGCCGCGGACGTGGCCGGCGCGCTCGGCGGTCAGGTCGTGGCCCCCGACGCGGTGCTCGACGCCGACGTCGACGTGTTCGCCCCGTGCGCGATCGCCCGTGTGATCGACGCCACGACCGTCGAGCGCCTGCGCTGCCGCATCGTCGCCGGCGCCGCGAACGACACCCTCGCCTTCCCCGCCGTGGCCGACCGCCTGGTCGAGCGCGGCATCACGTACGTCCCGGACTTCGTCGCCAACGCCGGCGGGGTCATCCACATGCACGGCGTGCGGATGGGCTGGGACGCGACGCACCTCCGGACCGAGCTGGCCTTGATCGGGGACCGGATCGCCGGGGTGCTCACGACCGCGCGCGAGACCGGCGTCACGCCGCTCGCGGCGGCCGAGGCGCTCGCCGCCGAGCGCATCGCGGCCGCCCGCGCCGAGCGCGCCCAGGCGCCCTCGGTCGTCGCCCGCGCGGCGTAGACCGCGGCCGTCCGGCGCGCTCCCTCGCGCGCCGGGCCCCGCATCGCGACCCGTGCGCCCCCGCCTCACCGGGGGCGCACGTCGTTCCGGGGCGTCCGGCGCGCCGGTAGGTCGCCCGTCCCGGGGCATCCGGCGCGCGGCGAAAGATATGCGCGCATGTAATATGCGCGCATGATGAATGCCGCTCCCGCCGCCCCCGCCCTCGAGATCGCCGCGTCGATCGACACCACCGCCGATCCCGCCCGCGTCTGGGCGCTCTGGTCCGACGTCGCCGCCTGGACCTCCTGGGACCACGCGCTCGACGCCGTCACGCTCGACGGGCCGTTCGCGCCCGGCACTCCCGGCACCCTGGCCGTCCACGGCCGTCCGCCGCTGGCGTTCACCCTGACCGCCGTCGATACGGGCCGCGGCTACTCGGACGAGACGCCGTTCCCCGGCGGGACGGTGCGGCTGGAGCACCGCCTCGAGCCGCTCGGCGACGGTCGGGTCCGCGTGACGCACCGCGCGCGGGTCGAGGGCTCCGGTCCCGTCGCGGCGTCGATCGTCGACCAGATCCGCCAGAGCCTAGGCTCTGCGGTGGCGACGCTCGTCCGCGTCGCCGAGACCGCGTGAGCCCCGGACCCACCACCACGTTCTCCGCCGGCGACTCGCCCGGCCTGGCCCTGTGGCGCGCCACCCTCGCGTGGCAGCGCCGCGTGCGCGCGGCCCTCGAGCCGCTGGGCCTCACCCACGTGCAGTTCGTCCTCCTGACCGTCGCCTGGTGGCACGAGGAGCACGGCGACGGCGCGGCGACGCAGACGGTGGTCGCGACCACCGCCGGCACCGATCCGATGATGACCAGCCAGGTGCTGCGCCGGCTCGAGGCGGACGGCCTGGTCCGCCGCGAGCCCCATCCCGACGACGCCCGCGCCCGCTGCGTGGGGCTGACGGACGAGGGCCGCGCGCGGCTGGCGGCGGCCCTGCCGGCGGTCGAGGCCGTCGACGCCGAGGTCTTCGGCCGCATCCCCGCGCGCGAGCGCGACGCGTTCGTGCGCCGGCTGGTGACGCTCGCCGCGGAGGAGTGAGCGGCGGGCGGCGGGCGGCGGGGCGCGCCGGGACGGGGCGGCCGCGGGGACGATCGGCGTCGGCGGTCGCGGGGCGGGGCCGATCGGCGTCGCATTTCGACGCGCATCGTCCCCACCGGCGGGGTGCCGACGCGCATCGACCCCGCCTGCCCCCGACTCGCCGAAACGAGTCGGCCGTGCCTGCCCCCGACTCGCCGAAACGAGTCGGCTCCGACTGCCTGCCGGCGACGCGGATCGCCCCGCCTGGCCGGCCGGCCCGGCCACCCGCTACCCGTCGGCCCGCCGAACGACCACCGCGGCGACCCGGCAGCCCCCCCTCAGCCCACGCGCACCATCGGCAGCTCGACCGTCGTCTTCCGCACGCGTCCGGCGGCCAGGTCGTCGAGCATCCGCGCCGCCCGCTCGCGGAAGAGCGCCACGTTGCGCAGCTTCACGTCCTCGTAGCCGCGGACGACGTCGGCCAGGTCGGCGATCGCGGCGACCTGGGCGGCGTTGTCGGCGGTCAGGTGCTCCAGGGCGGCGGCGACGAGGGCGCGGTACTCGCCCGGCAGCTCGCGCTCCAGCCGGCGGATCTCGGCGCGGCCGAACGGGTCCATCCGCGTGCCGCGCAGGCGCCGGCCGGCGGTCAGGGCGCGCAGGACGGGGTACGCCCAGCGGCCGTCGAGGGCGATCTTGCGCTTCAGACCGCGCGACCGCAGGGTCGGCGGCAGCAGCAGGATCTCGACCTTCGCGTCCGGGCCGAACTCCTCGCTCGTCCGGGCGCGCTCCAGCTCGTCCAGGTGCAGGCGGGCGATCTCGTACTCGTCCTTGTACGCGGTGAGCTTGTGCAGGCCGCGGGCGTACGCCTCGGCGACCGCCGTGCTCGTCCCGCCGGTGCGCTGGCGCTCGATCGCGGCGACCCGCTCGACCTCGCGCAGGTACTCCCGCGCGGCGTCGGCGCCGCCGAACGCGACGAGCTCCGGCACGCGGACCTCGAGCAGCCGGCGCAGCTCGCCCTGGGCGGACGAGCCGGCGACGAGCGCGCGGCCGCGGCGGTGGGCGCGCGTCTCGGGCGGAGCGGGCGGCGCCACCGTCAGGGCGGCCTCGACGGCCTCGGGGTTCGCCGCGGCGGCGCGGCCCCAGCGGAAGGCGGCCAGGTTGCTCTCGACCGCCGCGCCGTTCAGGCGGATCGCCCCCTCGATGGCCTCCAGGCCGATCGGGATCGTGCCGTGCTGCCACGCGGCGCCGACCAGCAGCATGTTCGCGGGCATGTGGTCGCCGAACAGGCGCTCGGCGAGCGCGCCGGCGTCCAGGGTCAGCTCGGCCGCAGCGTTCGTCGCCTGGCGGATCCGGCGCAGCGGCCGGCTCGGCGAGGTCGTCGCGGCGTGCGGGTCGATGATCTGCTGCGGCGTCGGGGTGAGGTGCGTGTTGACGATCGCGACGGTGCGGCGCGGGTCGCACACGCCGAGCGTGTCGGGCGCCGCGGCGCCGAGCAGGTCCAGGCCCAGCAGCACGTCGGCGCGGTGCGACGACGCGCGCAGCTGGCCCAGGATGGGCCGCGGCGAGATCCGCACGTCGGACAGCACCGGACCGCCCTTCTGCGCCAGGCCGGTCTGCTCGATCCCGGCGGCGTGGCGCCCGTCCAGGTGCGCGGCCATCTGCAGGATCTGCGAGGTCGTCACCACGCCGGTGCCGCCGACGCCGGGCATGCGGATCAGCACGTCCTCGGCCACGCGCGGCGACGGATCCGGCGGCGCGAACGGCAGCGCGGGCGGCGTGCGCTTGGCCGGCGCGGTCTCGCCGGGCGTGACGCGCAGGAACGACGGGCAGTCGCCCTTGGTGCAGCTGAAGTCCTGGTTGCAGGAGGACTGCTGGATCTGCGTCTTGCGCCCGAACTCCGTCGGGACCGGCAGCACGGACAGGCAGGACGACTTCTCGCCGCAGTCGCCGCAGCCCTCGCAGACGCGCTCGTTGATGCGGATGCGCTGCTTCGGCGCGGTCAGCAGGCCGCGCTTGCGACGGCGGCGCTTCTCCGTCGCGCACTCGTCGTCGTGGATCAGGACCGTCACGCCGTCGACGTCGGCCAGCTCGCGCTGCGCGTCGGCGATCTCGTCGCGGTGGCGCACGGTGGCGATCGGGTCGAGCGCGATCCCGTCGTAGCGGTCGGGCTCGGGCGTCGTGACGATCACGCGGCGCACGCCCTCGAGCGCGAACCAGCGGGTCAGGTCGGGGATGGCGATGTTGCCCTGCGGCTTCTGCCCGCCGGTCATCGCGACCGCGTCGTTGTAGAGCAGGCGGAACGTCATCCGCACGCCGGCGTTCACCGCGGCGCGCACGGCGAGCGACCCGGAGTGGTGGAACGTGCCGTCGCCCATGTTCTGCACGAAGTGTGGGTCGTCCGTGAACGGCGCCAGGCCGATCCACTGCGCGCCCTCGCCGCCCATCTGCGGCATGCCGAGCAGCTGGCCGCGGCGGTCGCCGTCCAGCGCGACCATGACGTGGCAGCCGATGCCGACGCCGACGAGCTGCCCGGCGTCCGCGCGGGTGGAGGTGTTGTGCGGGCAGCCGGAGCAGAAGTAGGGGGTGCGCTTGGGCAGCGGCGATCCGGCGACGGCGGGGGCGTCGAGCGCGGCGATCCGGGCGTGCGCGGACGCCGGCAGGCCGTCGTCGCCGAGGACGTGCACGAGCGCCCGCGCCACGTCGTCGGCCGACAGCGCGCTGCGCGGCGTCAGCAGGCGGCGGCCGTCCGCGTCCTCTTTGCCGACGACCTCGGGGGCGTGCGGCGCGCGGTACAGCGCGTCGCGGACGAGCGTCTCCAGGAACGGCAGCTTGTCCTCGACGACGAGCACCGTCTCGGCGCCCGCGGTCAGGCGGCGGATCTCGTCGCGGTCGAGCGGCCACGGCATCATCAGCTGGACCAGACGGATCCCCGGGCGGTCGCGGGCGGCCTCGTCCAGGCCCAGGTCCTCGAGCGCACGGAGCGTGGACTGGAACGGCACGCCGGCGGCGACGACCGCCAGGCGGCAGCGGTCGGTCGGGCCGGACACGACGCGGTTCAGCCCGGCCGCCGCCGCGTACTCGCGGGCGCCGTCCAGGCGGGCGGTCATCAGGTCCAGCTCGGCGTCGAGGTTCGTCGGCGGCAGCAGGACGGGACGGGCGTGCGGCTCGCGCGGCGGCAGCGCGGGGACGATGCCGTCCGCGACGCCGACGTCGACGGTGGCGGACGCGTCGGCGATGTCCGCCACGATCTTCACGGCGGTCCAGCAGCCGGCGTGGCGCGACATCTCGACGGCGTGCAGGTTCGCCTGCAGCAGCTCCTCGATCGTGCCGGGCGCGAGCAGCGGCACGTGCAGGCTGCGGCAGATCGGCTCGCACGAGCTGGGGACGGTGGAGGACTTGCTCGACGGGTCGTCGCCGATCCACGCGACGGCGCCGCCGAGCGGGGCGGTGCCGGCCAGGTTGGCGTGGCGGATCGCGTCGGCCGCGCGGTCCAGGCCCGGGCTCTTGCCGAACCAGAAGCCGGTGACGGCGTCGTGGCGCCGGCCCTCGAGCTCGTCGAGCAGCTGGCTGCCGCCGACCGCGGTGGCGGCGAGCTCCTCGTTGATGCCGGGGGTGAAGACGATCCCCGCCGGGTCCAGGCGCTTCCGGTTGCGCATGAGCTCCTGGTCCAGGCCGCCGAGCGGCGAGCCCTGGTACCCCGAGACGAAGACGGCCGTGTTGCGCCCCCGCGCCGCGTCCAGGCGGCGCACGTCGAGCAGCGAGCGCACGAGCGCCTGGATGCCGGACATCAGGGCGGGACCGCCCTCGGCCTCGTAGCGGTCCTCGAGCGTCACGCCGGGACGCGCGATCGGCCGGCGGACGTCGAGGGGATGCGGCGACCCGGAGACCTGGAACATGACCGCACGATCTGTGATCGGCATCACCGTGTCGCGTCCGGCGTGCGAAGCGGCACCGCCACGCACGAAAGGTTCGTCGACCGGCGTGTCGGCGCAACGAACTCGCACGTTCGCGCTAGCGTGCGCCGCATGGCGGAGCACGTCGGCCTGGACGACACCGACCACCGGATCCTCGAGCTGCTGCAGGAGGACGCCCGGCGGACGGTGCGCGACATCGCGGCCGCGGTGCACCTGTCGCCGGCCCCGGTCAAGCGCCGGATCGACCGGATGGAGCTGCTCGGCGTGATCGTGGGCTACACGGTCGTGCTCGACCAGAGCAAGGTCGAGCCGGCGCTCGAGGCGTTCCTCGAGCTGCGGATGCCCGGCCACGTCGACACGGAGGAGGTCGTCCGCTCCGTGATGGCGATGCCGCAGACGCAGGAGGTCTGCACGACGGCGGGCGACCCCGACGCGATCGTCCGCGTGCGCGTGAGCGACGTCCACGAGCTGCAGCGCTTCGTCAACACCCTGCGCGGCAGCGGGAAGGTGACCGCGACGAAGACGCTGATGGTCCTCGACCGCCAGTCCCGGATGCGGCAGAAGGTGACGCGGCGGCGGCCGGCGGAGGCGGGGTAGGGGGCCGGGCGGACGGGGGTGCGTCGCCGGGCGGGGCGGGGCGCGAGCGGGGCGGGGCGGGCGGCGCGGCGGGACCGGCTGGGACGGCGCCGGGCGGCGTGGGGGAGGGCCGGGGCCGACGGCGCGGCGCGCGGCAGCTGGGGCGATACGGCGCGGGGCGATGCGGCGCGGGGCGATGCGGCGCGGGGCGATGCGGCGACGGGGCAGGACGCAACCGTTGAGTTCGGGATGGAGCCGCTCTAGGCGGCCTGATCCCGAACTCGTTCCCGAGACGCTCGTCCGCCGGTCCGCGGTCCGGTCGCGCTACGCGCGGACGCTCGCCGCCGGCCGGTGCTCCGGTCCCAGCCCGCGCGCCGTCACCGCGACGTCGCCCGTCATCCCGACGGTGAGGCAGCTCGCCAGCACCTCGGTGACCAGCGCCTCGGCGAGCGCGCTGCTCCATCGCCCTGTCGGCACGACCACGCAGACGGGAGAGCCGCTCCGCCCGTGCTCGCGGTAGGGCGTCGGCGCCGCGGCCTCGGCCTGCCGCAGCGCGGCGAGGACGTCCGCCGGGGCGTCCACGGCGCCGAGCGCACCCGTCAAGCCGTCGCGCAGCGCACCGGACAGGCGCGGATCGCCGAGCTCGGCGCCGTCGACCCGGACCGCGCACGCGTCCCCGGCCGCGTCGGCGGTGCCGCCCGGCGCGCCGTGCAGCAGCCAGCCCGTGGCGTCGGAGACCCCGGAGGCGAGGGCCCACAGCGGCACCGAGACCGTCGCGTCGACGACCTCGACGGGTCCGAGGGCCTCGACGCCGGCCCACACCGCGCCGACGCCGGCGGCCGGGGGCACGGTGGTCCCGTCGCCCGCGAGCACGCCGGCGAACGCGCCGAGCAGGCCGAGCGCGCCGTCCGGGGCGGGAGCGCTCGCCGTGCCGGCGGCGCCCCACGGGTGCGCGCCGCCGAACGGCGACTGCAGGCCCCGCTGATCGAGGACGTCCTCGATCGCCGCCGCGATGGCCGTGCCCTGATCGTGGGTCGCCTCGGCCGCCAGGCCGGTGATGGTGCCACGCAGCGCGGCGCTGATGGTTCCGGATCGCACGCGGGGGAAGGCTACGGACGAGGGGCGGGCGGGTGCGAGTTGAGTTCGGGATCGTGCCGCCTGGAGCGGCATGATCCCGAACTCAACGGCGGCTGCGCCTCGCGACTGGTCCCGCGGCTCGCGACTGGTCCCGCGGCTCGCGACTGGTCCTGCGGGGGCCGATCGCGGCCTGCGGCGGACGGTCGGGCCCTCGGCAGCCGTCCGGTGCTGCGGCGGACGCCCCGGTCCGGCGCGGATGCGGCGGCCCGCGGCCCGGCCGCCTCGCCGCGGGTCGGTCCGCCGGGCCACGGCCGCCCCATCGCGAGCCGCCGCCCGGCCCCCATGCACACCCGGCACCCCCGAGGGTGACCCTGCCGCTCCCACGCTCCGCAGGGCTCTGGCTACCACCGTCCGCGCGCGACAGCATGGTCCCCATGGATCGCACGACCGAGACGCTGCGCTGGCAGCGGGCCGCCCGAGCGGCCGAGGCCGACTACGTGCGCGGGCTCGTCGCCCCCGCCGCGCGCCGCACGAGCGCGCGCGAGAAGGCGACGCAGGGGGCCGACGTGGCCCCCACGCTGGAGATCACCGCCGCGCAGCTGACGGCGGTCAGGCGGCCGGTGCCGACGGGTCGGCCGGCGCGGCGTCCGCTGCCCGCTGCGCCGCCGGCGAGGGCGCGGCGAGGGTGCGCAGCAGGTCGAGGGACCGCTCGGCCGGCGTCCCCGGCTGTGCGTAGTACGTGACGAGCAGCTGCCGGTCCGCGCCCGAGACGGCGAAGGACTGGTAGCCCAGCTCGAGCTCGCCGAGCTGCGGGTGGAGGAAGCGCTTGACGCCCGACGCCTTCTCCCGCACCTCGTGCCGCGCCCACAGGCGGCGGAACTCGTCGCTCTTCAGGGACAGCTCGCCGACGAGCTCGACCAGGCGCGGGTGGTCGACGTCGGCGCCGACCGACGCGCGGAGAGCGGCCACGCAGCCCGCCGCTGCGCGCTCCGGGCACGCGAACTGGGCGCGGACCTCGTCGTCCAGGAACGCGTCCCGCACGACGTTGCGGCCCACGCGGAACGACGGGTGCAGCGCGCCCGCCAGCGCGTTCGCGGCCAGGATGTCGAGGTGCCGGCCGAAGACGAACGCCGGCGCGTCCAGGTGCTGGTCCAGCAGCCGCGCCAGCTCGGGCCGCACGCGCTCGGGCTTCGGGCTCGGCCGACGGCGCCGCGGCGCGGGCGCGGCGAGCGAGTGCAGGTGCCGCGTGGCGCTCTCGTCGAGCTGCAGCGCCCGCGCGAGCGCCTCGAGCACCTGCGGCGAGGGATGCCGGTCGCGCCCCTGCTCCAGCCGCACGTAGTACGCGTTGGAGACGCCGGCGAGCATCGCCAGCTCCTCGCGCCGCAGCCCCGGCACGCGCCGCCGCCCGAACGCGGGCAGGTCGACGTCCTCCGGCTGCACCTGCTCGCGCCGGGCGCGGAGGAAGGCTCCGAGGGCGTTGTCCTGCTCCATGGATCGAGGGTAGACCCGCGCGAGGGCGGGATCGTGACCCCGTGAGGGCCACCCGGGGGGGCGGAACCGGCGCCGTGGCGCGGCCGACCCCGGTTCCGGCGCGCGCGGCCGGGTCCGGGGCGCCCGATCGGCGCCGTGGCGCGGCCAGCCGCCCCGCCCGCCCCCTCAGTCCGCGAGGAACGAGACGAGCGCCTCGTTCAGCTCGTCCGCGTGGGTCCAGCCGAGGTTGTGCGGGGCGTTCTCGACGAAGACGTGCGTCAGCGGCGTGCCGATGCGCTCGAAGATCGCGGGCAGGCGGCCGGCGGTGGCGTCGAGGGGCAGGATGCGGTCGGCGGTGCCGTGGACGAGCAGCGTCGGCACGTCGAACTTCTCGATGTCGGCGCGGAAGTCCGTCAGCCACGTCTGCACGCAGGCGAGCGTCGCGACGCCGGACGCGCCGTAGGCGACCTGCCACTGGCCGCGCAGGGCCTCGTCGGTGATGCGGGCCGGGCCGAGGTCGTCGACGTTGTTGAAGTCCGCCAGGAACGCCGTCAGGTAGCTGGGGCGGTCGGCCTTGATCGCGTCCTCGATGCCCGTGAAGACGTCGCCGGGCACGCCCTCGGGGTTGTCGTCGGTCTGCAGCAGGAACGGCGGGATCGCGCCGAGCAGCGCGGCCTTGCGCACGCGCGACGTGCCGCGGGTGCCGATGTAGTGCGTCACCTCGCCCGTGCCCATGGAGAAGCCGACGAGCGCGACGTCCTGCAGGTCGAGCGCCGTCAGGAGCGCGTCGAGGTCCGCGGTGAACGTGTCGTAGTCGTAGCCGACGGCGGGCTGGCTGGACTTGCCGAAGCCGCGGCGGTCGTACGTGATGACGCGGTGGCCGGCGGCGAGCAGCGGCGGCAGCTGCTTCTCCCACGACGCGCCGCTGAGCGGGAAGCCGTGGATCAGGACGACGGGCGGCGCGGACGGGTCGCCGTGGTCCTCGTAGTACAGCTCGATCGGCGCGGAGTTCTCGTGGCCGACGGTGACGTAGGGCATGGGGGCCTCGGGGGGTTCGGGGAGAGCGGGGGACTGCGGGGCACGCTACGGGCGGCGGGTGCGCCCGTATTGCGTCGGCTGACTGCGCCGGGCGACCGTCGGGCGCCCCGACCCGCCCGACCCTCAGCCCGCGAACGTCTCCGGGTCCGGGCCACCGCGCTCGCCCGTCGCCAGGCCGGCCAGCGCCGCCGCGTCCTCCGCGTCCAGCGCCAGCGTGAGCGCGTCGAGGTTCTGCCGGATCCGCGCCGGCGTCGCCGACTTCGTCAGCACGACGTTCCCCTGGTCCAGGTTCCAGCGCAGCAGGACGAGCGCAGGCGCGACGCCGTGCTTCGCGGCGATCCGCGCGACGGTCGGATCGCCGTCCAGGCGGCCCTGGGCGAGCGGGCTCCAGGCCTGCGTGACGACGCCGCGGGCGGCGTTGGCGGCGCGGACCTCGTCCTGCGGCAGGAGCGGGTGCAGCTCGACCTGGTTGACGGCGGGCACGACGCCCGTCTCGTCGATCACGCGCGCCAGCTGGGCGGACGTGAAGTTGGAGACGCCGGTCGAGCGCGCGCGGCCGTCGGCGCGCAGGTCGGCCAGCGCGCGCCACGTCTCGACGTAGCGGTCGGTCGCGGGCACGGGCCAGTGGATCAGGTACAGGTCGACGTGGTCCAGGCCCAGGCGGTCGAGGCTGGCGGCGAACGCGCGCGGCGCCTCCTCGCGGCCGTGCCCGTCGATCCACAGCTTCGTGGTGACGAACAGCTCGTCGCGCGGGACGCCGGACGCCGCGATGGCGCGGCCGACGGCGGCCTCGTTGCCGTAGATCGCGGCGGTGTCGAGGTGCCGGTAGCCGGCCTCGAGCGCGGCCAGGACGGCGGCCTCGGTCGCGTCCTCGGGGATCTGGAAGACGCCGTAGCCGAGCTGCGGGGTCGTGCGGCCGTCGTTCAGGGCGACGGTGGGGACGGCGGGGGAGAGGGCGGTCATGGGGGCCTCCGGTCGGGGGTGGGAATCAGGCGGCCGCGCCGGCGGGCGCGCCGGCGGCGGCGGTGGTGTCGCGGCGCTCCAGGCGGCTGGCGACCGCGGCGACGCCGAGGGCGGCGGCGACCATCGTGGCCGCGACCCAGTTGGGGCTCGTGTAGCCCAGGCCGGCCGAGATGGCCAGGCCCGCGAGCCACGCGCCGAGGGCGTTGCCCAGGTTGAACGCGGCGATGTTCCCCGCCGACGCGAGCATCGGCGCCCCGGGGGCGTGGCGCAGGACGAGCGACTGCAGCGGCGGCACCGTCGCGAAGCCGGCGAAGCCGAACGCGAAGAGGGTGACGATCGAGCCGACCTGCGAGTGCGCGGTGAACGCGAAGACGACCGCGACGACGAGCAGGCCGGCGAAGATGCGGTGCAGCGCGGGCATCAGGCCGCGGTCCGCGAGCCGGCCGCCGAACAGGTTGCCGAGCACCAGCCCGACGCCGAAGACGACGAGCAGCGGGGTGATCGCGCCGTCGGAGAACCCGGCGACCTCGGTCATCATCGGCGCGACGAACGTGAACGTGGCGAAGACGCCGCCGTAGCCGAGGGCGGTCATCGCGAACGCGAGCCACAGGCCGGGGCGGCGGAAGGCGGCGAGCTCGCCGCGCAGGCCGGCCGTCGAGCCGGGCTGGTGCGGCACGAGCGCCGCGATGCCGAGGAACGCGACGACGCCCAGGCCGGTGACGACCCAGAAGGTCGAGCGCCAGCCGAGGTGCTGGCCCAGCAGCGTGCCGAGCGGGACGCCCAAAACGTTGGCGAGCGTCAGCCCGGTGAACATCAGCGCGATGGCCTGCGCCCGGCGCTCGGGGGCGACGACGGATGCCGCGACGACCGAGCCGATGCCGAAGAACGCGCCGTGGCAGAGGGCGGCGAGGATCCGGCCGACGAGCATCACCGCGTACGTCGGCGCGACGGCCGAGACGAGGTTGCCGGCGATGAACAGCCCCATCAGCCCGAGCAGCACGGCCTTGCGCGGCAGCCGGGTGGTGGCGGCGGTGATGAGCGGGGCGCCGATCGCCACGCCGAGGGCGTAGCCCGAGATGAGCAGGCCGGCGGTGGGGACGGACGTGTCGAAGGTGGCGGCGACTTCGGGCAGCAGACCGGCGATGACGAACTCGGTCGTGCCGATCCCGAAGGCGCCGATCGCGAGGGCGAGCAGCGCGAGAGGCATGGTGGTGACCTCGGGGTGGCGGTAACGTGGAGAGACGAGAGCGACAACCCGCGAGCGAAATAGTTTCGGACGCGGGCTATTGCTGACGCGGCTTATCGTTGCACGCCGCGCAGCTGGACGCAACCTGCCTGCCGTGAGGGAGACGCCCCGATGACCATGCCCGCCGATGCCGCCGAGGCCCGCGCCCAGGGATGGCGCACGCTCGCGGCCCTGCACGACCGCATCGACGGACGTCTGGCGAAGGCCCTCGCGGCCGAGCACGGTGTGAGCGTCTCCGAGTACACGGTGCTCGACGTCCTCAGCCGCCAGGAGGAGCACCACATGCGGATGCAGCAGCTGTCCGCCGCGGCCGTCCTGTCGCAGAGCGCGACGACCCGCCTGGTCACGCGCCTGGAGGACCGCGGGCTGCTCTCGCGCTACCTGTGCCCGACCGACCGTCGGGGCATCTACACGGAGGTGACCCCGGCCGGGCAGGAGCTGCTCGCTGCGGCCCGGCCGACGCACGACCGCGTGCTGCGCGAGGCCCTGGACGAGGCACGCGAGGTGCCGGAGCTGGCGCCGCTGGTCGACGCGCTCGCGGCGCTGCCCGCGCCGGCGGGCTGACCGGCGGCCCGGGGCGGCAAGATGGCGGCGGTCCCCGTCGTCGAAGGAGCCCGCATGGCCGACCCGCTCATCACCTATCCCGCCGGCAACGTGCACGAGCGCGCCCGCGTCCTGGCCGTGCGGGTCCGCGGCGACGTCGCGGACGTCGTCGTCGACCGCACGCCGTGCCACCCCGAGAGCCCGCGCTGGCCGGATCAGCCCGCCGACGCGATCGCGGTGACCGTCGGCGGCGAGACCGTCCAGGCCACGTGCTCCGAGGGCGCGCTGCAGGACGGCGCGATCGTGGACGCGGACGGGGCGGCCGAGGGCGCCGTGGCCTGCGTGGTCCACCACGTCCCCGCGGCGTCGGCCCCGGCGGTCGGCGACGAGATCGAGCTGCGGGTCGACGAGGCGCGGCGCGCGGCCCTCTCGCGCGCGCACTCCGTCTGCCACTTCGGCGCACTGGCCCTCAACCGCGCGCTCGCCGCCGCCGGCGCGTGGCGCAAGGATCCGGGCCGCGCCGACAGCCTGGGGACGGTCGACTTCGACGCCCTGGCGATGGAGCGCAGCACGATCGCCGCGGACGGCAGCGTCGACGAGTATCGCGCCGGCAAGTCGCTGCGCAAGAAGGGCTTCGTCCCGGCGGCCCTGGCGGACCCGGAGGCGCTGCGCGACGCCGTCCGGGCGGACCTGGAGGCGTGGCTGGGCGCGTCGCCGGCGATCGCGCTCGAGCCCGGCGCGTGCGCGCTCGCCGACCGCCGCCGCTGGTCCTCGACGGCGGGCGACGCGGCCGTCGCGTTCGCCTGCGGCGGCACGCACCCGCGGGCGCTGGGCCCGGACGACGTGCCGGACGTGCAGATCGACGCGGACCCGGACGCCGGCACGCTGACGATGCGGCTGCGCGCCGCGGCGTAGACGACGCCCGCCACCCGCCGTTCGTCCACTCCGCGAGCGTCGACGCGCCCGGTCGCACGGGGCCACGCCACCCCGGGCGTGAGATCCGTCGCGAACCGGCGTCCCGGCCGGCGGCGGGCCCTACGATGATCCGCGCGCGTGTGTGCCGTACGGCGGCCCACGCCCGACCGCGGGCCGCTCGCCCGCCGACCCTTCGGATCCTCCACGTGCATCCCGCTCCCCGCCCCGGCCGCTGGCTCGCCCTCCGCATCCTGCTCGCCGGGGTCGTCGTCGTGGCGACCGTCGGCACCGCCGTCGCCACGGGGATCGACCACGAGGCGCGCCGGATCGCGGCGCCGCTGGGCCACCTGGACCCGAGCACCGAGCGGATCCTCGACAAGCCGAAGCCGGGCGCCGCGCAGACGATCCTGCTGACCGGCCTGGACCACCGGTACTCCGACGGCAAGGACGCGAAGAGCCGGTCGGACACCATGATCCTGGTGCGGCTGGACCCGGACGCGAAGGCGACGACGATGCTGTCGCTGCCGCGCGACCTGCGCGTGCCGTCGCTCGGCCCGCCCGGGCAGGACAAGCTGAACTCCGCGTGGGCGCAGGGCGGGGCGACGAAGCTGACGAAGACGATCCGCAACACGCTGCTCGGCACGCCCGCCGACCCGTTCCGGATCAACGACGTCATCTCGGTCAAGTTCGACGCGTTCGCGCAGCTCGTCAACTACTTCGGCTGCCTGTACGCCGAGGTCGACCGCAAGTACTTCGTGCCGCCCAACAGCGGACACGCGCAGATCGACCAGCCGGCCGGCTACCAGCTGCTGTGCGGCCAGGCCGCGCTGGCGTACGTGCGCTTCCGCGTGCAGGACAGCGACTTCATCCGCGAGGCGCGGCAGGCCAACTACATCGCCGAGGTGCGCTCGCAGATCGACCCGATGGAGGCGATCACCGGCGACCTGGTCCAGAAGGTCGGCAAGTACGTCAACACGAACGTCGCGGGCTCGCCGCGCCGCCTGCTCGCCCTGGCCAAGCTGGGCCTGTACGTGACGGACAAGCCGACGGCGCGGATCAAGCTCGGCGACCTGTCCGACGCCGACGACGACTCCGGCGACGTCCTCACGACCCCGCAGGCGCTGGCCCGGGCCCGGCAGCAGTTCCTGCACCCCGAGGTGGCGAAGCAGAAGACGAAGCGGCCCGCGAAGAAGACGTCCGGCGGCAAGCCCCGCAAGCGGCGCGCGAAGCGCCTGAAGGCGGCCACGCCCGCCTCGCTGACCACCGACACCGCGGGCATGGAGCGCTCCGCCGGCGTGGTCCGCGGCGGCGTCTCCGGCGTCGACGTCTACGCGCCGACGCTGCGCTACGGCCGCGGCGCGTACGAGGACGAGATGACCCGCGGCTACGGGATCCTCGGCAAGGACCGCAAGCCGAAGTGGCCGAGCTACCGCATCGTCGCCACGACCGGCGACAACGGCCAGTACTACGGCGTCGAGGGCACGACGTGGAAGAGCCCGCCGATCCTGGCCCTGGCCACCGACGCGGTGCGGCTGGGCGGCCGCACCTGGCGCGTGCAGTACGACGGCAAGAACATCCGCCGCCTGCTGTGGCAGGCGCCGTCGGGCACCTACTGGATCACGAACACCCTGACGGACGAGCTGTCGCCGAAGGAGATGTACGCGCTCGCGCGCAGCCTGCGGAAGGTGGGGTAGGGCGGCCCGGCGCGGGCGACGGTCGCGCTCCGACCCGCAGGCCATCCGCGGGCGGTGCGGACCGGGGCGGCCCCGATCCGCCGGCCGGCGGCTCACCACCCGATGGCGCCGTGCCGGTCGAAGTACGTGCCCGTCGGGCCGTCGGGGCCGAAGGACGCCGCGGTGACGATCGCGTCCGTGCCCTCCTCGACGGTCTGCGGGCCGCTGTGGCCGTTGAAGTCGGTCGCGGTGTAGCCGGGGTCGACGGCGTTGATCCGCAAGGACGGCAGCGCGGCGGCCCACTGGCTGGTCAGCATGTTCAGCGCCGCCTTCGACGACGTGTAGGCGGGGGCCTGGAACGTGCTCTCGATGCGGCCGGGCGTCGAGGTGACCTCGTGCGACCCCAGGCCGCTCGACACGTTGACGACGACGCCGTGCGGGGCGGCCGTCAGCAGCGGCAGGAAGGCGCGGAAGACGCGGGCGGGGCCGAACACGTTCACCGCGTAGACCTCCTCGAGCTCGGCGACGGTCACCTCGGGGACGGGCGCCTGGCTGCCGCCCACGCCCGCGTTGTTGACGAGCACGTCGAGCACGCCGCCGGTCGCCGCGGCCACGTGCTGCGCCGCCGCCGCGGCGCTGGCGTCGTCGGTCACGTCGAGCTGCACGTGGCGCGCACCGATCGCGTCGGCGGCCTCGCGGCCGCGCTCCGGGTCGCGGGCGCCGATCCAGACGTCGTGGCCGGCGGCGACCAGGCGGCGGGCGGCCTCGCGGCCGAGGCCCTTGTTGCCGCCGGTGATGAGGGTGATGGGCATGGAGGACATGGTGCTCGGCGGCGGTCGCGGCCACCATGGGCCGGGGAGTCCCACCCGGGCGGACCGGCGGCGACGGGGCACCGCGGCCACGACCGGTCGGCGCGGAGGACCGAAGCGGTGGCCCGCCACGCCACGGGGCCGCCTGGCCGCGGTGCCATCATCGACGGCGTGGAGACCGATCTCGCCCAGTGCCTGCGCGCGTGGCGGGACCGGCTGGTGCCTGCCGAGGTGGGCCTGGTCGGCGACGGTCCGCGTCGCGCTCCGGGACTGCGGCGCGAGGAGGTCGCGGAGCGGGCCGGGATCTCGGTCAACTACCTCATGCGCCTCGAGCAGGGTCGCGCCACCGCCCCCTCCCCGTCGGTCGTCGCGGCGCTGGCCCGGGCGCTGCGGCTGGACGACGTGGAGGCCGCGCACCTGTACCGGGTCGCCGGCCACGCCGGGGCCGGCGGCGGGATCGCGGTCCGGGCTCTGACGCCGTCCGTCGAGCGGATCGTGGCGCGGTTCCGCGACGTCCCGGTCCTGGTGCTCGACCCGGCGTGGACGGTCGTGGCGGCCAACGCCCTGACGCGGGCCCTCCTCTCCGAGCGGATCGTGGGCGACAACGCGGCCCGCAACCAGTTCCTCGGCCCCCTCTGGGTGGAGCGCGACGCCGAGCACACCGCCCTGTACGAGCGGCAGATCGTCGGCGACCTGCGCCTGCAGCTCGGCCGCCATCCCGACGACCCGGGCGTGCGCGCGATCGTCGCCGAGCTGCGCGCGGCGTCGGAGCGCTTCGCCGCGCTCTGGCAGCACGCCCCGGCCGCTCTGCCGGCGACCTCGCGCAAGACCTTCCGCCACCGCACGGCGGGGCCCATCACCGTCGACTGCGACGTGACGGAGTTCCTCGGCACCGACCTGCGCATGGTCGTCTGGACGGCGGCGCCGGGGACCGCCGACGCGGCGGCGCTCGCGTCGCTCGTGCCGCCGGCGGTGAAGCTGGTGGACGCCTGAGCGGCGCCCCTGTCGACCGGCGGCGTGGGCCGAACGTCGGGGTGGCGATGCCGGAGACGGCGCGCCGGCTCAGCCCGCCAGCGCGATCGCCGTCAGCACCACGCCGACCGCCGGCGCGCCGAGCTGGATGAGCGCCGAGCGCGCCTTGTCCGGCGACGAAGCCAGCAGCACCAGGCCGGCGGCGACCATCATCCCGGCGCCCGTGAGTACCAGCGTCCCGCCGACGGTCTCGTTCCCGGCCGCCGCGAAGACGATGCCGGCGGCCACGGCGATCGCCAGGAAGAGGTTGTAGAAGCCCTGGTTGTAGGCGAGCTCGCGCGTCGCCTCGGCCTGGTCGGGGGTGGTGCCGAAGACGGCCCGCGCCCGCGTCGTCCACCAGAACGACTCGAGGACGAAGATGTAGACGTGGATCGCGGCGCCGATCCCCGCGAAGACCAGACCGAGCGCGAGCATGGGCGGCACCGTACCGGCGTGCGCGGTCAGGCGGGCAGCGGCTCGCGCGTCCCCCGCCGTCGGTGCCGGCGCAGGGCGACGGCCGCGAGCCCCACGCCCACGACCGCCCCGAGCGCGTTGCCGAGCCAATCGCTCGTGTCGCACGAACGGCCGATCGCCGGCACGAGCGCCTGCAGCATCTCGATCCCCGCGGACAGGACGCAGGCCGCCGCGAGCGCGGCCAGGGGCCGGCGGCTGGCCACGGCGGCCAGGTAGGCGGGCGCCACGAACAGGACGAGGTTGGCGAACAGCTCGACGCGCGCGGGCGTCGGCAGCGACCACCCGACCTCGCAGCGCGAGAAGAGCTCGCGATCCACCGGGACGAGCGTCAGCGCCGCGAGGGGGAGGAGCGACAGCAGCGCCAGGGCCCACGCGATGCGCGGGCGGGAGGCGAGGGCCGGCGCGGCGAACGGGCCGACGACCACGAACGCCGCCAGCACCGCCGGCATCAGCCACCGGTGGGCCAGCAGGAAGTCGGTGATCACGCCATCACGGTGGCAGGTCCGACGCGGTGCTGTGGGCGGCCGCTGCCGCCGGGCCTGGCGTGTACGGTCGACCGATGGGTGGGATCTGCGAGGAGCCTGGCTCAGCGCGCCGGCAAGCGTGGGGCACCGCCGGCCGGGTCGGCGCGTCGCTGGTCACGTCGGCCGTGTGCCTCGCCGGCTTGGCGGGTCTCGGCGCGGTGTCGGCGCAGGCGCGCGGTGGCGAGTGGGCCGCCCTGGCGCCGACGGACGCGCTTGAGACCGGTGGGTCCTCGAGCGGCGCGACGGTCGACGACGGCCAGGTCAACTGGCTACTACAGCGCAGGGCCGGCGTGTTCCCGTTCGAGACGACCGGATTCGACGTTCGGACCGTGCCGCTCGCCGGGGGGCGGGAGAGACGCGTCACGCTCGACGTTGGTGCTCTCGAGCGTCCTCAGCCCGCTGGCGGTGTGGATGTCGACGTCGTGAACCCGGCGGCGAGGTGGCACGACGGCCGCGTCGTGGTGGTCGGTCAGTGGGCGCTTCCGGCCGCCGACCCGACGACGAACGCCCGCGGGTTGGAGAGCGGGTTCCGGGCGGTGTTCGACGCCGGGTCCGGGCGTCTCCTCTCGCAGCAGCGCGTTCCCGCGCTCGGGGTCAGCCCGGTCTCCGGCGGACGGCTCGCGGAGGCCTTCGTCCCCGGCACGGCACCGGTGCTTCGCGCGGAGACCGTCCAGGGCGGGGCGATCGTCGACGGCCTCGACGGAGGGCCGCTGGGGGCGTCGCCCGCCGTCGCCGAGACCAGCGGAGCGTCGGCGCTCGTGTTCGACGGGCCGCTCGAAGGCGCGAAGCCCCGGTGGGCCCGCGGGGTCGGCGCCGCGCACGTGGTGGATCTGCGGACGGGCGCCGAGCGGTACCGCGTCACGGCGCGGGCATTGACGACCGCGGCCGGAGTCGGTCGGTCGTCGCGGCCCCAGCTGGCGCTCGCCCCCGACGGCGGACTCTCCGTCACCGTGGCCTCCCGCCGCGCGAGGACCCTGCATGCGGTCGCCGTCGACGCGAGCGGGCGGGTGCGCCGGGTGAGCCGACCGCTCCGCCGGGCGACCGCCGTCGCCGGCATGGTCTTGGGAGAACGGTCGATCGTCGGCGCGACGCTCGAGGGCGCGGGGGCGCGCGGGCGTGAGCAGGACCGGCTGTGGCTGGCCGATGCTCGCGGACGCCGCGGGGTGCGCCTGAGCTTCGGCCGACAGCGCCATGGGCTCGTGCGGAGCACGTTCGCGCCGTTCTGGTGGGACGGCCGCACCGCCGCCTGGGACGCCGAGACGAAGCGCGGGCGTCCGGGGATCGTCGTGACGCGGACCCGCGGTCAGCGGCTCACCGCACGAGCGGCACCGTCGGGCCTCTAGCCCCGGCACCACGCCTCTGCGGCGCGCCGCCCCGACGTCGACGTCCCCATGGAGCCTGGGGGATTCGAACCCCCGACCCTCTGCTTGCAAAGCAGATGCTCTACCAACTGAGCTAAGGCCCCCGGTCGCCCAAGGGTAGCGGCCCCGGCGGGGCGGACACCACCACGCCGCTGCCGGCGACGGTGAGCGCGGCGGTGGTCAGGGCGAGACGGGCGCGTCGCCGGAGGCCGCCGCGTGGGCGCGGTCGGCGAGCAGGTGCGCCAGGGCGGTGACGCGCGGGACGAAAGCGGTCCAGTCATCGGCGGACGTGCCCAGGTAGCCGTCCCGCGCGCGCTCCAGCAGCTCGCGGTCGGCAGGCGTCAGCGTGGGGGCGACCGCGTCGGCGGCGGCGTCCTTCGTGACGATGCGGCCCGTGCGCAAGGTCACGAGCATGCGGGACAGGACCAGCAGCGTGTTGCGCTCGTCGCCCTCGATCTCCTCGAGGATGTCCGGGATCGCCGCCAGGTTCGCGCGGCGGAGCATCGCGGGCGGCACCGGTGCGACGAGGTCCTCCAGCGGCGCCCCGCGCAGGACGCGGTGCCCTTCGTGGGCGGTCGCGACGAGCGTCACGGCGTCCGGGTCGTCCTCGGGGTGCGGTGCGCCCCCGGCGAGCAGCTCGGCCCGGAGCCACTCGCCGTACTGGAAGTCGCGATGAGCGCGGGCCTCCCACGACGTCCCCGCGCCCGCCACGAGGCTCGTCAGCTCGATGGGGCGTCGGGTCTCGGGCCTGGGGTCCGCGCCGACGGTCGGACCGGACGTGTGGAGCAGCGCCGACACGAGCTCCGCGCGCTCCGTACGCGTCAGGGACCGGCGGGTTATCACCAGGAGGTCGAGGTCGCTGTTCGGGCGCAGGCCGCCGGTCACGGCGGAGCCGTACAGGTAGACGCCGAGGACGCCGCCCGGGTCCGCGCGGTCCAGGTGCTCGAGGATCGGGGTGATCGCGTCGATCATCGTCGGGCAACCGTCCCACGTGAGGCGATCAGCCGCGTGGGTCGCGGGGTGGCCGGTCGAGAGATCGGGCTGCGGGGTGCGCGAGGCGGGGAGGCGCATCGCGCCGGCCCTCGCGCCGCGCCGCAACTACCCTTCACCCGGTGAGCAGCGAGATCGTGCACGCGCGCCCCGCCCAGGACGAGTCCGGCCCGCGGCGGCCGCGCGTCGGGGTGCTCGGCGCCGGGCAGCTGGCCCGGATGGACCAGCAGGCCGCGATCCCGCTCGCCGTCGACCTGCGGGTGCTGGCGAACGACCCGTCCGAGGCCGCGGTGCTCGCCGGCGTCGAGGCGGTCGTCGGCTCGACGGACGACCTCGACACGCTGCGCGCGTTCGCTGTCGATGTCGACGTCCTGACCTTCGAGTTCGAGGGCATCGACCCCGAGCACCTGCGCACGCTCGAGGCCGAGGGGCACCGGCTCGTTCCGTCGCCCGCGGCGAAGCTCGTCGCGCAGGACAAGCTGCACCAGCGGCAGACGCTCGGGGACGCCGGCTTTCCCGTCCCGCCGTGGATCCGCGCGACGAGCGCCGACGAGGTCGTCGCGTTCGCCGAGCAGCACGGCTGGCCGCTCGTGCTGAAGGCCCCGCGCGGCGGGTACGACGGCCGCGGCGTGCAGGTCGTCGACGACGTGGACGAGGCCGCCGCGATGCTCGCCGGCCTGCCCGACGGCGTCCTGGTCGAGCCGAAGCTGCCGATCGAGCGCGAGGTCGCCGCGCTCGTCGCCCGCACCGCCGACGGGTCGAGCGTCGTCTACCCCGTCGTCGAGACGGTGCAGCGCCACGCGATGCTGCGCGAGCTGATCGCCCCGGCCGAGATCCCCGCCGCGCTGGCCGACGAGGCCGCAGACCTGGCGCGCCGCATCGTCGAGCACATCGACGCCACCGGCCTGATCGCCGTCGAGCTGTTCGTCACCGCCGAGGGCCTGTCGGTCAACGAGCTCGCGCTGCGCCCGCACAACTCGGGCCACTACTCGATCGAGGGCGCGGTCACCTCGCAGTTCGAGCAGCACGTCCGCGCGGTGCTCGGCTGGCCGCTCGGCTCGCCCGCGCTGACCGCGCCGGCCGCCGTCACCGTCAACGTCGTCGGCCCGGACGACGGCAGCGACCCGGCGTCGCGGCTGCCGCAGGCGCTCGCCGTCGAGGGCGCCCACGTGCACCTGTACGGCAAGGGCGCCCGGCCCGGCCGCAAGCTCGGCCACGTCACCGCCCTCGGCCCGGACGTCGAGACGGCGCGCGCGACCGCGTGGCGCGCCGTGAAGATCCTCGAGGGCGACGCGGCGTGAGCCGTCCCGGCGACCTCCCCGCCGCCGCGCCGCCCGTCGCCGGCCGTCCCGTCACCCCGGCCCGCGACCCGTTCGCGGTCCACCACCCGCACCCCTGGAGTCCCGCATGAGCGCACCGACCGTCGGCATCGTCATGGGCAGCGACTCGGACCTGCCGACGATGCAGGCCGCCGCCGACGCCCTGGACGAGTTCGGCATCAGCCACGAGATCCGCGTCGTCTCGGCGCACCGCGCGCCGCACGACATGGTCCGCTACGGCGCCGAGGCCCACGAGCGCGGCCTGCAGGTGATCATCGCCGGCGCGGGCGGTGCGGCCCACCTGCCGGGCATGCTGGCGTCGACCACGCCGCTGCCGGTCGTCGGCGTGCCCGTCCCGCTGAAGCACCTGGACGGCATGGACTCGCTGCTGTCGATCGTGCAGATGCCGGCCGGGGTGCCGGTCGCGACCGTCGGCGTCGGCAACGCCCGCAACGCCGGCCTGCTCGCCGCGCGCATCCTCGCCACTGGGGACGCCGAGCGGACGGCGGCGATCCTGCGCGCGCAGGAGGAGCTGCTGGCGGCGTCGCACGAGAAGGACGCGCGCGTCCGGGCCCAGACCGGGCAGGCGTAGCGGAGCACCGGTCGGCCTGCGAGGCTGGCCTCGTGCCGGTGCCCCTCGCGATCTCCGCCGGCGGCGGATCGGGATCCGGCGGCCCCGACGCCGTCGTGATCGTCGTCGCCGTGATCGCGGCGCTCGTCGTCCTCCCCGCCCTGGTGGGCCTGGCGCTCCGGGCCCACGACGCGCGCCGTCCCCGCGGACGCGACGACGACCCGGCCGACCAGCGCCGGGACGCTCGGCGCGAGCCGTTCTCGCACACGCTGGGCGGTGCCTGGGGCAACGCGGGCTGGGCCCAGTCGCCGCGCGCCGGCTGGACGATCGTCGGGGCCCTCGCGGCGGCGGTGCTCGTCGTCTGGCTCTTGATCCGCTGACGGCCCCGCGCGTCCGCCGCGCCGCGGTGCCATGCGGGGATCGCGGCGTGACGGCAGGCCGACGCCGCGTCAGGCGCGGCCCGCCCCTACGTCTCGAACAGGATGATCGCCAGCATCGCGACGCCGGTCAGCAGCCCGACGAGCGACACCAGGCCGGTGACGCGGTCGCTCGTGGCGGGGAACTCGCCGCGGCGCACCGCGCGCTCGACCTCGAGCCGGCGGCGGTGGCCGTAGGCGATGGCGACGAGGCCGATGATCGAGAAGCCGACGCCGAGCGCCGTGTAGGGCCACTGCACGTCGGCGTCCGTCAGCTCGGGCACCACGCGCGCGGCGGCGAGGGCGGCGGTCAGCGCAGTCAGGCCGGTGCGCCACCAGGCCAGGTACGTGCGCTCGTTGGCGAGCAGCGTCCGGCGGCTGTAGTCCCGCGGGTCGAGCGGGCGCGCGCTCCACGCGCGCTCGCGCTCGGCCTCCTCCTCGGGGGTCAGCTCCTCGGCGGCGCGGTCCACTCCGTCACGGTACCCCGGGCCGCCCGGCGCGGCGTGACGTGCTGGTGACGCCGCGGCCGCTACGCGACCCGGCTGCGCCAGCGCACGCCCAGGCCCACGCCGGCGAGCAGGACGAGCAGCGCGGCGCCGGCGAACCACGCGGTGATCTCGCGCTGCTCGGACTCGGTCGCCACGCGGGCGCCGACCTGCTCGTAGATCTTGTCCAGCTCGTTCGCGTCGTCGACGGTGAACGACTCGCCGCCGGACACGCGGGCGATCTGGCGCATCGTCTCGGGGTCCGGGGGCACGCGCAGGATGCTCGCGCCGTAGCGGCCGCCGGTGACGTAGCCCTGGTCGGTGCCGAGGGCCACCGTGTAGACGGGCACGCCCTCGCGCCGGGCCCGCTCGGCCACGGCGATCGGGTCCTCGCCCGTCATCGACGCCCCGTCCGAGAGCAGCAGCACGGCGCCCGGGGGCTTGTCGCCGCCAGCCGGATCGCCCTCGGCCTTCAGCGCGTCCAGGGCCACGGCGAGCGCGTCGCCCGTGGCGGTGCCGCCGTCGGCCCGCAGGGCGTTCAGGGCGTCGCGGACGACGGCGCGGTCCGTCGTCGGCTCCTGCACCGTGCTCGGCGTCGAGGAGTAGCCGATCAGGCCGACGCGGGTCTGCGCCGGCACGCCGTCGAGGAACGACAGGGCCGCGTTGCGGGCCGCGTCCATCCGCGTCGGCTGGACGTCCTGGGCGTCCATCGATCCCGAGGCGTCGGTCACGAGCATCACGGTGGCGCGCTCGACGGGCACCTTCACCGTGCGCTCGGGCCGCGCGATCGCGACCGCCAGCAGCGCGACGGCGGCGGCGAGGAGGACGGCAGGAAGCCAGCGGCGGTGCCACGGCTGGGCGCCCGCGATCGCCCGCAGCGTCGACACCGCCGGCATCCGGATGGCGTGCCGCTTGCGCCGCGCGCGGGCGGCGCGCAGCGCCAGCCAGCCCGCGGGCAGGAGCAGGAGCAGCAGCAGGAAGAGCGGGGCGGCCAGGCTCACGCCAGCCCCCGGCCCAGCTCGCGCAGCCAGTCCCCGTCGGTGGTGACGGTCAGGAAGCCCGAGCGGGTGCGGCGCACCGCGGCCCGGACGCCCTCGCGGCGCTCGCTCTCGGCGCGGGCGAACGCCTCGCGCAGCCGCCGCGACGACGTGTCCACCTCGACGTCCTCGCCCGTCTCGGGGTCGACCAGCAGCAGGGTGCCGGCGTCGGGCAGCGCGAGCTCGCGCGGATCGACGACCTCGATCACGAGCACCCGGTGCTGGCGCGCCAGGACGGACAGCGGGCGCTCCCAGGCGGAGCCGTCGCGCAGGTCGGACACGACCGTCACGATGCCGGGCCGCCGCGCGATCCGCGTCAGGCGGCCGAGCGCCGTCGCCAGGTCCTCGGCGTCGGCCGTGCCGTCGGGCGCGACGCCCTCGGCGAGCGCGCGGTCGACGGTGCCCAGCGCGCCGCGGCCCCCGGCGGGCGGCACCAGGCGCGTGGCGCCGGCCCCGGCACCCCACCGGAAGAGGGCGATCCGCCCGCCGCGGCGCACGCCGACGCGCGACACGACCCGGGCGACGCCCTCGGCGACGTCCGACTTCAGCCGGTCGCGGGTGCCGAACGCCATCGACGCCGACACGTCGAGGGCGATCCACGTCGTCACGGTCCGCTCGGGCACGTGGACGCGCACGTGCGGCTCGCCGGTGCGCGCGCTGGCCGCGGGGTCCAGGTGGCGGACGTCGTCGCCCTCGACGTACGGCCGCAGCTGGCTCAGCTCGGTGCCCGACCCCAGGCCGGCGGCGCGATGCTCGCCGGGCAGCACGCCGCCGGTGCGGCGCGCGAGGGCCAGCTCGATCGCCTGCACGGCGGGGCCCCCGACGCGGCCGGGGCCCTGCCGCCCCGGCGGATCGATCAGCGGCGTCGGCACGGGCTCAGGCGGCGTCGGCCACCGCGGTCGGACGGTCCGCGCCGGGCCGGTCGTCCGGGCCGTCCGCGTCGTCGCCGACGGTGCCGCCCAGCTCGCCGGCGGACGGGTCGACGGCCCGCATCACGCGGCGCAGCACGTCGTCGGGCGTCATCCCGTCGGCGTGCGCCTCGTACGAGAGCACCAGGCGGTGGCGCAGCACGTCGGGCGCGAGGGCGCGCACGTCGCGCGTGGTCACGTAGTCGCGGCCGCGGAGCACGGCGAGCGCCTGCGCGGCCTGGACCATGCCGATCGGCCCGCGGGGGCTGGCGCCGACGTCGACGACGCCGCGCAGGTCGTCCAGGCCGTAGCGCTCGGGGTGGCGCGTGGCGTCGGCGAGCTGCACGGCGAAGCGCACGACGCTCGGGTCGACGTGCGTGGCGCGCACCGTCTCGCGGTGCCGCAGCAGCCGCTCCGGCGTGATGAGCTGGCGCACCTGCCCGCCGCCGGCGACAGCCTGCTGCACGACGGTGGCCTCGTCCTCGATCGACGGGTACTCCACGAGCACCTTCAGCAGGAAGCGGTCGACCTGCGCCTCGGGCAGCGGGTAGGTGCCCTCCGACTCGATCGGGTTCTGCGTCGCGAGGACCAGGAACGGGTCGGGCAGCGCGAACGTCTCGCCGCCCAGGGTGACCTGCCGCTCCTGCATGACCTCGAGCAGCGCGGACTGGACCTTCGCGGGCGCGCGGTTGATCTCGTCCGCGAGCAGCAGGTTGCCGAAGACGGGGCCCAGCTGGGTCTCGAACGTCCCGGTGTCGGGGCGCCAGATGCGCGTGCCGACCAGGTCGGCGGGCACCAGGTCGGGCGTGAACTGCACCCGGCGGAACTGGCCGCCGAGCACGGTGGAGAGCGTCTTGACGGTCAGCGTCTTCGCCAGCCCCGGGACGCCCTCGAGCAGCACGTGTCCGCCGGTCAGCAGCGCGACGAGGACCCGCTCGAGCATGGCGTCCTGGCCGACGACGACCCGCTTGACCTCGTGCAGCACGGCCTCGAGGTCGCGCGAGGCCGCCTCGATCGGGCGCTCGGCGGCGGGCGCCGCAGGGGTGGGGTCGGTCGGCGGCTGCGGGGTGCTCATGCGGGGCGGTCTCCGGCGGGGCGGTCGGACGTCACGACCTACGGTAGGCGGTCCTGGGTCACATCCCCATAAGTGGCCGTCGCCACACCCCGGGCGCGACGCCCCGGTGCCGGGGGCGGGGCCGGCGCCGGCCCCGCGCGCCGTCAGCGGGACGTCGCCCCGGACGCGGTCGGGGCGAGGACGACGATCGTCGCGTCGTCGTCGAGCGGCTCCTTGGCCGCGCTCAGGACCGCCTCCTCCACCGCGTTCACGGTGCTCGCCGCCGTGGCGTTCGCCGCCGTGCGGGCCGCCGCGATGATCCCGTCCGTGCCGAACGGCGTGCCGTCGGAGCGGACCCGACCCGAGATGCCGTCGGAGTACAGGATCACCCGGTCGTCCGCCGCCAGCCGCCGCGACCCAGTCGGGGGGACCGACGCGTCCTCGCTGTCGCCGATCGGCGGCCCCACGGGCTCGTGCAGCAGCTCGACGCGACCGTCGGCCGTGATCAGGATCGGCGGGACGTGGCCGTGGTTGATCCAGGTGAACGTCGCGGAGGCGGCGTGCCACCGGGCGAGGATCGCCGTCGTGTGCGTCTGCGGCGCGCCGAGATCCGTGAGGGTGTCGTGCATCAGCCGCGAGCACTCCTGCAGGTCGCCCTCGTTGCGCCGGGCGGCCCGGAAGGCGCCCAGGGCGACGGCGGCGAGCCCCGCCGCCCGCGCGCCCGTCCCGGCGACGTCGGCGATCCCCAGCCAGGCGCCGTCCGGGTTCTCGGCGTAGTCGAACCAGTCGCCGCCCACCCGGTACGAGGGCAGGACGTTGCCGGCGACCCCGGCCCCGTTGATGCGCACGACGCGGGGCGGCAGCAGGTTCTGCTGGATCTCGGACGCCGGGGTGATGCGCTTGCGCCGCATCGCCATCTCGAAGACGTCGGTGTAGTGGCTGCCCAGCTGCAGGGCCGCCGCGCCCTGGCGGGCCAGGTCCTGCAGCGTCTCCTCGCGGGCCCCGAGGGCGATGAGCACGCCGATCGCGCGGCCCCGCAGGTACATCGGGACGACCGTGGCGTGCGGCATCCGGCTCTCGACGAGGTGCCGCAGGGACGCGATCGCGGAGCGTGGCAGCTCGGGGCCGACGCCGAGCGAGACCGGCAGCTCGTCCGGGAAGTCCGCCGCCCCGGCCAGCCGCAGCAGGCGGGACCCGTCGATGTCGACGAGGTACAGCGCGACGGTGGCGCCGCCGGACAGCCGCGTGGCCTCGGCGACGAGCTGCTCGCCGAGCAGGTACGGCGGGACCTTGTTCAGGACGTCGGCGACGTCGATGACCGCCGGGACGGTCGCCGCGAGCTCACCGGCCGGACGCAGCGCGTCGCGCTCGTTCGCCTCGGCGTCGTCGCGCGCCTGCTGCGCGGCGGCCGCGACGAGGTCGCTGCGCCGCGGGAAGTGCCGGTAGGCCGTCGCGCGCCCGACGTGCGCGACCTCGGCGATCCGCTCCATGCTCGCGTCCGGGTCCTCGCGCAGGACGGTCATCGCCGCCGACACGAGGCGCGTGTAGTTGAGGGCCGCGTCGCTGCGCTGGCGGCGCGGGGCGGCACGCCGGTCGGCGTCCGCGATGGGGTCTCTCTCGTCGCTCGTCACGGTGCGGGGGACGTCGCTCCGGGGCCGATGTGGGGGCATACCGAGACACGACGTCCCGGTACGGCGGGGATCCTATCCGTTTCGGCCGTCGACTGGACAGACGAACGGCAGGGGGTAAAGTGAGACAGGCGTGTGCGCGAGTCGTGCGTCGTGCGAGACTGCGGTCTCAGTTCTGTCCTCGAGGATGACACGCTGCCCGCCCCCCTACCCGGGGGTCGGTCGGCCGACTCGTCCGATCCCGGATCCCTCGGCATGTCCGCCCTCACCCCGCCCACACCGCCGCAGAGCCCGGCCGAGCGCAGCCCCCTCCAGGCGGTCGCGGACGCCACCGCGCGGCATTACAAGGAGTACTTCGGCCGCGGGCCGACGCGCTGCCGGGCGCACTTCGCGGGCAAGGACGCGATCGTCTGCGTGCTCGAGAGCACGATGAGCCTGGCCGAGCAGCACCTGGTGGCGCACGGCGACGCGGAGCGGATGCGCGACGGACGCCTGGCCGCGCAGCAGTCCGTGCAGGGGATCCTGCGGGCGACGGTCGAGGAGCTGTGCGGGCGCCCGATCCGGTACGCCGTCAGCGGCATCGACGTCCGGGCCGACGTCGTCACCGAGCTCTTCGCGTTCCACGAGGACGCGGCGGACTAGGCCGCGGCGGGCAGGCGCACCGTCACGCGCAGCCCGCCCTCGGGCGGCGCGACGAGCGTCAGCGTCCCGCCGTGCGCGTCGGCGACGGCCCGCACGATCGACAGGCCCAGGCCGGACCCGCGGCCGTGCCGCCCGAGCCGCTCGAACGGCTCGACCAGGCGGTCGACGTCCCCCGGCGGCACCACCGGCCCCGAGTTGGCGACCGTCAGCACCGCCCACGCGTGCCCGCCGACGTGCTCCGCGGCCGTCTCGACGCGCACCCAGCCGCCGTCGGCGTTGTAGCGCACGGCGTTGTCGACCAGGTTCGCCGCCACGCGCCCCAGCAGCGCGGGGTCGCCGGCGGCCACCGCCTGCTCGCTGCGCGCGTGGACCGTGAGCGTCAGGCCGGGGCAGGCGGGCGCGGCCGCGACGGCGCGACGCGCGGCGGCCGTCAGGTCGACGGGCTCGCGGCGGTCCGGGCCCCGCTGGCTGCGGGCCAGGGTCAGCAGCGCCTCGAGCAGCGCCTCCAGCTCGTCCGTCCCGGCCAGCACCCGCTCCCCCATCGCCCGCAGCTCGGCCACCGTCGCGTCGGGGTCGGCGAGCGTCACGTCGACCTCGGTGCGGATGGCGGTCAGCGGGGTGCGCAGCTCGTGCGAGGCGTTGGCGACGAAGCGGCGCTGGGCGCCGAGGCTGGCCGCCAGGCGGTCGAGCATCGCGTCGAACGTGTCGGCGAGCTCGCGCACCTCGTCGTCCGGCCCGTCCAGCCGCAGCCGCTCGTCGAGCCGCTCCTCCGACACCCGCCGGGCCGCCGCGGTCACCGCGCCGATCGGCCGCAGGGCGCGGCCCGCCGCCAGCCACCCGAGCGCCACCGCCAGCAGCGTCGTCCCGACGAGCACGAGCAGCAGCTGCACGCCGACGCGGTGCTGAATCGGGTCGGCCAGCCGGGCGGGCAGGGTGCGCCGCAGGTGGCCGCCGAGCAGCTCGTACGCGACGACGAGCACGAGCAGCGTGGACGCCGCGAAGAGCCCGGCGTAGAGGGCGGTCAGCCGGCCGCGCAGCGGCAGCCGCAGGCGGCTCACGGCGTCACATCCGGTAGCCGGCGCCGCGCACGGTCTCGATCACCGCGGGCTCGCCGAGCTTGCGCCGCAGGGTCACCAGGACCATCCGGACGGTGTTCGTGAACGGGTCGACGTTCTCGTCCCACACCCGCTCGAGCAGCGTCTCGGCGGTCACGACCTGTCCGTCGGCGGCCAGCAGCTCCTGCAAGACGCCGAACTCCTTCGGCGACAGGTCGAGCGGCCGGCCGGCGCGGGTGGCGACGTGGCGGCCCGGGTCCAGGACCACGTCGCCGCGCTCCAGGACGCTCGGGCGCGGACGGCCGGAGCGGCGGCCGAGGGCGTCGACGCGCGCGGACAGCTCGGCGAAGCGGAACGGCTTGGTCAGGTAGTCGTCCGCGCCGATCGCCAGCCCCTCGACCATCTCGTCGAGCGTCGCGGCGGCGGTCAGCATCAGGATCTTCGTCTCGGGGCGCTCCTCGTGCAGGGAGCGGCAGACGTCGTCGCCGTGGACGAGCGGCAGGTCGCGGTCGAGCACGACGACGTCGTAGGGGTGCACGCGGGCCTTCGCGAGCGCCGCCTCGCCGTCGGCGGCCACGTCGACGGCGATCCCGCCGCGGCGCAGCCCGCGCGCGACGGCGTCCGCCACGCGCTCGTGGTCCTCGGCCACCAGGACGCGCACGGTCAGACCTCGGGCTTCGGTCGCGGGGCGCGGCGCTCGGGCGGGCAGTCGACGAGCTGGTGCGGAACGGCCTGCACGCGCCGCTCGGCCGCCGCCGCGGCCGCGGCGCCCTCGAGCCGGGGCTCCATGCCGGTCAGCCCCAGCACGCCGGCGGCGAGCAGCGCCACGCCGGTGGTGCCGGTGACGACGATCGGGAGGGCCGCGCGCGGGGAGGACATGGCCCCCACCAGCCAAGCGGAGCGCCCTGAGGACGGGCTAAACGGCGCCTGGGAGCGGGCGGGGACGCTCAGACCAGGCGGCCCGTCAGCCGCAGCGACAGGCCGGCCCCGAGGACGAGCAGCACGAGCGCCAGGCCGGCGCCGGCCGACGTCAGCTCCTGCTCCCCCGGCTCGGTCGAGAGCTTGGAGCCGAGCTGCTGGTAGACGGCGCGCAGCGCCTCGGCGGTCGGCGCGTCGGCGTACTCGCCGCCGGACGCCTCGGCGATCTGGCGCAGCGCGTCGCGGTCGGGCGGCACGCGCTCGGTGCGCAGCGTGCCGTCGGGGCGGCGCGAGGTCAGCGTGCCCCCGTCCGTGCCGAGCGCGACGGTGAAGATGCGGACGTTCGCCCGGCCCGCCTGCCGCGCGACCTCGACGGGGTCCTGCCCGCGCACCGTCTCGCCGTCCGAGAGCAGGACGATGGCGGACGGCACGTCGTCCCGGGCGCCGCCGGCGGGGCGCAGGATGCGCAGCGCGGCCGCGAGCGCGTCGCCGGCGGCGGTGCTGCCCAGGCCGGTCAGCGCGTCCGTGGCGCGCCGCACCCGGTCGCGGTCGGTGGTGGGGGAGGCGAGCAGCCGCACCCGGTGGTTGAAGCCGATGGCCCCCACCCGGATCTGGCGGGGGACGTCGGCGAGGAACTCGCCGGCGGCGCGCTTGGCCGCGTCCATCCGCGTCGGCTGGACGTCGTCGGCGCGCATCGATCCCGAGCGGTCCGTCACGAGCATCACCGACGCCTGCTCCACCGGCACCGCCACGCTGCGCTGCGGGCGGGCGATCGCCACCACGAGCGCGACCGCGGCGAGCGCGTAGAGCGCCGGGCCGACGTGCCGCCGCCAGCCGGCGTGGCGGGGCGCCACGGCCGGCATGAGCGCCGGGGTGGCGAACGCCTCGCGGCCCGACCGGCCCCGCCGCTCGTGCCAGGCGTACAGCCCGGCGGCGGCGAGGACGGCGACGACGGCGATCAGGAGCAGCGGCGCGGCGAAGCTCACGGGACGCTGGGCGCGCTCGGATCGCTCGGGTCGTTCGGCGACTTCGGGATCGTCAGCGTCCCGCCGCCGCCGCCGCCACCGCCACCGCCACCGCCACCACCGGAGCCCGAGCCGGCGCTCGCCGTCGTGGCGGGCCGGTCGCCGAGCGTCACGTCCACGTCGACGCTCTTCCCGTCCCGCTGGACCTTCAGCGTGATCCGGTCGCCGGGCTGGTGGTCGTTGATGATGCGCGTGACGTCGTCGGCGCGCTCGACGTCCTGGCCGTCGATCCCGACGATCACGTCGCCGTCGGGCCGGGCGGCGGTGGTGCCCGTCGTCGTCGCGGGGCGCAGGCCGGAGCGCGACGCGGGACCGCCCGGCGTGACGGCGCCCACGACGGCGCCCTTCACGCCCGGCAGGTCGCCCATCTGCACGCCCAGGTACGCGTGGCGCACCTTGCGGCCCTTCATGAGCTGCGGCACCACGGTCTTCACCGTGTTCGAGGGCACCGCGAAGCCGATGCCGACGTTGCCGCCGCCCCCGCCCGTCGTGGCGATCTGCGAGTTGACCCCGACGACGCGGCCCTTCACGTCGAGCAGCGGCCCGCCCGAGTTGCCGGGGTTGATCGGCGCGTCCGTTTGCAGGACCTTGTCGATCGAGAAGTTGTTCTGGGCGCTGATCTGGCGGCCGACGCCCGAGATGATGCCGGTGGTCGCCGTCTGGTCCAGCCCGAGCGGGTAGCCGATGGCCAGCACCTGGTCGCCCGTCTGCACCTTGTCCGAGTCGGCGAGCTTCAACGGCACGAGCCGGTGCACCTTCGCCGGGTCGACCTTCAGCACCGCGAGGTCCGTCGAGACGTCGGTCTCGATCAGGCGGGCGTCCAGGTCCTGGCCGCGGTCGCCGAAGCGCACCTTGACCGAGCTGCCGCCGCCCGAGACGACGTGGTTGTTCGTGACGATCGTGCCCTGGCTGTCGTACACCCAGCCGGTGCCGTTGCCGGAGTCCGTCGAGACGCGCACGACGCCGTCGTGGGTCGCCTCGTAGGCGGCCTTGACCGCCGACGCGCCGCTGCCCTGGCCCTGCACGACGGTGCGCTCGACGGAGTTCGTGCCGACGACCTGCGTGCCGATCAGCACGCCGAGGACGAGCAGCAGCACGGCGCCGAGCACCATGACGGGGGTGCCCAGGCGCCGGCGGGCGCGCGTCCACAGCGACGGGCCGTCCGGCTCCTGCCGCGGGCGGGGCACGTGCTCGCGCGTGGGCTCGGACTCCTCCCCGTCGGCGTCGGGACGCCCGCCGTGCAGCCAGGCGTGGTGGTCGTCCTCGTCGGGACCGTCGGACCAGAGGGAGCGGGGATCGGAAGGCATGGGCGCTCGGGGCTCGGAAGGGGTGCACCGACCGGGTACCCGTGGCCGGTGCTCGGCAGACACGATGGCGCAGGACGCGTCAGGGCGGCGTAAGAAGCCGCGGAGGCCGTCCGATCCGGTCGTCGCGCGGGGCGCCGGCGGCCGGCGGCGTCGCCGGGCGGCTCAGACCACGAGGACGGCGAGGGCGGCGCCGACGAGCGCCCACAGCACCGCGGGCACCGCGACCATGCCGCCGAAGGCGGGGACGAGCGAGAACGTCAGCACGCGGGCGCCCGGGGCCCGCAGCAGGTGCCCGGCGGCGACGGCCGCGGCGGCGCCGATCGCGGCCGCGGGACCGATCGCCCGCCACGTGGCGTCGGCGTCCGCCGGCCCCAGCGTCAGCGCGACGCCGGCGACGGCGCCGACCACGGCCAGCGCGACCGCGGCGGAGGGCCGCACGCGGCGGGCGACGCCGTCCGCCGCCACGAACAGGACGACCGCGGCGAGCAGGGCCGGCAGGGGGCGCACGGCGGCGGCGAGCGCGAGCAGCGGCAGCACGACCGAGACCCAGGAGCGGTCGCCGGGCAGCGCGTCCTTCAGCGGGAACACGGGCGCAGGGTACCGGGCGCCGCGGGCGGGACCGGGCGCGGCGCGGCGGGTCAGGCGGTCTCGGCGCCCGGGCCGCCGAGGCCCAGGTACCGCGCGCGCATCCACTCCGGGATGGGCAGCGAGCGCCCCTCGCCGACGGCGGAGAGGACGTACGTGTTGCGGCCCTCCGCGCGCGGCTCGCCGTCGTCGGCGCCGAGCGCGCGGTAGCGCAGGGTGACGGAGGAGCGGCCCAGGCGCTCCAGGTCGACGACGATCCGCAGGCGGTCCTCCGCGCGGGCGGAGCGGCGGAACTCGACCTCGGTCTTCACCACGAGCGTCTCGATCCCCGCGCCGCGCATGGCGGCGAAGCCGCCGAAGCGCGTCGTGTTGACCTGCATGTACGCGTCGTCGAACAGGTCGAGGAAGCGCGGATGGGCGAGCACGCCCTGCGGGTCGCACTCGAGGAAGCGCACCCGGACGGGCAGCTCGACCGGGCCGGCGGGGACGTCGGCGTCCGCCGGCGCCCAGGCCGGCGGCGCGTCCGTGGCGGCCTCAGACACCGACGGGCTGCGGGGTCGCGCCGGCGGCCGTCTGCGTGATGGCGAGCGGGCCGACGCCGGGGCGGTCCTGCTCGATGTGCTCGTCGGCGTGGTAGCTCGAGCGCACGAGCGGGCCGGCGGCGACGTGGTCGAAGCCCAGCTCCTCCATGCCGATGCGGGCGAGCTCCTGGAACTCGTCCGGGTGCCAGTAGCGCACGATCGGCAGGTGGTTCTCCGTCGGCCGCAGGTACTGGCCGATGGTCATGATGTTCACGTCGACGGCGCGGAGCATCTTCATCGTCTCGACGACCTCGGCGAAGGTCTCGCCCAGGCCGACCATCAGGCCCGACTTCGTCTTCATGCCCGGCCGGCCCATGCCCGCCGCGTTCATCTCGGACGCGTTCTGCAGCACGCGGCAGGAGCGGATGAACGTCGAGCCGCGGCGCGCCACCTGGTACAGGCGGGGGACGACCTCGACGTTGTGGTTGAAGACGTCGGGGCCCGCGGCGATGACGGTGGCCAGCGGCATCTCCTCGCCGCGGAAGTCCGGCGTCAGCGTCTCGATCTTCGTGTCCGGCGACTGGCGGCGGATCTGGTTGATCGTCGCGGCCCAGATGCGCGACCCGTAGTCGGGCAGGTCGTCGCGGTCGACCGAGGTGACGACGGCGTGGCGCAGGCCCATCATCGCGATGGAGCGGGCCACGCGGGCGGGCTCGAGCGGGTCGTTCCACGTCGGCGTGCCGGTCATGACGTGGCAGAACCCGCAGCGGCGCGTGCACGTGTCGCCCAGGATCATGAACGTCGCGGTGCCGCGCTCCCAGCACTCGCCGATGTTCGGGCACGCGGCCTCGGCGCAGACCGTGTTGAGGTTGTTCTCCTTGATGGTCTCGCGCAGCTCGCGGTACTTCGGCGAGCCGGGCGCGGGGACCTTGAACCACGGCGGCTTGCGCTCGCGGTAGCCGACGGTCTGGGTGCCCAGGACCTTCGTCACGTCCATCCCGCCCGGCTTGGCGCGCGAGCGGGTCTGGCGGATCGGGGTCGGGGCCGAGGACTCGGACACGCCAGTCAGCGTAGCGCGCACGTCGCCGGTCCCCGGAGGGTGGGCGGGACGGTCCCCCGGGACGGGTGAGCGGGTGCGTGACGCCCCGCACGGACGGGGGATCCGGGGCGTCGGCCGGGCGGCCGGATCAGCGCGGCAGGTGCAGCCGCAGGGGGTCGTCGATGCGGGCCGTCGCGGCGGCGGGGACGCGGCCGAAGACGGTCTCGCCCCGCCGGCGCCGGTCTCGCCCCTCCGGCGGCGGCCCCGCGCGCCGCGGTCAGTCCGCCGCGGGCGGCGGCGCGTCTGTCGCCCGCCCGGCCTGGTCCTCGGCGACCTGCCGCAGGTCGTCCGCGTCGGCCGGCGCGACCGGCACGCCCAGCTCCCGTCCGACGGCCCGGGCCACCGTCTCGCCGACCGCCCGCAGGCGCGCCTCGACGTCCATCCCGGGCTCGCTCGCCAGGTCGGGCGCGCCGGTCTCGCGGGCCAGCGACGTCATCGGCGCGGTCAGGCCGCAGGGGACGATCCAGGAGAACGGCTCCAGGTCGGTGACGACGTTCAGCCCCAGGCCGTGCGTCGTCACGCCGCGGGACAGGTGCAGGCCGATCGAGCCGAGCTTGCGGTCCCCGACCCAGGCGCCGGTGAAGTCGATGGACTCCTCGCCGCGTCCGCGCGCCTGCACGCCCTCGGCCGCGGCGGCCGCGACCATCGCGCGCTCCAGGCCGCGGACGACGGCGATGACGTCCTTCGTCGCCACCACGACGTAGCCGACGAGCTGGCCGGGGCCGTGGTAGGTGACCTTGCCGCCGCGGCGCACGTCGACGATCTCGATCCCGCGCTCGGCGTACCAGTCGGCGCCGAGCGGCAGCTCCTCCGGCGTCGCGCGGCGGCCGCGGGTGTAGACGGGCGGGTGTTGCAGCAGCAGGAGCGTGTCGCCGACGCGGCCCGCGGCGCGGGCGTCGCGCAGGCGGTGCTGCAGCTCGTGCGCCTCGGCGTACGGGACGGTGCCGAGCCAGGCGACGCCGAGGGGGCCGTCCGGGTCGACGAGCGGGCTGGGCGCGGTCACGACGCCGCCTTTCCGGGGGTCAGGTCCACGAGGCAGCCGTCGTAGCCCTTCTGCAGCTGCTCCTTGCTGGGGCCGTCGTCCGCGAGCATCTTCGAGACCGTCACCGGCGTCAGGCCCTTCTGGCGGATCGCCGCGATGATGCGGGGGAGGGCCTTCAGCGTGTTCGGCTTCACCTCGTGCATCAGGATGATCGATCCCGGATGCAGGCCCCTGATGGCGGTCTCGGCGATCTGGTCCGCCGTCGTGGTGCCGAGCGCGTCCTGCGTGTCGACGTTCCACAGCACCTGGACGACGCCGAGGTCCTCGGCGATGCGGTCCGTGGTCGCGTCGTGCGACTCGTACGGGGGGCGGAAGAGCTCCGCCGGACGGCCGAGCGCGCGCCGGCTGGCGTTCGCGCCGCCCTCGATCTCGGCGCGCTGGTCCTTGGCCGAGAGCTTCGCCAGGAACGGGTGGTCCTGCGTGTGCGACCCGGCGTCCCAGCCCAGGTTGCGCTGCACCCGGACGTACTCCTCGTTGCCCGGCACGTTGCGGCCGATGCGGAACATCGTCGCGGGGACGCGCTCCTTCGCCAGCAGGGTGATGAACTTCGGCGACAGGGTGCGGTCCGGGCCGTCGTCGAAGGTCAGCGCGACGTACGGCCGCTTCCCCGCGCCGCAGTAGACGGGCAGCCCGAGCTTCGCGTAGCGGCGGATCGCGGCGGCGCGGTCCAGCCGGTCGACGACGTCGGTCGACGCGGCCCGCAGCTGCCCCGCCAGCAGGGGGGTGCGCTCCGCGGCGGCGCCGTCCGAGCCGCCGCCGTCGTGCCCGCCCGCCAGCGCGGCCATGACCCCGACCGTCGCCACGGCGACCGCCGCGGCGCCGCCGAGCACGGCGGCGCGCCGACGGCGCACCACGGCCTGCGGCGTCCGCGGCGCGCTCCGACCGTCGCCCTCGTCGTCGGGCTCGTCCCCGTCGGCGTCGGCGTCGGCGGGGACGTCCTCGTCGGCGGGCTCGGGCGGCGCGGGGGCCGCGCCGGCGGCGGCAGGGGCGGCCGGCCCCTCGGCGCGGGGGCCGGGGGCGGGGTCGTCCGGGCGCGGCTCGTCCTCGCGGGACGCGCGCGCCGGGGACTCCCAGCCGCCGCCCCAGTCCCAGTCGTGGACCTGGCGGCGGCGGGGCGTCCCGGGACGGTCTTCGGGCTCGTCGGGCGCTCCGGCATCCACCACGTTCCTCACCGTAGAGGACGCTCCTGTGCCGCCGCGCACGACCGCTGCCACGGGTACCCTGGGGCCGTGCGGAGCGCTCGATCCCGCCGCCGGTCCGAGCCGCCGCTGTGGCTCTCGCGGCTGCGCTGGCGCCTGCGGGGCGACAGCGCCCGGATCGGCTTCGTGCTCGCCGTCGTCGTCGACACGGCGCTGCTCGCGGTGCTGCCGGCGCCCGCCGCGGGGCAGGGAGCCGGACGGCTGCTGCTGCTCGCGGTGGCGGGCAACGTGGTGCTCGTGGCCGTCGGCGGCGCCGTCGGGTCGTGGGCGCTGCGCCGGCGCGACGCGTCGCTGCCGCGGATCGTCGCGCGGGATCGGGCGGCGACGCTGGCGATGGTGGCCGGGACCGTCGCGGTCTGCGCGGTCGGGCTGCTGCACGAGCCGGAGGAGGACGGCCGCGACCGTCGGCGGGAGCAGGTGGTGCTGGCCGCGGAGCGTCTGGCCGTCCGGCGCGCGCCGGCGTTCACGAAGGCGCGGCTGCGCGAGTCCGACGTGCTGCCGCTGACGGGCGACGTCTACCGGGTGTGCTTCCCCGCCCGGCGCGCCGGGCGGGCGTGGTGCACGTTCGTGCGGCGACGCGGCGAGGGCTACCGGGCGCGCCGGGACTCCGACCCGCGGCCCAACGCGTCGGCCGACGCGCTCGCCGGCCCGCGGCCGACGGTGCTGCCCGAGCCGTAGGCGGGCCGGGTCAGGCCGCCAGGACCTCGCGGGGGTCCTCGAGCAGGCGGGCGACCTCGCGCAGGAACGCGCCGCCGTGCGAGGGGTAGACGGCGCGGTGGTCGGCCGTCAGCGTCAGCGCGACGACGGTGCGGGGGACGATCTGCTCGCCGACGACCCACGGGCGGCGGCGCGGCGCGCCGAGCGCCAGGCAGGCGCCGGTGCCGGGCGGCATGATCGCGTCGAAGCGGTCGGCGCCGTCCGGGCCGCCGTCGATCAGGGCGAACGTCGTGCCGGCGCTGTCCGGGGCGCGCAGGGCGCCCTCGTGCGCGCGCTGCGTGACGTCCAGGCGCCGGGCGGCGAGCGCGGCGAGCGGCTGCGTGCCGGCGTCGAACAGGGTCGGCAGGGCGATGTTCTCGCCCTCCACGTCGACGGCCAGCGCGATGTTCGCCTGCGACCACGTCTCGATCCGGCCGTCGCGCCACGCGCCGTTGACGCGCTCGTGGCGCAGCAGCGCCAGGCCGGCCGCGCGGGCGACGGCGTCGACCAGCCGCGCGTCGCCGGTGAGGGCGACGGTCAGCTCCTCGACGTCGACGTCCACGGTCGCCGTCCACGTCGGCACCGTCGCGCGCACCTCGGCCATGCGGCGCGCGATGGCGGTCTGCGTGCGGGTGGGGATCCGGCTCGTCGCGGTGCCGCGCTTCGTGCCCTCGGTGACGGAGACGTCGGAGGACGGGGTGACGAGGTCGGTCGGCTCGCTCATGGCCCCTCCGAGCATGGCACGTCGGCCCGGGGCTACAGGGCGAGGCTGCCGGGGTGCTCGAGGATCGTCCGCAGCCGGTCGAGGAACGCCGCCGCGTGCGCGCCGTAGACCACGCGGTGGTCGCTGCAGAGCGTCACGGTCATGATCGGCCGCAGCACGGGCTGGCCGTCGACGGGCACGTAGCGCTCGGTCGTCGCGCCGATGGCCAGGATCGCGCCCTGCCCGGGCGTGACGATCGCGGTGAAGTGCGCGGCGCCGAGCATCCCCAGGTTGCTGATCGTGAACGTGCCGCCCTCGAGCTCGTCCGGGCGGATGCGCCCGGCGCGGGCGCGGCCCGTCATGTCGCGCGTCCGGGCGGCCAGCTCGCCGAGCGCCAGGCGGTCCGCGTCCCGCACGACGGGCACGACCAGGCCGCCGTCGTCGGTGGCGACCGCCACGCCGACGTGCACGTGCGCGGGCTCGGCGATCCCGTCCGGCAGCCACGCGCTGTTGACCCGCGGGTGGTCGCGCAGCGCGAGGGCGGACGCCTTGACGATCAGGTCGTTGACGGACGGGACGCGGCGGCCCGCGCCCCGCCCGACGGCCTTCAGGTCGCCGCGGAACGCGAGCGCCGCCGACATGTCGATCTCGGCCGTGACGGCGAAGTCGGGGATCTCGGTGCGCGAGCGGACCATCCGCTCGGCGACGAGCCGCTCGATGCGGGACGGGCGCCGCAGGGGCGGGGCGGCGGCCGGCGCGGCGCCGGGGTCGGCGGGGTCGGTCGGGCCGGCGGCGGGCGGGCCCGCGGCCGTGGCGGCGCCGGCCGCCTCGTCCGCCGCGCGGGCGGTCACGTCGATCCGCTCGACCGGCGCCGCGGCCGCGGGGTCGCGCGTGGCGCCGGCGCCGACGGGCGCGTCGGACGCCGCCACCGGCGGTGCGCCCGGCCCGGGGCCCGAGGGCGCGTCGGGGGCGGGGGCGTCGTCGGCGGCCGGGCCGGCGTCCCCGTCCCGGCGGGCGTCCCGTGCGGGGCGATCGTCCGCGCTCGCCGCCGCGCCCGCCCCGTCGATGCGGGCGATCGGTGCCCCCGGCGGCACCGTCGCGCCCGGGTCCGCGGCGATCCGCAGCACCCCGCCGGCGTCGGCCGCGAAGGCCATCGTGGCCTTGTCCGTCTCGATCTCGACGATCTCGTCGCCGGGGGCCACGCGCGTCCCGTCCGCGACGAGCCACGCGACGATCGTGCCCTCCTCCATCGAGTCGGAGAGGCGCGGCATGAGGACCTCGGGCATCGGCGCCGACGGTAGGTCCCCGCGCGCGCCCGGGCAGGGGGCCGGCGGACCGAACCGCCCGCCCGGGGGGCCGCCGGCGGGCAGCTACCCCCGTCCGGGGGAGGGACGACGAGCCCGTGCCCGCACGCGCACGGCGGCGGCCTCGGCGTGACGCAGGGCGGCCGCCCTGTCGGTGCCCCGGTGGGCCGCGCCGCGGGCGGGCCGGGGTCGGTGCTCAGTCCGGCAGGTCGATCAGCGTGAAGGTCGCGACGCCGTCCCGCACCGTCAGCTCGCCCATCGTGTGCACGGGCCAGCGGCCGCGGTGGTCCGTCGGGCTGCCCGGGTTGAAGATCTGGAAGCCGTCCTCGGCCTGCTCGTGCAGCGGGATGTGGCTGTGGCCGAAGACCACGGCGTCGTGGTCGGGGAAGCGGCGGCGCATGCGGCCCAGACGCCCCGCGCGCGGGCCCGCGTCGTGGATCACCCCGATCCGCACCCCCGCGACGGTGAAGGTCAGGTCGTCCGGCAGGGCCCCGACCAGCTCGTCGTCGTTGTTGCCCAGGACCACGTGCACGGGCGGGCCGATCGCCCGCAGCTCGTCGAGCGCTCCGTGGTCGCACAGGTCCCCGGCGTGGACGATGGCGTCGGCGCCGCGGAGCCGCGCGACCACGGCGTCGGGCAGCCGGCGACCGCGCCGCGGGAAGTGGGTGTCGCTGACGATCCCGACCCGCGCCGTGGGCGGCGCGTCGTCGGGGCGGTCGGGCGCTGCGGGGCCGGATCCGGCGGTCACGAACCCCAAGGGTGCCGCACCGCGCGGCCCGCCGCGTGAACGACCTGCGCCGTGCCGGTGTACACGTCGAGGCGGGCTCCGGGAGCCGCCGGCGGGCCGCGGCGTCCCCGCGGCCCGTCCGGCGCGATGGACTAGCCTCGACCCCGTGCGTCGCGCGCCCATCGAGCCGGGGGACCTCGTCGAGGTCGACAAGAAGGGCCGCCGGTTCATCGCGCTCGTCATCGCCGTCGATCCCGGCGGCGACGTGCGGGTGGAGCCGGTGTGCCGCGGCATCTCGTGGCGGGCCGCCACGTCGCGCGAGCTCGTCCGCCACTGGAAGAAGGCCGCGCGCCGGCGGCGTCAGCCCGACCCGGACGAGCACGAGGAGCAGCTCGACCTGGGCCTGGACCTGGACGCCGACGGGGAGTAGGCGGAGGCCCGCGTCCGGCGTCGGGCGCCGGCCGCCCGCCGCCTACGCCCCCGCGGGCGGCGTGGTGCTCGCGCGCACGCGGAGCGTGGCGGGGACGACGACGGGCTCGGGGTCGGCCGCGTCGTCCAGGCGCGCGAAGAGCAGCTCGGCCGCCGCCGCCCCCTGGCGGTCGGGGCGCAGGTCGATCGACGTGATCGGCGTCGGGCCGGCGCGCAGGCCGGCGCTGTCGATGCCGCTGGCGACGAGCAGGTCGGCGGGGACCTTCACGCCCAGCTCGCGTGCGGCGCGCATGACGCCGCCGGCGCCGCCGTCGGCGAGGGCGAAGATCGCGTCGGGCGGGTCGTCCGACACCAGCAGCTCACGGGCGCGGTCGTGCGCGCTGCCCTCCAGGGCGTCCAGGGCGGTGCGGGCGATCCGCGGCGTCGCGTCGTGCTCGGCGCACCACGCCCGGTAGGCGTCCTCGGACTCGCGCACCCACGCCCAGCCCGCCTCGGTGCCGAGCATCGCGATCCGCTCCGCGCCCGCCGCGCGCAGGTGGTCGAGCAGGCCGCGCGCGGCGTCCGCGTTGCCGCTGTGCACGTACGCGCGGTGCTCGGGCCGGCCCAGGTCGCGCTCGATCGTGGCCACGGGCAGGCCGGCGTCCGCGAACAGCGCCAGCCTGGGGTCGTGCGTCTCCGGGTCGACGACGATCGCGCCGTCGACGCCCAGGTCGACGACGTCCGCGGGCGTGCGCGGCGTGGGGGCCAGCAGCAGCGGGTGCCGCCGGGCGGCCGCGACGCGGGCGGCGGACGCGGTGATCCGCATGTAGTAGTCGAGCGCGAGGGCGGGGCGCTCCCCGTCGTCGGGCTGGATCTCGGGCAGCAGGAGCGCCACGGTGCCGGTGCGGCCGGCGCGCAGCGCGCGGGCGGCGCGGCTGGCCCGGTAGCCCAGCTCGGCGGCGGTGGCGATCACGCGCTCGCGGGTGGCGGGGTCGACGCTGCCCTTGCCGTTCAGCGCGTGCGAGACCGTCGTCGTCGAGACCCCCGCGGCCGCCGCCACGTCGCGGATGGTGACGCGGGCGTGGGACGGGGACGGGGGCACGCCGGGACCGTATCGCCCGACCGGCGTACACCGCCGTGCTGTCGGACGGATCGGGGCCGGCACGCCGCCCCCGCGGCGCTCCGTCGCGGCACCCCGCGACGGCCGGGCACGGCGTGGCGCGGCGATCGGTCGGCGCTCCAAAACGTTTTGGTGAACGGCCGGGATTTCGGGTAGCGTCGCGGCATGGCCTCCTCGACCTCTCGCGACCTGCTGCTCGTCGGCGGGCGCGTCCGCACCCTCGACCCGTCCCGCCCCAGCGCCACGGCCGTCGCCGTCCGCGACGGCCGCATCGTGGCCGTCGGCGACGACGCCGCGGTGCGCGCGCAGGCGCCGTCCGGCGCGGAGACGATCGACCTGGGCGGCGCGGCGGTCGTGCCGGGCCTGGTCGACAGCCACCTGCACCCCGTCTGGGGCAGCGACCTGGCCGTCGGCTGCGACCTGCGCGGGCTGAAGAACCTGGACGCCGTCGCCGCGGCGCTGAAGGAGGAGCGGGCGAAGGTCCCCGCCGGCGCGTGGCTGCGCGGGTGGGGCCTGGACTACGCGGCGTTCGCCGGCGGCCCGATCACCTCGTCGCGGCTGGGCGAGGTGCTCGAGGGCGTCCCGGCGCTCATCCTCTTCTACGACCTGCACACCGGCCTGGCGAGCCCCGAGGCGTTCCGGGCCGCCGGAGTGACCGGGCCGGTGGAGTTCGACGACGCGTCCGAGGTCGTCGTCGACGAGCAGGGCGTCCCGACGGGCGAGCTGCTCGAGCTGAGCGCCTACCGGCACGTCCTGGCCGCCGCCCCGGCGCGCACCGCCGACGAGCACCGCGACGCCGTCGCCGCGACGCTCCGCCGTCTCGCGAGCCTGGGCCTGACCGGCGTGCACGCGATGGACGGCAACCCCGAGGACTTCGCCCTGCTGCGCGAGCTCGAGGCGCGCGGCGACCTGCCGATCCGCATCGAGGTCCCGCTCTGGCAGACCCCGGACGTGACCGACGAGCAGATCGAGGCGCACATCCCCCTGCTGCGCGAGCGCGGCGACCGCTGGCGCGGCGGCATCGCGAAGCTCTTCGTCGACGGCGTCATCGACACCGGCACGGGCTGGCTGTACGAGCCCGACACCCAGGGCGAGGGCACCGACCCGTACTGGCCCGATCCCGCGCGCTACGCCGAGGTGGTCGCGAGGTTCGCCCGCGCCGGCTTCCAGTGCGTCACGCACGCGTGCGGCGACCGCGCCGTCCGCGCCGCCCTCGACGCGTACCGCGACGCCGACGCCCGCCCCGCCAACGGCGCGCAGCACCGCATCGAGCACCTGGAGACGCTGAAGGACGAGGACCTGCGCCGCCTGGCGTCCGAGGGCGTCACCGCGTCGATGCAGCCGCTGCACATGCAGTGGCGCGCGGGCGACGGCAGCGACTCCTGGGCCGCGCGCCTGGGCCCCGAGCGCACCGCCCTGGCCTTCCGCGTGCGCGACATCCTGAACGCCGGCGCGCAGGTGACCCTGGGCTCGGACTGGCCCGTCGCGCAGGAGGACCCGCGCATCGGCATGGCCTGGGCGCGCCTGCGCCGCACGCCGGGCGAGCCCGACGCGCCGGTCTTCGAGCCCGACCAGCGCCTGACCGCCGAGGAGGCGCTGCAGGGCTACACGACGTGGGCCGCGCAGGCCGTCGGCGAGGGCCACGAGCGCGGGCGGGTCGCTGAGGGCTACCTGGCCGACCTGACCGTCCTGGCCGAGGACCCGGTCGACGCCGACCCCGACGCGCTGCTCGGCGTCCCGACGCGCCTGACCGTCACGGGCGGCGAGATCGTCCACCGCGACGGCGTCTGAGGGGGAGGGCGGTTCCGCGGGGCCGGACCGTCCGCGTCGTCGCGCGGTGCGAGCCCGCGGCGGTCCGACCCGGGGCGTCCTGAGGACCCGACGCGGGGAACCGGGCCGGTCGGGGCGGCCCCGAGGGGTCGATCGGCGTCGGCCGGGGCGCGGCTCAGGGGTTCGACCTCGGACGTGAGGGCGGTCGGAGGAGGCACCGGGCCGGTCGAGCGGGTGCGGCGGCCGTGCGGGGGCGGTCGGCGTCGGTCGGCGTGGGGCTCAGGGTTCGACTTCGGACGTGGGGCGGTCGGAGGAGGCGCCGGGCCGGTCGAGCGGTCGAGGCGGCCCAGAGGGGTCGATCGGCGTCGGCCGGCGCGGGGCCACGGCTTCGACCTCGGACGTGGGGGCGTTCGAAGGAGGCGCCGGGCCGTTCGAGCGGGTGCGGCGGCCGTGCGGGGGCGATCCGCGTCGGCCGAGGCGGGGTGGGGTCGATCCGCGTCGGTACTCGACGCCGATCGGCCCCACCTGACGGGTGGCGACGCGGATCGACCCCGCAGGCAGCCCCCGCATGTCTGGCGCGGCCCGTCCGTCTGGTGCGGCCCGTCCGTCTGGTGCGGCCCGTCTGTCTGGCACGCCCCGTCCGCGCGACGGGGCCGTCCCGCCTGGCGCGCCCCGCCTGCCCGACGGGGCCGTCCCGCCTGGCGCGCCCCGCCTGCCCGACGGGGCCGTCCCGCCTGGCGCGCCCCGCCCGCCCGACGGGGCCGTCCCGCCTGGCGCGCCCCGCCCGCCCGACGGGGCCGTCCCGCCCCGCGCGCCCCGCCCCCGGCACGCCACCCCCCGGAACGACGACGGCCGCCCTACGGGCGGCCGTTCGCGGTCCTCCAGGCCCGGCCGAAGGCCGGGGGCGGGCTCAGCCGTGGATGAGCCAGCCGTCGGCCGCGCGCGCGGCCTCCATGACGGCCTCGGAGATCGTGGGGTGGCCGTGGACGGAGCGGGCCACCTCGGGGTAGCCGCCCTCGAGCGCCTTGGCGTTGACGAGCTCCTGGATCATCTCGGTCGCCTTCGCGCCGACGATGTGGCCGCCGAGGATCTCGCCGTACTTCTTGTCGCCGACGATCTTGATCGTGCCGGCCTCGCCGTAGACGGTGCCGCCGCCGACCGCGCCGTAGGGGACCTTGCCGACGACGACGTCGTAGCCCTGCTCCTTCGCCTGCGCCTCGGTCAGGCCGAAGGACGCGACGTTGGGCTTGCAGAACGTCGCGCGGGGGACGTCGACGTACGAGATCGGGTGCGTCTCCTGGCCGGCGATGTCCTCGGCGGCGATGACGCCCTCGTCGGACGCCTTGTGCGCCAGCGCGGGACCGGGGACGAGGTCGCCGATGGCCCAGACGCCCTTCTTCGAGGTGCGCAGGCGGCCGTCGACCTTGATCAGGCCACGGTCGTCGAGCTCGACGCCGGCGGCGTCCAGGCCGAGCGCCGCGACGTCCGGCCCGCGGCCGGTCGCGATCACGAGGTAGTCGGCCTGGCCCTGCTGCTTCTCGCCGTCGCCCTTCTGGAAGGTGAACGTGACGCCCGTGTCGCTGCTCTGGACGTCGGCGACCTTCGTGCCGACGTGCACGTCGATGCCCTGCTTCTTGAACTCGCGGTTCGCGACGCGGGAGATGTCGACGTCCTCGGACGGCAGGACGCGGTCGAGGAACTCGAAGAGCTGGACCTGCGAGCCGAGGCGGGCGTAGGCCGAGGCGATCTCGGTGCCCGACGCGCCGGCGCCGATGACGGCGACGGAGCCCGGGAGCTGCTCGAACGCCCAGGCCTCCTCGGTGCCGATGACGCGGCCGCCGTACTCGACGCCGGGGATCGCGCGGCGGACGGAGCCGGTGGCGAGGATGACGCCCTTCGCGGCGCTGTGGGTCTCGCCGTTCACGACGACGCCGCCGTCCGCGTCCAGCGAGGCCTCGCCCTCGAGGTACTCGATGCCGTTCTTCTTCAGCAGCTGCGCGACGCCGCCGGTCAGCTGGCCGATGACCTTCTTGCGGCGCTCCGAGATGGCGCCGAAGTCGACGTCGATCTGCGGGATGTTCAGGCCGAAGTCGCCGGCGTCGCGGGCCTCGGTGAGGATGTCGGCCGAGCGCAGCACCACCTTCGCCGGGATGCACGCGACGGTCGGGCAGCGCCCACCGACGACGGCCTTCTCGACGACGAGCGTCTTCAGCCCGAGCTGCGCCGCGCGGATCGCGGCGACGTAGCCGCCGGGACCGGAGCCGATGACGATGGTGTCGTACTGCGCCATGAGGGTCACTTCCTGCGTCGAATCGAAGTCGCCTTTTGACCCTACTGAAAGGCCTGCGGCCTTCCGGCGCCCCCGCGGGGTCAGGCGGACGGGCGGTCCGCGGGCACCTCGCCGCGCCGGATCAGCTCGGCCTTCTGCACCCGCGCCATGACCTTGACCATGCGGAAGAACAGCACCGCGCTGATCAGCGGCTGGGCCACCGCGAGCGGGACGAGCCACGCCTTCGTCAGCGTGACGAGGGCCACGAAGCCGATGACGATCGAGAGCGCCAGGATCGTCTGGGTGCCGAGGATCGCCCAGTACTTCAGGCGCCACGTGCCGACGGCCGCGACGACGATCAGGACGATCATCGCGACGTTGCCCAGGCGGGTGCTGCCGGCGTTGTCGCCTTCGGCCGTGATCGCCGTGTAGACCATCCCGGCCGCGATCAGCGCGAGCCAGACGACGGCGGCGACCACGACGCCGGGGCGCTCGTCCCCGTGCAGCGGCTCGAGCGCCTCGCGGGCGGCGACGTTCTTCTGCTCGGCCTTCGCGTAGCCGCGCGTCATCGCGCCGCGGCCGCCGCCGGCCTCGTCGGCGGCGGGCGGCGCGGGCGGCTCGGCGGCCACCGTCGCCGTCGCGGCGCCCGGGCCGGCGGTCCCGGCCGGGCGGGTGCCCCGCTTGCGCTTGCGCTTGCCCTCGGCCATCCCCTCCATCATGCCGCGCCGCGCGCCCGCGTGCGCGGCCCGCGCACGGCGGCGTGCCGGCGTACGCCGCGGTCAGCGCCGCCTCGTCGGCGCTCGGGGCTCGACGTCGTGCCCGGACACGTCACCGGTTCGGGGGCGCGGCCCGCCCGGCCCCGCCCGCCCGCCGAGCCTCCCCGCCCGCCCGGCCCCGCCCGCCCGCCGAGCCTCCCCGCCCGCCCGGCCCAGCCCGCCCGGGCCTCCCGACCCCGCCCGGGCCACCCGGCCGACGCCCGGCCACCCGGCCGACGCCCGGGCCGCCCGACCGGCGCCCGCCGCTACCGGCGCCGCGCGTCGACCGCGCCGCGCAGCAGGTGCGCGGCGGCGCGCGGGTCGTCGGCGTCGGCGATCGCCCGCACGACGGCCACGCGCGGCGCGCCGGCGTCGAGGACGGGGCCGATCGTCGTCGCGTCGATGCCGCCGATCGCGACGAACGGCAGCGGGCCGCGCAGCGCGTGGCCGATCAGGTCGGTGCCGATCGGTGCGGCCTCGGCCTTCGTCGGCGTGGCGTGGATCGGGCCGACGCCGATGTGGTCGGGGTGGTGGATCGGGTCGCCGACGGTGGCGGCGTCGATCTGCTTGTCGGTGTGCGTGGAGAGGCCGATCAGCCGGTCCTCGCCGACGATCTGCCGCGCCTGCGCGACGGGCAGGTCGTCCTGGCCCACGTGCACGCCGTCGGCGCCGCCGGCGACCGCCAGGTCCGGCCGGTCGTTGAGGATGAGCAGCGTCCCCGTCAGGTCGCAGAGCGGGCGGAGGATCCGCAGCGCGGCGACGAGCTCGTCGTCCGTCGCCGTCTTGTCGCGGACCTGCAGCGCGTCGACGCCGCCGGCGATCGCGTGCGTGGCGACGTCGAGGAGCGTGCGCCCGTTCGGGGCGAGCGGCGCGACCAGGTACAGGTGGACGGCGGCGAACCGCGCGCGGCGCTCCTCGGGGGTCATGGCGCCCCAGTCTGGCAGGGGTTCGCCCCCCGCATGCCGGTCCCGCGCGAGGACGCCGTCCACCCCGCCCGGCCGGAGCGCGCCGGCCCCGGGACGCGGCGACGGCGAGCTACGATCCGCCGCACGAGACCACCGCGGGAGCCCCGGAAGGGGGCTGAGAGGGGGAGCGCCTCCCCGACCGCCCGAGCCGTCTGGTCGTGCAGACGAGCGAGCCGCCGATGACCGTCCGCCCCACCGTCCCGCCCACCCCCGACGTGCTCGTGGTCGGCGCCGGCCTGGCGGGCCTGCCCGTCGCGCTCGAGCTGCTGCGCCGCGGCGCCCGGGTGACCGTCGTCGACCGGGACGCCCCGGGCCGCGGGGCCAGCCACGTGGCCGCCGGGATGCTCGCCCCCGTCACCGAGGCCGAGCCCGACGACCCGGACCACCTGGCGCTCGGCCTGGCCGCCCTCGCGCGCTGGCCGGCGTACGCCGCGGCGCTCGGCGCCGCCGCCGGGGCGCCGGTGACGCTGCGGGGGCACGGGGCGCTCGTGGTCGCCCGCGACCGCGACGAAGCGGAGCTGATCGGGCGCTTCGCCGACGTCTGCGCGCGCTTCGGGCTGGACGTCGAGCGGCTGCTGCCCTCCGCCGCCCGCCGCCTGGAGCCCGCGCTGGCGCCGACGCTGCGCGGGGCGGTCGCGGTCCCGGGCGAGCAGGCGGCCGACCCGCGGGCCGTGGTGGCCGCGCTCGCCGACGCGGTGCGCGCGGCCGGCGGCGAGCTGCGCACCGGGACGGCGGTCGCGCGGCTGCTCGTCCGGGACGGCGCGACGGAGGGCGTCGCGCTCGCCGACGGGACCGAGCTGCGGGCCGGGCACGTCGTCCTCGCCGCCGGCGCGTGGAGCGGCACGCTGCCCGGCGTGCCGGACGCGGCGCGCGTCCCCGTCCGCCCCGTGAAGGGGCAGCTCCTGCTGCTGCGCGACCCCGCCGGTCCCGGCCTGGTCGAGCGCGTCCTGCGCTTCGGCGGGGCGGGGAGCGAGACGGGGCGCTACCTCGTGCCGCGGGACGACGGGCGCTACGTCCTGGGCGCGACGACCGAGGAGCGCGGCCACGACCGCACGGTCACCGCCTGGGGCGTCCACGACCTGCTGCGCGACGGCGCCGAGCTCGTGCCCGGGCTGCTCGACCTTCAGCTGCACGAGACGATCGCCGGCCTGCGCCCGACCACGCCGGACGGCCTGCCCGCGATCGGCCCGGCCGCCGGGGTCGACCGCCTGTGGTGGGCGACCGGCCACCACCGCAACGGGGTGCTCTTCGCGTCGCTCACCGGCGTCCTGCTGGCCGACGCGCTCGTCCCGCCGCCCCTCCCCGCGTCCGCCGACGCCCCCGCCGGGGCCCCGCCGGCCGCCGCGCCGACGGACCCGCCCGCACCCGACACCGCCGCCCTGCGCGCCCTCGTCGATCCCCGCCGCCCCGCCCTCCGTCCCCGGGAGTCCGCCCGTGCCCGCTGAAGCCGTCGTCGTCAACGGCGCCCCGCGCGAGGTCGCGGGGCGCACCGTCGCGGAGCTCGTCGCGCTCCTGGGCCTGCCCGCGGACGGCCGCGGGGTGGCGGTCGCGATCGGCGGCGAGGTGGTGCCGCGCGGCACGTGGGCCGGACGGGCGCTGGCGGGCGGCGAGCACGTCGAGGTGCTCACCGCCATGCAGGGCGGCTAGCGCGGGCCGTCGCCGCCGAGCGTCTTCTGCAGCCAGTCGGCGACGTTCTTCGTCGCGCTCTCGGCCTGGCCGGCGACGTCCCGCACCGCGCCCTCGAAGCGCTCGCGGTAGTAGTCCGCGGCGGCCTTCGCCTCGGCCTTCACGTCCGGGTCCTCCGCCTCGCTGCGGCGCGGGTAGTCGCCGTCGCGGATCCGCTCGTAGTCGCCCGAGCGCACCCACGCCATCAGCTCGTGCGCGCGGTGCACCGACAGCGGGTGCGTCGCGTTCAGCTCGAGCGTCAGGCGGCGCCAGCGGCCGGTCAGCCCACGCGACTGCTGGCCGTAGTCGTCCGCCTGGGCCAGGAACGCGCCCAGGTCGAGCTTGCGCCCGGCCGTGCCCGCCGTGACCGACATCAGCGTGCGGCAGACGAGGATCGGGTCGCGGACGACGAGCGCGGCGATGCGGTCGCACGTCAGCTCGGCCGCGCGCTTCCACTCGAGCAGCGCGTTGCGGACGGCCATCAGGGGCAGGGCCGTGGGCAGCGTCCGGCTGAGCGCGCCGCCGCCCATCTCCATCAGGATCTCGAGGACCGTGCCGTAGAGGACGTGGTCGGCCAGCACGTGCCCGGCCTCGTGGGCGAAGACGACCCGCAGCTGGTCCGCGTCGAGCTGGTCCAGCAGCCGCGAGTGGACGAGGACGAGCGGGTCCTGCGAGCCGATCGTCAGGGCGTTGCCGACCGGGTGCTCGGCGACGTACAGCTCGGGCGTGCGCGGGATCTCGAGGATCGTGTACGCGGAGCGGTGCAGGTCGAAGACGTCCGGCAGCTGCTGCGCGGACAGCCGCACCGACGACGCGAGCAGGTTCTGCCGCAGCGCCCGCTCGTAGCCCAGCTCGATGAGCTTGCGCGCCACGGCCATCAGGCCCGGCACCGACCGCAGCGCCGCGCTGGCGGCGCGATCGGCCGGGTGCCGCAGCACCCGGTCGTCCATGTCGCGCAGGCGGTGGCCGAGCACGGGGAGGTCGTCGCTCATACGGGCCACCCTAGCCCGTGGCGCGACGGCGCTCGCCGGCCGGGGCGGCGCGGAGGGCGACGGCGGCGCCCTCCGCCGGTCGCCGCTAGCCGCCGGCGCCGGCCGGCAGCACCCGGATCGTCCCGAGCGTCGGGTCCGCCGCGCCGTGCAGCCGCGCCCCCGCGGCCACGAGCTCGCGCAGGTACGCGACGATCTCGGGCGACACCCGCTCGCCGGGCAGGATCGCCGGGATGCCGGGCGGGTAGCCCGCGATCGACTCGGCGCAGACGCGGCCCTCGGCGGCCGCGACGTCGGGGTCGACGTCCTCGCCGCGGCCCAGGAACGCCTCGCGCGGCGGCAGCACCGGCGTGACGTCGGGGGCGCGGGGCGCGCGGACGAGCGACCCGGGATGCGGCCGGCGCAGGCGCAGCGCGATCTCGTCCAGGTCGCCGCCGACGCGCTGCAGCGCGATCGGGTCCTCGGCCAGGCCGACGAGCAGCACGACGACCGCGTGGGTCGCGAGCTCGACGTTGCCGTCGTAGCGGGTGCGCAGCGCGTCGGCGACCTCGTAGCCCGTGCGCCCCAGCCCGCGGACGTCGACGACGACGCGCAGCGGGTCCCAGCCGCCGACGCCGGGCCGGCCGCGCAGCCCGTCGTCCAGGACGTCGAGCCCGTCCGTCCGGCGGATCTTCGCGTGGAGCGTGGCGACGGCCGCGATCGTCTCGTGCAGCAGCGCCTCGCCGTGCACCGCGATCTGCCGGCGCGCGGCGTCGAGCGACCCCATGAGCAGCGACGACGGCGACGTCGAGCGCAGCAGCCGCAGCGTGCGGGCGACGTCGTCGATCGGCACCAGGCCGCTGTCGGCGACGTGCAGCATCGCGGACTGGGTGAGCGATCCCGCGATCTTGTGCGTGCTGGTGAGCACCGCGTCGGCGCCCAGGCGCAGCGCGCTCTCGGGCACGCCGGGGTGGAAGCCGAAGTGCGGCCCCCACGACTGGTCGACGACGAGCGCGACGCCGTGCTCGTGGGCGACGTCGGCGAGGGCCTGGACGTCGGCGGCGATGCCGTAGTACGTGGGGGAGACGACGAACGCCGCGCGGGCGGTGGGGTCCTGTTCGAGCGCGGTCCGCAGCGCCTCCGGCGACACGCCGAGCGCCATCCCGAGCTCGTCGTCGTACTCCGGGGCCACGAACGACGGCGTGCCGCCCGACAGCACGAGCCCGTCGACGATCGACGCGTGCGAGTTGCGCTGGACGACCACGTGGGCGCCCTGCGGGGCCAGCGCGAGCGTCAGCGCGTGGTTGCCCTGGGTGGCGCCGTTCGTCAGGAAGAACGTGCGGGCGGCGCCGTGCGCGTCGGCGGCCAGCGCCTCGGCCCGCTCGTACGGCGTGGGCGACCCGCCGGTGTCGACGCCGTGGATGTCCTGGGGGATGTCCATCGCCAGCGCGCGGTCGCCGATGGCGTGCCGCAGCGCCGGGTCGGCGCCGCTGCCGCCCTTGTGCCCGGGCACGTGGAAGCGCGACGGGCCGCGCAGGCCGTAGGCGACGACGGCGTCGAAGTAGGGGGCGATGGGCTGCGGATCGGTCATGGCGGGCGTGAGGGCGACGTGGTCGGGCGGGCGCGCGGGACGGCGCGGCGGCGGGGAGGGACCCGCCGTCGTGCAGGATGATGCTCCGATGGGCGGCGATCCGGCGATCCGCGGACTGACGATCGACGCGATGGGCTGCCTGGTGACGCTGGAGGACCCGGTGCCGGCGCTCGAGGCCCTGCTCGTGCGGCGCGGCGCTCCCCGCGGACGCGCCGCGATCGCCGCGGCGCTGCGGCACGAGATCGCGTTCTACAAGGCGCACCACGTGCGCGCGCGGGACGACGCAGCCCTGCGGGCCCTGCAGCGGGCGTGCGCCGAGCTGGTGGCGCGCGAGCTGGACCTGCGGCTGCTCCCCGGCGCGGACCCGGGCGCCGTCGACGACGCGTTCGTCGACGGCTTCCTCGCGTGCCTGGAGTTCACGGTCCTGCCGGGGGTGCCCGCGGCGCTGACGGCCGTCCGCGACGCCGGCCTGCCGATGGTCTGCGTGTCCAACTGGGACCGCGGCCTGCCGGCGCACCTGGAGCGTCTGGGGCTGGCCGGGTTCTTCCGCGCCGTCGTCACGTCGGGGGCGGTCGGCGCGGCGAAGCCCGACCCGGCGATCTTCGCGCCCGCGCTCGACGCGCTCGGCCTGCCCCCGTCGGCCGTCGCGCACCTGGGCGACGAGGCCGTCGACCGCGACGGCGCGGCGGCGGCGGGCCTGGCGTACCTGGAGCCGCCGGTGGCGACGCTGCCGGAGCGGCTGGGCCTGCGCTGACGCCGACGCCGGGCGGTGGGCTCCGCCCCGTCGTGCGCCACCCCGCCCCGGCCCGCCCCGTCCGCGCCGGGCGCAGGCGCGTCCGGCGGCTACGCTCCGTCCATGGACGCCGCCGGTGCCGCCACCGCCCCGCCCGACCGCCTGGCCCCGGCCGCCGACCCGCTGACGATCGCCGGCCGCACGTTCGCCTCGCGCCTGCTGCTCGGCACGGGCGGGTTCACGCGGATGGGGACGCTCGAGGACGCGGTGCGGATCTCGGGCACCGAGCTCGTCACCCTCGCGCTCCGCCGCGCCGGCTCGGGCGCCAGCGACGTCGAGGGCTCGCTCGTCGACGCGCTCGGCCGCTGCGGCGTCGACCTGCTGCCGAACACCGCCGGCTGCTTCACCGCCCGCGACGCGGTCCTGACGGCGCAGCTGGCCCGCGAGGCGTTCGGCACGGACTGGGTCAAGCTCGAGGTCGTCGGCGACGACCGCACGCTGCTGCCCGACGCCGTCGAGCTGCTCGACGCCGCGGAGCGCCTGGTGGCCGACGGCTTCGTCGTCCTGCCGTACACGAACGACGACCCGATCCTGGCGCGCCGCCTGGAGGACGTGGGCTGCGCGGCGGTGATGCCGCTCGGCGCCCCGATCGGCTCGGGCCTGGGCATCCGCAACCCGCACAACATCGAGCTGATCGTCGAGCGCGCCGGCGTGCCCGTCGTCCTCGACGCCGGGATCGGGACGGCCTCCGAGGCCGCGCTCGCGATGGAGCTGGGCTGCGACGCCGTCCTCTGCGCCACCGCGATCAGCCGGGCGGAGGACCCGCTCGCGATGGCCGCCGCGATCCGCGCCGGCGTCGAGGGCGGGCGCCTGGCCCGCCGCGCCGGCCGCATCCCGCGCCGCACCCACGCGCTGCCGTCCACCCCCGTCGCCGGCACGCCAGAGCTCTGAGCGTGGGCGCCGCGCACCACGTCTCCGTCAGCCTGCCCCTCGGGATCGACCTGGCGGCGGTCATCGTCGGCTCGCTCTTCGGGGCGCTCGTGGCCGTGCGCCGCGACCTCGACGCGCTCGGGACGATCGGGCTGGCCGTGTGCGGCGGCCTGGGCGGCGGCGTCGTCCGCGACCTGCTGCTCAACGTCATGCCGGTCGCGCTGACGAAGGGCTCCTACCTGCCCGTCGCCGTGGGCACCGGCGTCTTCGCGCTCGTCATCCACCCGTACGCCGAGCACCTGGACGACCTGCTGGACGTCGCGGACGCGTTCGCGCTGGGGCTGTTCGCCGTGGTCGGGGCGTCGAAGGCGCTCGACCTGGGGCTCGCGGCGGTGCCGAGCGCCGCCGTCGGCGTCATCGCCGCCACCGCCGGCGGGGTGCTGACCGACCTGCTGAGCGGGCGGCGGCCGTACATCTTCGGCCCCGGGCCGGTCTACGGACTGGCGGCCGCGGCGGGCAGCGCCACGTTCGTGGCGGTGCAGGCCCTCGCCGACTCGATCGGGGTCGGGCTGGCGGCGGCGGTCGTCGTCACGGTGGCCCTGCGGCTGCTGGCGGTGCACCGCGGGCTGAGCACGTCGCCGGCCGCGCGGCGCCGCAGGCGACGCGCCGGGACCGACCGCGCGCGATGATGCGGGGCATGGAGATCGACGGCGACGCGCTCCTCTCCCGGGTCATCCGCACCATCGGCGGCCGCGACCGGGACGCGGTCGCGGCGCTCGTCACGCACGACGTCCACTACGAGGACGTGTTCGCCGACGCGCCGCTCCTCGGGCCCGACCGGCTGGCCGACCACCTGGCGGTCCTGTGGACGGCGTTCCCCGACGCCCGGATCGAGTCCACGGGGCCCCTGCTCCACGACGGGGACCGCATCGTCGCGCTGCCGCTGCGCCTGGTCGGCAACCACCTGGGGCCGCTCGGCGGCGTGCCGGCCAGCGAGCGCTTCCTCAACCTGCACGGGATGCTCGTGCTGGAGCTCGACGCCGCGGCGCGGCGCGTGCACCGCGCGCGGCTGTTCACCGATCGCTACGGCGCCGCGGTGCAGCTGGGCGTGCTGCCCGAGGCCGGGTCGATGGGCGACCGCGCCGTCCGCGCGATCCAGGGCTTCGGCCTGCTCTGGGGCCGCTGAGGCGCGGGACGCCGGGGCTAGCCGTCGGCCCGTCGCACGGCCACGACCAGCGCCGCGTGGTCGGAGAGCGCGCCGCGCGGGGGACGCTGCGAGTCGGCCGCCGCCGCCAGGCCCCGCCCCACCACGTGGTCGGGCCCGGACGACGCGATCCGCCGCCAGCCCGGGGGCAGCCCGACCTCGACCGCGGACCGCGGCAGGTTCAGGTCGCCGCCGAGCAGCAGCGGCGGACCTTCGGGCCCGGTCGTGGGGCGCGCCGCGCCGCCGGGGTCCGCGGGCGGCCGCGGCCGCGTCGCCCCGTCGGCCGCCGCCCACGCGGCGAGCCGCTCGGCGCTCAGCGCCAGGTCGGCGAGCGGCCGGCGCAGGCCCGGGCCGTCGTCCCACGCGCCCTTCTGCGCGTGGACGTCGCCGGCCCACGCCCCGTCGAGCGGGCCGCCCGCGGGGTCGTGCAGCCGCACGGCGTGGACGACGCGCCGCTCGGGCCAGGTCCGCAGGCGCCGCCGGCCGTGCGCGACCACCCGCAGGCCGCCGCGCACGAGGATGGCGTTGGCGCCGCCGCCGTTGCTGCGCGCCACGTCCGGGGCCCGCCGCGCGATCGCCCGGCGCACCGGCAGGACGGCGTTGCGCGACGTGCGCGCGCTCACGGCGTCGGCGCCCGCCGCGCGCGCCAGCAGCGGCGGCCACCAGGGCGGGACCTCCTGCAGCAGCGCCACGTCCCACGGCCAGGCCGCCAGGGTGGCCGCGAACTCGTGCAGCAGCGGGCGTCCCGCCGGCGGGACCGCCCGGCCGTGGAAGAGGTTCCAGGTGAGGACCCGCGCGGGCGCCATGCCTCGCCGGTGCCCGGTCGCGGGCGCCGCCACGCACGGCAGGGCCCACCGGCCCACGTGGGGCCCGGAGCGCGAGGCTCCGAGCCCCACGCTCGCGCATCCCTCAATACGCGGGGGGCACGGGGTGGTTCCCTCGTCGCCTCCCGGCCCTCACACCGGGGGTGACGTCGTGATCGGGGGAAGTGCTGTGGCGGTGTCGGGGGCGCCCCGTCGCGGGCGGCCTGGCCCGGCACGGTCGCGGGACCGACGGGCCGCCGGGGCGCGGCGGACGTGCTGGCCGGGAGTTTGGTCGCCCAAAACTCCGACGGCCGTGCCAACGCTACCGGACCGGCCCGGCGACTGCCAACGATTTCTTCACGAACGCCCCGGCCGGGGGCGGCGGCGCGGACGGAGGGACGGTTGACCTGCGGGCGTCCGTCTGCAGCCCCGCCCTCCGACGGGGCGCGGGGCGTTCGTGGCACCCTTGACGGATGCCCGACGAGACGCCTCGCATCGATCCCGCCACCGCCGCGGACGCCTCGTCGAGCGACGGCGCCGGCCCGGACGCGTCGCCGGAGCAGTCGGGGGCCGCGAGCGACGCCGCCGTCGCCGAGGTGACGGGCGCCGCGCAGGAGCCCGACGCGGACGGCGCGGCCGAGGCCGTCGCCGCCGGCGCCCCGGCGCCCGACGCCGCCGACCCCGGCAACCGCCCCAAGCGCCAGCGGCCGCCGCGCCCGCACCGCGGCGCGCAGCTCGAGCTGACCGTCGACGCCCTCGCCCACGGCGGCAACGGCGTCGCGCGGACCGAGGGCGGCTGGGTCGTCTTCGTCCGCGGCGGCATCCCGGGCGACCGCGTCCGCGCGATCGTCACGAAGCGCAAGCGCGACTACGGCGAGGCGATCATCGAGGAGGTCCTCGACCCCTCGCCCGAGCGCATCGCGCCCGTCGCCGACCACCCCGGCGCCCCCTGGCAGGTGCTGCCGTACGAGCGGCAGCTCGAGATCAAGGCCGAGCAGGTCGAGGACGCGCTGCGCCGCCTGGGCGGCCACACCGACGTCGAGATCGAGCCGATCGTCCCGTCCGAGCAGCTGTGGCGGTACCGCAACAAGCTCGAGTACTCCTTCGGCGAGCGCGCGGACGGCACCCTGCAGCTGGGCTTCCACGCCGCCGGCTCGTGGCAGCGCATCGAGCACATCGAGGACTGCCTGCTGGCGACCGAGGTCGGCAACGAGGTCCGCAACGCCGTCTACGCCTGGTGCGTCGCGGAGGGCCTGTCGTCCTTCGACCGCAAGCTCCACCAGGGGTTCCTGCGCAACCTGGTGGTGCGCGAGGGCTTCCGCACCGGCGAGATCCAGGTGCGGCTGGTCACGAGCCGCGGCGAGTTCGACGCGATGGGCCTGTCGAACCACCTCGCCGAGCACGTCAGCCGGCCGATCACCGGGCTGCTGTGGACCCAGATGGACGCCGTGGGCGAGACGACGCAGGGGGGCGAGACCGAGCTGATCTCGGGCGAGCCGGTCATCCACGAGGAGCTCTGCGACATCCGCCTGAAGATCAGCCCCGAGGGCTTCTTCCAGACGAACACGGTGATGGCCGAGCGGCTCTACCGCTTGGCCGCCGAGTACGCCGAGCTCGAGGGCTGGGAGCGCCTGTTCGACCTGTACTGCGGCTCGGGGTCGCTCGGTCTGACGATGGCGTCGCGCGCCGGCGAGCTGATCGGCGTGGAGATCGTCCCCGAGTCGATCCGCGACGCCGTGCAGAACGCGCAGCTCAACGACGTCCGCAACGCGAAGTTCCTCGCCTCGGACGCCCGCACCGGGCTGCCCGACGCGATCGAGCTGGCGGGGCGGCCCGACGTGCTGATCGTCGACCCGCCGCGCGCCGGCCTGGGGCCGCGCGTGTGCCGGCGCATCGTCGAGGCCGCGCCGAAGCGGATCGTCTACGTGTCGTGCAACCCGACCACGCTCGCGCCCGACGCCGCCCGCATCGTCGAGGGCGGCTACGTGCTGCGCAAGGTGCGGCCGGTCGACCTGTTCCCGCAGACGCCCCACGTGGAGTGCGTCGCGGTGCTCGACCGGGTCGCCTAGCCGCGCCGGCGGGAGGGTGTACCGCGGGGCGGCGAGGCGCGGAGGCGCTGCGGTGCCGGGTGCGGCGGCGGTGCCGGGCGCGGCGGGGCGGAACGCCCGACGCCGCGGGGCGGCCGCCGGGTCAGTCGCGCGGCGGGGCGGCCTCGACGGCCGACGGCCCCGACCCGGCCGCGATCGCCAGCGACGCGTTCAGGCGGTCGATGAGCCCGGCGAGCAGCTCGACGTCGTCGTGGTCCCAGTCCTCCAGGCGCTGGGCCAGGTAGGCGATGCGCGCGCGGCGGACGAGCTGGCGCTCGCGGCGCCCGCTCTCCGTGATCGTCACGAGCGTGGCGCGCCGGTCCTCGGTCGAGCGCTGCCGCTCGACGAAGCCGCGGCGCTCGAGCGGCGCGATCTGCCGGGTGACCGTCGACGCGTCCAGGTCGAAGGCCGCCGCGATCTGGCTCATCGTCTGCTGCCCGCGGTTCTCGAGCAGCGCCAGCAGCAGGTACCCCGAGCGGTCGAGCGGCGAGCGGGTGTCGTCCAGCGCCGCGACCCGCACCCGCTCCGAGCGCCGCGCCAGGATGGCGAGCTCGAGCTGCAGGTGGTCGTAGGGGTCGTGCGTCGTCGTCGGCTCCGGCACGACGCCGAGCGTACCCGACTGCACGATGCAAGGGAGTGCCGGCGAGCGGCGACGCGCCAAGGTCGGACGGGTCTCGTAACGGCCGGCCCCCGCGGCGCCTACGGGCAGAGGCGCGCCCCGCGCTCGCCCATGCGCGTCGCCCACTCCCGCGCCTCGGCGCCGCGGATCCGCCGGCCCTGGCCGTCGCGCACCAGGAAGCAGCGGCGGCGCTCGCCGGCCGGGCCGATCCGGCGGACCACGTAGTCGCCCTCGGCGGCCGGCTCGCTGCGGAGCGTGACGGTGCCCGTCTCCTCGTCCCCCGAGCCGCCGGACGTGGAGGCCCCGCTCAGTCCGAGCACCAGCAGGCAGACGACGAGCAGCAGCACGGTGGCGATCGGCCAGGTGGACAGCAGCGCCCGCCCGATCCGCCGGCCCTCGCGCCGGGCGCGGAGGGCGCCGACCACGCACGCCAGCAGCAGGAACGGCGTCACGCCGAGCGCCATCTCGGCCCCGGGGCTGTCGTCCGGGCGGGTGGCGCTGAGCGCGGCGCCGGCCACGAGGACCAGGGCGAGCAGCGCGTCTCGGGCGCCCTCGCTCAGCACGGGGCGGACGTCGTCCTCGTCCGGCGCGGGGGCGTCGGGCTCGCGCCACGCGAGCGCGGCCGTCGGCAGGAAGACGGCCCACGCGAGGAACCACGCGGCCAGCTGGCGGAGCTGGTCGCCGGTCACGCGCAGCGCGCTCCCGTCGCCCGCCTCGCCGGGGGCGACGGCCGGGGGCAGCACGCTCGGGAGCGCCCACAGCGTGATGAGCACGACGGCGAGGAAGAGCACGAACGCGGTGCGGAACGCCCGGTGCCGCGCGGACAGCTCGCGCTCGTCCAGGCCGGCCTCGTCGTCGCCGCGCAGGCGGCCGAGCCGCCGCGTCCCGCGGCGCAGCAGCCCGAAGACGACGAAGAGCGCGATCGCGTACAGCACGCCCCGGGCGCCGGGGCCGTCCCGCACGACGAGGTCGTGCAGCGGGTCGCTGGCCGCCGTGCCGCCGAGCAGGAGGAGCATCGCGGCGAGCACGATCGTCCAGCGGCGGCGGCTCGCGCGGCTGCGCGGGGTCAGCTCGGTCCGCCAGGGATCCTCGGACGGGGCGGCGCTCATCGGTCCTGCTCCTGGGTCGGGGCGCCGGGCGCGCCGTACATCTGCTGGGACATGGGAGGGAAGGGCTCGCGGGCGAAGATCGCCTCGATCGGCAGGCCGAAGAACTCGGCCAGCCGGAACGCCAGGTCCAGGCTGGGCCGGTAGTCGCCGCGTTCGAGGTAGCCGACGGTCTGCGGGTTGACGCCGATCGCCGCGGCCAGGTCCTTCCGGGACAGCCCGCGCTCGGCCCGCAGGACCGGCAGCCGGTTGTGCAGCGGCTGCTCCTCGGTGCGTGGCTTGCGTCCCATCGGGGCATGAATCTAGACGAGTTGTTGTATTCCCGCAACGTCTTGTCGGGTGTCTTGCGTGAGGGTGGCGTCCCCCGGCGGGCCGCGGCGCCCGGGGCGCCGCGCCGACGGCCGGCCGATCCCGCGTCTCGGTGGGCCCACCGGCGGCGCCGGGTACGGTCCCTCCATGCGTGCCGCGACCATCAGGGACGGCGAGATCGTCGTCGCCGACCATCCCGATCCCACGCCCGGCCACGGCGAGGTGCTCGTCCGCGTGCGAGCGGCGGGGCTCAACGGGGCCGACCTGCTGCAGAAGCAGGGCGGCTACCCGGCGCCGCCCGGCAGCCCGCCCGACATCCCCGGGCTGGAGTTCGCCGGCGAGGTCGTGGAGGTGGGCCCCGCCGCCGAGCGGTTCGCCGCGGGCGACGCGGTGGCGGGCATCGTCGGCGGCGGGGGACAGGCCGAGCTGCTGGTCGTGCACGAGCGGCAGATCACGCCGCTGCCCGAGGGACTGGACTGGCCCGAGGCGGGCGGCTTCTCCGAGGTGTTCACCACCGCCCACGACGCCCTGGCCACGCAGGCCGGGCTGCGTCCCGGCGAGCGGCTGCTCGTGCACGGCGGCGCGGGCGGCGTCGGCACTGCGGCCGTGCAGATCGGACGGGCGTTCGGGGCGCACGTGACGGCCACCGTCCGCAACGCCGAGCTGCGCAACCGCGTCGCGGCGCTCGGGGCGCACGAGGTGCTCGACCCCGCGGCCTTCGCGGCCAAGGACGGGCCCGACCTCGAGCCGTACGACGTCGTGCTCGAGCTCGTCGGCGCGCCGAACATGGGGGCCAACCTGCGCCGCCTGGCGACCGGCGGGCGGATCGCCGTGATCGGCGTCGGCGCCGGCCTGAAGGCCGAGGTCAACCTGCTCGCGCTGATGAACAAGCGCGCGAGCGTCATGGGGTCGACGCTGCGCGCCCGCCCGCTCGAGGGCAAGGCCGCGGCGGCGCGGGCGGTCGAGCGCGAGCTGCTGCCGCTCGTGGCCCGCGGCGACCTGCGCGTGCCGATCGCCGCCACCTACCCGCTCGACGCGGCCGCCGACGCGTACGCGCGCTTCGCGGCCGGCGGCAAGCTCGGCAAGGTCGTGCTGGAGATCGGCTGACCGGGGCGGCGCGGCTGGGCGGTGGGGACGAGCCGGCCGGCGTCCACGCCCACGCCCACGCCCACGTCGGCGCGGCGCCGGCGCCGCGCCGACCGAGCCGGCGCCCAGGGCCGTCAGCCGCGCTCGAGGCCGCCGGCCCGCCACCACGCCGGCAGGCGGTCGGCGACGCCGAGCAGGAAGCCCGCCGCGACGAACGCCGTCGCCGGCATCGCCCGGTCGGTCGCCCACTCCAGGACGTAGGCGGCGACGAGGCCGGCGGCCATCCCGGCGCACGCGCCCCACGGCCGCAGCCGCTCGCGGACGGCGGACGCCTGCAGCGCCGCGAGGAACAGCACCGTCGCGATCGACAGCTGCCCCGCGGCGGTCTGTGCGCTCCACGACGGCAGCTCGAGGACGAGCGGGTCGCCCGGCGGGAGCGGCTGGGGCCACGTGCGGATCACGCTCGACGTGAGCGTCGTCGCGGCGTCGATGGTCCCGAGCACGAGCGGCAGCCCCAGGACGAACGCGCCCAGGTCGAAGACGCGGGCGAACGCCAGGCCCAGACCTATGGCGAGGAGCACCTCGGCGACCGTCCCGGCGCCACGCGCGTCGAGGGCCGTGGTCAGGACGGTCAGGACGGCGCCGACGGCCACGAGGGCCGCGACGCCGGGCGTCGTCCGCACCCGGTCGGCGAGCAGCGCCGCCAGCGCCGCCAGCAGCAGCAGCGGCGGCAGCGCCGCGACGAGCGCCGCGCGCCCCGGCGGCTGCAGCTCGGGCAGCGCGGGCGCCGCCGTCACCAGGACGGCCAGGGCCGCGAGGACGGCGAGCGGGGCGGCGGCGCGGCGCGGGCTCAATACGGCGGCAGGCGGTCGTGCCAGGCGCCGAGCTCGCGGAAGGCGGTCCAGAACGCCTGCTTGGCGGTCAGCTCGTCGAGCGCGTCGTCGAGCGGCGGGGTGACGAGCGCCTGCGTCGCCGGCGTGAAGCGCTGGACGACGCCGGGCAGGTCGCGGACCGGCTCGGCGAGCGGCACGTCCAGGCCGTTGAGGACCTCGAGGGCGTCCGGCCCCATCACCACGACGATGCGCGGCTGGACGATCGCGAGCTCCTCCGCCAGGACGCGGGCGCCCTCGGCGGCGAGCTCGGGCCCGGCGCCCGGCCACTTGTCGCAGAGCGTCCCGTAGACGGTGGTCGGGTCGATGCCCAGGCGCGCCAGGCTCTTCAGCAGCGCGGAGCCGGTGCGGCCGTAGAAGGCGACGCCCTCCTCGGCCTCGGCGCGGGTGGCGTGGTGCTTGAGCAGCAGGACGTCGGCCTGTGGATGGCCGGACCCGACGACGGCCACGCCCTCGCCGTCCGGACGCGCGTCCTGCACGTCGTGGTTGAGGGCGTTGATCTCGCGGATCGCGCGCTCGAGGTACTTCTCGTGGATCTCGTCGTCGGTCACGGGCATCGCCGCGAGGTTTGGCCCGCGCGGGCCGCCGTCCTCGCGGATGCAGGGGGCGTTGCGGGCTGCAGCAATACATGCTGCACCACGCGGCGGGAAGGAGTTGCAGGATCGCCGCCGTCCGCGGGCGCGGAGGGCGGCGCGCCAGGCCGGCGGCGGAGCGCCTACGAGACGGCGCCGTCGGCGCCGGCGGGCTCGCGGCCGAACCGCCAGGCGTGCGGTCGCCGCTGGCCGAGCCAGCGCGCCACGAGCGCCGCGATGCCCACCGCGACGGCGCCGAGGATGCCGTCGATCAGGAAGTGGTTGCCGGTCGCCATCACGACGAACAGCACGACGAGCGGGTACAGCCCCCAGAAGATCCGCGTGATCCGGTGCTTCGACAGCCGCGCGAGCGGGATGCCGATCATCAGCGAGAAGCCGACGTGCATCGACGGCACCGCCGCGTACGGGTTGTAGAGGCGGTTGACCGTGTGGGTCTGGTCCGTCGGGTCGACGCCCGAGGCCGCCGCGACCGCGTCGTGGATCCCCAGGCCCGGCACCAGGCGCGGCGGGGCGGTGGGGAACAGCACGTAGCCCAGCAGCGCCAGGCACCACGCGCAGATGAACATGTTGCGCACGAACCCGAACGCCTGGTTGTGACGCAGGTAGATGTAGATCATCGCCCCGAACGTCACGGAGAACTGGGCGTTGACGTACATCAGGCTCGACGCGTCCATCAGCCCCGGCACGCTCGTCGCCGCGTGCTGGACGCTGCGCTCGATGTCGATGTGCAGGAGCCGCTCGGCCGAGACGATCCAGTCCGCGTTGGCGAACGCCCGGCTGGCGCCGAGCTGGTCGTTGATCAGCCCGCGCGTGTTCTGGTAGGCCGTGTACGCCGCGACGACGACGAGCAGCTGGATGACCGCGTCGAGGATCCCGTTGGGGAGGAAGCGGCGGCGGCGGGTGAGGACGTCGGGCATGGCGGGACGGGGTCGGGGCGACCCTCTCCGCGGGGCGGCTACCCGGAGCAGCCGGCCGGCGCGGCGCGTCGCCAGGGCACGGCGAGACCCGTGCCCACGTCCACGGTACCGCGAACCGCCGCCCGCATCCGTGTCCATCCTCCCGGAGCCTCGTGCAGGCAGACCCCGCGGGTCGCGCGCAGGTAGGGGCTCCAGCGGATCCGCAGGTCGACGGTGCCGGGGCGGGGGAGGGCGACGCGCAGGCCCCCGGGACGCATGCGGACGACGCGGGGAGGCGGCCCGCCGCGACCGTCCGTCCAGGCCGCGAGCGGCCGCGGGCGGTCGACGCGCCACAGGACGTAGTCCGGCGTGCGGCGGGCGAGCGTCAGCCCCGGCACGGCGCCGGCGCGCAGCAGCGCGACCTCGTCGCGGGACGCGGGGTCGGGCGTCGCGTCGGTCAGCGCCACCCAGCCGACGGCCTGGTCGTCGAGCCAGCGCCGGTACGCCGTGCCCGTCAGCGGGCCGTGGCGCAGGTCGTCGTAGAAGAGCGGGTTGCGGTCGCGGTCGAGCTGGCGCACCCAGCCGCGGGCGAGCGGCACGTCGTCCGGGATCCAGCGCGCCTCGCCGCGGCGGGCCGCGGGCGGCACCTCGACGCGGGTCGGCGCCGCGGCGACCCGGGCGCGCAGCTCGTCGGCGAGCGGGCGCCAGTGGGCGGCGTTGGCGCTCGGGTCCCCGTACGCCTGCGCCGCGTCGCGGACCGGCGGGTACCACTGCCAGTAGAGGAACGGCACGGCCAGGAGCGCGAGGGCGAGGGGCCGCCGGCCCCAGAGCGCGCCGGCCAGCAGCGGCCCGCCGGCCAGGGCGGCCAGCCGGGTGGCGTTGCCGCCCATCGGCGTCGGCAGCAGGCCGGACGCGAGGACCGCCGCCAGGTACAGCGCCGCGCCCGCCCGCAGCACGCGCTGGTCGCGGGGCAGGACGAGGACGCAGGCGGCGAGCGCCACGACCGCGGGCCACAGGGCGGAGGCGACGAACGGCTCGGTGCCGCCGGTGGGGAAGCCGAGCGCCAGGACGCAGGCGGCGACGAAGGCCGCGACCGTCAGGACGGCGGGCGTGCGCCGGGCGCCGCGCGGCGTCGCGACCGTCCACGCCGCGCCGGCCATCGCCAGGAAGAGGGCGGCGACGGGCGAGCCCAGCGCGGTGAGCGCCGCCCCGGCGACGACGGCGGCCGTGCGAGCGGGGGTGCGGGCGGCGGTGCCGCGGGGCGAGGGCGGGGCCGCCGGGGGCGCACGGTCGGGATCGGCGGCGGGGGCGGGCCGGCCGGCGGGTGGACGGCGTCCGGGGGCCGTGGCGACGACGAGCGTCCCGAGGCCGCAGGCGGCGCCGAGCAGGAAGGCGACGCGACCGGTGAACAGCAGCCCCCCGGCGCCGGCGGCGAACCACCACGCGGCGACCAGGCCCGGCGTCCCCGGCCAGGCGGCGCGCGCGAGCCGGCCGAACGCCCACGCGGCCGCCACGGCCGACAGCGCCCCGATGAGCGGCGCACCGAGGACCAGGCCGAGCACGGGCAGCAGCACGCTGTAGCCGGGCAGGTGGTGGCCGCCGAACCAGGACAGGTCGACGAGCCAGGCGCCGTCGCCGCCCAGCGGCACGCGGTGCGCCTGGGCGGCCAGGTCGGTCGTCGCGGGGGTGGCGAGCAGGAACGCGACGGCCAGCAGGACCGTCAGCGCCCACGGCGGGGGTAGGCGCCGCGGCACGCTCAGCCGCGCGTGGCCTTGCGCACCCGGTGCTCGCGGACGATGCGGCGGGCGGGGGCGGGGGTCGCGACGGTCTCGAGGAACTTGAGCGCCTGGACGTAGACGAGCGTGCCGGACTTCGTCCCGATCCGGGCCTGCGCGAGGGCGGCGAGGAACTCCTCCGGGCCGTCGAAGTCCGGCATCGTCACGCGCACGGAGCCGAGGCCCTGGGCGACGTGCGAGTCCGATCCGGCGCCGGCCACCATGCGGTACTTCGCGGCGAAGCGCGCCGCCTCCTCGTTGAAGGAGCCGATCGCCACGCGCGGGTTGAACACCTCGACGGCGTCGATGTCGTCGACGATGTCGAGCATGTGCTCGTAGTCCGGCACGGAGTGCATGCGGTCGAACGGGTGCGGCACGTACACCAGCCCGCCCTGGCGGCGGATGTCGGCGATCGCCTCCTGCAGCGTCACGCCCTTGGGGATCCGCTCCTGCAGGAACAGGCCGATGACCTCGCCCTGGTCGGCCGTCTTGACCTCTTCGCCGACGATGACCTTGACCCCGTACTCGGCCGCCTTCGCGGCCGCCTCGAAGGCGCCGGACACCTCGTTGTGGTCCGTCACCGCGATCGCGCCGAGGCCTTGCCGGCGCGCGGCGTCGAGCAGCACCTCGACCGGCGTGGCGCAGTCGCCGGAGTGGTCGGTGTGCATGTGCAGGTCGACGTCGATCCAGCGCCGCTCGCGCAGGCGCGCCACGAGGGCGGGATCGAAGCGGTCCGGGTCGTGGCGGCGGCCGCGCAGGGCGGCGTAGCGCTCCTGCACCCAGTCGGCGTAGGCGGTCCAGCCCCCGGGCGCGACGGGGTCCTCGCTCGCGGCGGCGCGCAGGTCGCCGCGCAGGCGGGGGTCGCGCAGCAGGCGCTCGAGCTGCGCGACGAGCACGTCGGCGTCGCCGGGCTCGAAGAGCAGCCCCCGCCGGCCGCCGTCGGTCAGCTCGTCGTGGACGTCGATGCGGCTGGCGACCGGGAGGACGCCGCGGTCGAGCGCCTCGACGAGCACGTGCGGGGCGGGTCGGGCGCCGTTCGACGCCAGGATCACGACGTCGGCGTCCGCCGGCAGCGCCCCGCCGGCCTGCACGCGCACGCGGTCGCGCAGCGCGGCGGGCAGGCCGACGGGCCCGGCGAGCAGCGCGTCCTCCTCCGGCGCCAGGACGGTGGCCCGCCACGGCAGCGCCGGATCCAGGCGCCGCAGCGCCCGCAGCGCCAGCCGGCGTGCGGGGCGCTCCTCGTCGAGCGGCACGACGACGTGCAGGGGCCGCGGGGCCGCGAGCGCGGTCGACGCGGCCGGGGCCGGGGCGGCGGAGGCGCCGGCGACCGTGGCCGCGCGGAGGCTGGCGCCGGCCGGGGACGGGGCCGGGGACGGGCCGGCGGGCGCGGCGGGCGCGGCGGCGCCCGGGCCGCGGCGGCCGGCGAGCGGGGACGGCGGCACCCGCGGCGTGTAGCCCGCCCCGATCGGGAAGGAGCGGGCGACCAGCGCGGCGGTGGCGGCGCTGGCCGTCAGGCGCTCGTCGAGCCGCCCGAGCAGCCGCTCGGAGCGCTTGCGTCGGACGCCGCCGCCGCTCGGGCTGCCCGAGCCCATGCCGGCGATGAACCGCTCGGCGGGCAGGTGGAAGGTGCCCACGTTCAGCGTCCGGCTGTGGCGCAGCGCGGCCGTGCACACGGACGGGCCGAACGGCTCGTGCACGTGGACGAGGTCGAACGGGATGGCGGTGAGGGCGTCCTCGACGGCGCGGGCGGCGTCGACGGCCAGGGTGGGCGCCCGGTCGACGCCGGGGATCGCGGGCAGCGCCTCGCCGACCGCGAGCACCACGGGGGGCGCGCCCGGCGCGGGCAACAGCGACGCCGGGTCCTCGGCCAGCCGGCGGCGGGTGTCCCCGACGCGCGCGTGCGTCCGTGACGCCGCCAGGACGGCGACCCGGTGCCCGCGGCCGGCCAGCTCGTCGGCGAGCCGCAGCACGTGCTGCGTGACGGGATGGTCCGCCTCGAGCGGGTACGGCGTGACCTGGGCGATCGCCAGCGACTCGACGGGGCGCACGCAAGCAGCATAGGCCGGTCGGCGGGCGGCGCGGCGGCGTGGCGCGGTGCCGCGACCGGATCGGCACAGGTTCGGCACGGATCGTCCGCCACGCGCGACGCGTGGGTCGGCAGGGTGGGGCGGGATGAACGACCTGGTGGGAACGCACGGGCGCGTCGTGCCGCGCGTCGACGGGGCGGCGAGGCGCACGCCGGGGCTCCGCGCGCTCCGCCGGACCCGGGCGGCGGAGCTCGCAGCGCAGCAGCACGGCGTCGTCTCCCGCGCGCAGCTCCTGGGTCTCGGCTTCTCCCCCAGCGCGGTCGACCGGGCGATTCGGGCCGGCGAGCTCCGCGTGGTCCACGCCGGCGTCTACGTGCTCGGGCCGCTCCCGGTGACCTGGCGCGGACGCCTGATGGCCGCGGTGCTGGCGGCGGGGCCGGGCGCCGCCGTCAGCCACCGCAGCGCGGCGCAGCTCCACGGGCTGCTGGACGGCGGGGCGGGACCGGTGCACGTCGTCACCCCGCGGCGCGGCCCGCGTCGACCGGGCGTCCGCGGCCATCGCGCCCGCGCTCTGGGACCGGACGACGTCACCGAGGTCGACGGCATCCCGGTGGTGACCGTCGCGCGTGCGCTTCTGGACCTCGCGGCAGACGGACGCCCCGGCGAGGCGGAGCGAGCCTGGCGGCGGGCCGACCAGTTGCGGGTGCTCGACACGGCAGCGATCGCGCGCGTGCTCGTCGGCGGCCGGCGGGGCGCGGCGGTCGTCCGCCGGTTGGCGCACGAGGCGGCGGGCGGAGCGTTCGGCGGGCTCACCCGCAACGAGCTGGAGCTCCTCTTCGTGGAGGCCGCGCACGTGGGCGGCCTGCCCGTTCCCGTGATGAACGCGCCGATGGTGCTCGCCGGGCGACCGGTCGTGCTCGACGCCGTGTGGTGGCACGACCGGGTCGTGGTCGAGCTGGACGGGTGGGAGACCCACGGCACGCGGGCCGCCTTCGAGGCCGACCGACAGCGCGACGCCGAGCTGCTTCGTGCCGGCTACCGGGTGGTGCGCTTCACCTGGCGGCGGGTCGTGTCCGAGCCGGACGTCGTGGTGGCCACGCTCCGGGACGTCCTCCGCAGACCGGCGCGGTAGGAGGTCGACCCCGGCGCGCGCTCGCCCCGGGGCGCGCTCGCCCCGGGGCGCAGGCCGGTGCCCCGGGCGAGGCGCCTCGTCCGGGAAGGAGCCAGGAGGTCGGAGGACGGGCAGGGAGCGGCCGACGGCCGCAGGCCTGGTCCGTTCCGGCATGGCCGCTCCCGGCGGTGACGTCCGCCGATCGCGGCGTATGGCGGCGGAAGGGCCGGCCGGGCGCTCGACGCGGAGCGGCTCGTGGTCGGACGAGACCGACCGGCGTCGCGCGGCGTTCGCCGGCATCGAGCCGAGCCGGTCCCCTCGGGTGCGGTCGATCGGCGTCGCGCGATCTCGGGCGGGGTCGATCTGCGTCGACGTGCGACGCCGATCGGCTCCGCCCCCGGGTGACCGACGTGGATCGGCTCCGCCCCCGGGTGACCGACGCGGATCGGCCCCGTCCGGGGGTGACCGACGCGGATCGGCCCCGCCCCCGGGAGTGACCGACGCCAATCGACCCCGCCCCGCGGGTGACCGACGCGGATCGGCCCCGCCCGGGGGTGACCGACGCCAATCGGCCCCGCCCGGGGGTGCCCGACGCACTTCGCCCGCGCGGCGCCCCGAAGCGGGCCCCCGCGGCGGGGCCTGGCGCGACCCGCTCCCCGACGCGAGCCGCTCCCGGCGCGAGGCCACCCCCGGCGCGAGGCCACCCCCGGCGCGCCCCCCCCCGCCCGCGGCGCCCCCCCCCAGGACGACGCACGGCCCGGAGCGTCGCTCCGGGCCGTTCGGGTCCGCGGCCGCTGCCGGCCGCGGGGGATCCGGTCGCGCGCCCCGGCAGGGGCGGGCGACCGGGGAGGCGATCAGGCGGTCGCGGGCTCCGCGGCCTCGGCCTTCGCCGCGCCCAGGCCGGCCTGCTTGCCGGCGTTCTTGGCGATGAACTCCTCGGTGTCGCGGCGCGCGATGTCGTCCGGACGCTGGTTGTGCGGCGACTTCATGAGGTAGGAGGAGGGGCCGTCGAGCTGGCCGGCGATGCCGTTGTTCAGGCCGAGCTTGACCAGGCGGGCGGCGTCGATGATGACGCCGGCCGAGTTCGGCGAGTCCCAGACCTCGAGCTTCAGCTCGACGTTCAGCGGGACCTCGCCGAAGGCCTTGCCCTCCAGGCGGATGTGCGCCCACTTGCGGTCGGTGAGCCACGGCACGTAGTCCGACGGGCCGACGTGGACGTTCTCGGCGGGCAGGTCGACGCCGGCGACCGAGGTGACGGCGTTCGTCTTGGAGATCTTCTTCGACTCGAGGCGCTCGCGCTCGAGCATGTTGAAGAAGTCCATGTTGCCGCCGACGTTGAGCTGCGAGGTGTGCTGCAGCACGACGCCGCGCTCGTGGAAGAGACGGGCGAGGGAGCGGTGGACGATCGTGGCGCCGACCTGCGACTTGATGTCGTCGCCGATGATCGGCAGGCCCTTCTCCTGGAAGCGCTTGTCCCAGTACTCCTCGCGGGCGATGAAGACGGGGATGCAGTTGACGAAGCCGCAGCCGGCCTCGAGGACCTGCTCGACGTACCACTTCGTCGCCTGCTCGGAGCCGACCGGCAGGTAGGAGACGACGACGTCCGTCTTCGTCTCCTTGAGGATCTTCACGATGTCGGCGGTCTCGCCCGGCGCCTTCGTGATCTTCTGCGACAGGTACTTGCCGAGACCGTCGTGCGTCATGCCGCGGTACACCGGCACGTCCAGGTTCGGGACGTCCGCGAACTTGATCGTGTCGTTCGGGTAGGCCCAGATGGCCTCGGACAGGTCCTTGCCGACCTTCGTCTCGTTGATGTCGAACGCGGCGGTGAACTCGATGTCGCGGACGTGGTAGCCGCCCAGGTCGACGTGCATGAGGCCGGGAACGGACTCGGAGGCGTCGGCGTCCTTGTAGAACTGGACGCCCTGGACGAAGGAGTTGGCGCAGTTGCCGACGCCGATGATCGCCACGCGGACCTTGTCGCGCTGGTAGCGGCCGGAATCGTTCTGGGCCGCAGCGGTCCCGTTGGCGGAAGAGGCAGTCACGGTGGTTCTCGAAGTCCTAGGTCTCGTATGAGCCGGCGGCGGATCTGAGGCTCCACGGCGGCGCACCACGGGTGGCGCGCCGCGTCGATCGTCCGTCCCGCCGGCGGGAGGTCGAAGCCATGAACCCCGCGGACGGGGCCCGGTTACAAGCCGGTCACCCGGCGGAGCGGCGCGCGGAGCGCGCGCGGACCGCCGGTCGTGGTCGCCGAGCGATGTTGGCAGGTCGCGCGGCGAGCGGTCGTGACGAGGCGGCGCGCGCACGGGCGCCCGTGCGCGGGCCGGGGCCCTGCGACGGGACGCTGGGGCGGCGCCTCAGGCGCCGGGGCGGTCGCCCGGCGGGCGGTTCAGCTGGGCGCGCACGTGCCACATGCGCTGGAGCGTCGTGAAGACGCCGAGGGCCGCGAGGACCCAGATCGACGCCGGTAGCAGGTCGACGTCGCCGAGCAGCTCGTGGCCGCCGAAGACGAGGCCGACGGAGAGGATGACGACGCGCACGGCGCGCGAGCCGATGCCCGCCTTGCCGTCCAGGCCCAGGCCCTCGGCGCGGGCGCGCGTGTACGAGACGAGGAGCGAGAAGACCGCGGCCAGGGTGCCGAGTCCGGCGTTCACGTCGTCGCCGTGCTTGGCGAAGACCATGACCGCGGCGGCGAGGACGATGCCCTCCTCCATGCGGTCCAGCGTGGAGTCGAGGAACGCGCCGAACGTCGTGCCCTTGCCCGACATGCGCGAGTAGCGCCCGTCGAGGGTGTCCATCACGGAGCCGAGGATGAACGCGACGCCGGCCAGGACGTAGTGCTCCTGCCACAGCAGCACGGCGGCGATCAGGTTGCCGATCAGGCCGGTGATCGAGATCGCGTTCGGCGTCAGCGGCAGGTCGACCAGCCACTGCTGGAACCTGGTCCGCTCGGCGTTCGGTGGATCCGCGGGCGTGCTCATGGGACGGGGAGAGCCTACGACGCCGTGCGGCCCCGCGGGGCGCGCCCGCCCGCGGGCGCCCGCACCTCAGCGCCCGACGCGGAGCACGCGCACGGCCTGGCGGCTGTGCAGCTTCGCCGCGCCGGTCGCCACCGCCACGAACCGCCAGCGCGCCCGCGGCAGCCGGCGCGTCGTCCCGCGGAAGACGCCGCCCGCCACGCGCGCCACCCGCAGGCTGCGGGGCGCGCTGCAGCGGCGCCGCGCCGCGCCCCGGGTCGGGCAGCCGCTCGTGCGCGCGTACGTCACCCGCACGGCGCGCGCCGGCCGGCTGGACTGCCGGGCGACGACGGTCAGGGCGCAGCGTCCCGTCCGGCAGCTGCCCCGGGTGATCGACGCGGTCGGCGGCGTCAGGTCGGCGCCGGTCGCCGGTCGGCGCGTCCGCGCCCCCGAGAGCGCCTGGGCCTGCGCGAGGGTGGCGACGACGGCGTAGGGGGCGCCGCCCGCCCGGGTGCGGGTGCCGCCGGCGGACGACACGCGCTCCTCGCACGAGAGGGCGCGGCCGACCAGGGCGGCGCCGACGGGCAGGTCGGGGCCGATCCCCTCCAGCCGCACGTCGCCGCCGGCCCCGACGCTGCGCCACGTGTACTCGCGGGTCAGCAGGTCGATGCTCCAGCGGCCGGGGGTGCAGTGCGCCGTGCCCCCGGGGGCGAGCAGGCCCTGGACCGCCGGCGCGGCCCCCGTGGCGTCGGGACGGAACGGCGGGTCGGCGAGCGCCGCGATGCTCTGCACGGCGGGCGAGGCCAGCCGCGTGTAGACGCCGGGGAAGCGGCCGTCCCCGCACGACACGCCCCACGAGACGAGGCCGACGACGCGGTCGTAGTGCCCGAGGTCGGTGACGCCGTCCGGGCCGACGCTCCCGCCGTCGTGGCGCACCAGGGGGCCGCCCGAGTCGCCCTGGCAGGCGTCGGTGACGACGCCCGGTCCGGTCGCGCCGGCGCAGAGCATGGTGTCGGCGCGGTAGTACGGGGCGTACATGCCGCACGCCCGGTCGGGCAGCAGCCGCACGACGCCGCGCAGCAGCGCGTCGGGCTGCTGCGGCCCCGGGGTCAGCGCGTCGGCGTCGCCCCAGCCGGAGACGAGGGCGGCGCTGCCGGTGTCGTCCGCGCCGGGGGCGGGCAGCGGCATCGGCGTGCCGGCGAGCGGCGCGGCGAGCGTCAGGAGGGCCACGTCCATGCCCTCGGTGCTCGCGCGGTAGGCCGGCGACGTGGTGATGCCCTGCACGCGCTGCACCTGGGCGTCGGGCCCGGGGGCGCTGCGCGGGCCGGAGAACGCCGCGACCGCGACGGAGGACGCGTCGGCGTCGGCCACGCAGTGCGCGGCGGTCAGCACGTGCCAGGCGTCGCGCAGCACTCCGCCGCAGTAGGCCTGCAGCGGGGTGACGACGGCGCCGTCGTTCGCGGGCACGAGGGCCACCTGCCACGGGATCGCGGGGCCGGTCGTGCCGGAGACGACGCGGGGCGTCGCCCGGGCGGCGGAGGCGGGCTGGGAGGCGCGGGCCGCGGGCCCGGGGATCGCCAGCAGGGCGAGGAGGGCGGCGACCACGAGCGCCGGCAGGGCGCGGGCGGACATGCCCCGGTGCTCGGCGGCCGGCCCCGGACCGGCAGCGGCATGGACGAATGATTGCGCGTGCAACCGTTACGAAACGCCCGCCGCCGCGGCGGCCTGCGTGGGGGGCGGGGCGTGACGCCGTCCACATCGGCCGACCGTCCGCCGCCCGCGTGCTGCGACGGGCCTCGGCCGGCGGGCCCGCGACGGCGGGGCGTGCGGGGCGGGCAGGCGGTGCGCACCGTCACTTGGCGCACCACCGAAGATCTGCCATACTCCGACTCAGATTTCACGCAGTCTCGTCTGGGAGCAAGAGCACCACATGGGCAAGATCATCGGCATCGACCTGGGCACGACGAACTCGTGCATGGCCGTCCTCGAGGGCGGCGAGCCCACGGTCATCGAGAACGCGGAGGGCGGCCGCACCACGCCGTCCGTCGTCGCCTTCGCCAAGGGCGAGCGCCTCGTCGGGGCCGTCGCCAAGCGACAGGCCGTCACCAACCCGACGAACACCATCTCCTCCGTCAAGCGCTTCATGGGCCGCAAGGAGGCCGAGGTGCGCGAGGAGGAGTCGATCGTCCCGTACAAGGTCGTCGCGGGCCCGAACGGCGATGCGCGCATCGAGGCCGAGGGCAAGCAGTACTCCCCGCCGGAGGTCTCGGCGATCACGCTGGCGAAGCTGAAGGCCGACGCCGAGGCGTACCTGGGCGAGACGGTCGACGGCGCGGTCATCACCGTCCCGGCGTACTTCAACGACGACCAGCGGCAGGCGACGAAGGACGCCGGCAAGATCGCCGGCCTCGACGTCAAGCGCATCATCAACGAGCCGACCGCCGCGTCGCTGGCCTACGGCCTCGACAAGGAGACCGACCAGACGATCCTCGTCTTCGACCTGGGCGGCGGCACGTTCGACGTGTCCGTGCTCGAGATCGGCGACGGCGTCTTCGAGGTCAAGTCGACCGCCGGCGACAACCACCTGGGCGGCGACAACTTCGACAAGGCCATCGTCGACTGGCTCGCGGGCGAGTTCAAGCGCGACCAGGGCATCGACCTGAAGGCCGACCCGATGGCCCTCCAGCGCCTGTTCGAGGCCGCGGAGAAGGCGAAGATCGAGCTGTCCTCCGCGCAGGAGACGCAGATCAACCTGCCGTTCATCACGGCCGACGCCTCGGGCCCGAAGCACCTCGACGTGCGCCTGACCCGCGCGAAGCTCACCGAGCTCGCCGGCGACCTGCTCGACCGCCTCGTCGCGCCGGTCCGTCAGGCGATGGACGACGCGAAGGAGAAGGGCGCCTCGTCCATCGACCACATCGTCCTCGTCGGCGGCATGACGCGCATGCCGGCGGTGCAGGAGAAGGTCAAGGAGCTCACGGGCAAGGAGCCGCACCGCGGCGTCAACCCGGACGAGGTCGTCGCCGTCGGCGCGGCCGTCCAGGCGGGCGTGCTCGCGGGCGACGTCAAGGACGTCCTGCTGCTCGACGTCACCCCGCTCACGGTCGGCATCGAGACCAAGGGCGGCGTCATGACGAAGCTCATCGAGCGCAACACGACGATCCCGACGCGCAAGTCCGAGATCTTCTCGACCGCCGACGACAACCAGCCGTCCGTCGAGATCCACGTCCTGCAGGGCGAGCGCGAGATGGCGAGCTACAACAAGTCGCTCGGCAAGTTCCAGCTGACGGGCATCCCGCCCGCGCCGCGCGGCGTGCCGCAGATCGAGGTCACGTTCGACATCGACGCGAACGGCATCCTCAACGTGTCCGCGAAGGACCTGGGCACGGGCAAGGAGCAGAAGATCGAGATCAAGGCCGGCGGTGGCCTCTCCGACGAGGAGATCCAGCGCATGGTGTCCGACGCCGAGGCGAACGCCGAGGAGGACAAGAAGGCCCGCGAGCTGGCCGAGGCCCGCAACGTCGCCGAGCAGGGCGCGTACCAGGCCGAGAAGCAGCTGTCCGACCTGGGCGACCAGGTGGACGAGGCCTCCCGCAAGGAGATCGAGGACGCCATCACGGCCGTCCGCGAGACCCTCGAGGGCGGCGACGCCGACGCGATCAACAGCAAGCGCGAGGCGCTCGAGCAGGCCTTCCACAAGGTCTCCGAGCAGCTCTACCAGCGCGCCCAGGAGCAGCAGGCGGCCGCCGGCGGCGACGGCGCCGGCCCCGCCGGCGGCTCGTCCTCGGACGAGGAGGACGTCGTCGACGCCGAGGTCGTGGACGAGAAGTAGGCCCCGGCCGCCCGTCCCGGAGATCAGGAGCACGCCATGAGCGACAAGCACGACCACACCGCGGACAGCGGCGACGACCAGCGCCCCGTCCCGGCCCCCACCGGGTCGGGCGGGGGCGGCGGACAGCGCGCCGAGACCGTGCGGCCGACGCCCGCCGACAGCGGCCCGAAGGGCGCCGGCGCGGGCAACGCGCCCGACGACGGCGCGACGCCCGGTGACGTCGACCACGACGCGCAGCCCAACCGCCTGGGCCACGACGACGACGGCATCGGCCCGGACGGCCGCCCCGAGGGCGACCACCCCGGGGCGACGGCGCCCGACGGCGACGCGGACGACGAGGACGCCGACCCTGCCACCGGCGGGAGCTCCCCCGCTCCCGCCGAGGAGGAGCCGGACTGGAAGGACCGCTACCTCCGCTCCGTCGCCGAGCTCGACAACGTCCGCAAGCGCGCCCGGCGCGACGCGGCGCTGGGCGAGGCCCGGGGCGTCGTCCGGCTGGCGCGCGAGCTGCTGCCGGCGCTGGACAACCTGGACCGCGCGCTCGCGCACGTCGCCGAGACCGGCGAGGCGGACGACCAGCTCGTCGAGGGCCTGCGGATCGTCCACCGCGAGCTGCACGCCGCCCTGGCGTCGGCCGGCATCGAGGCCTACGACCCGCAGGGCGAGCCCTTCGACCCCCGGTTCCACGAGGCGCTGACCCAGCAGCCCGCGGACGAGGGGACCCTGCCCGGGACGGTCGTCACCGTCTATCAGCAGGGCTACCGGCGCGGGGACGACGTCCTGCGCGCCGCCAAGGTGGTCGTCGCGGGCTGATCCCCGGGCCGGCGGCGACCCCGCCGGCCCGGCAGGGCCGCTACACCTCCGACCACTCGACCCGATCTCTTCCGTATGGCAACGACACGACAGGACAACGGCCCCGACCTCTACGCGGTCCTGGGGGTCGACAAGAAGGCGTCCGCCGACGAGATCAAGAAGGCGTACCGCAAGCTCGCCCGCGAGTACCACCCGGACCGCAACCCGGGGGACAAGGCGGCCGAGGAGCGGTTCAAGCAGATCTCCGCGGCGCACGACGTCCTGTCCGACGCGGAGAAGCGCAAGGAGTACGACAAGGCCCGCGCGTTCGGCGGGCTCGGCGGCGCGTTCTCGACCGGCGGCGCCGGCTTCGACTTCGGCGACTCCGGCATCGGCGACATCTTGGGCAGCGTCTTCGGGCGGGCCGGGGGCGGCGGCGCCCGGCCGGGCGGGGGCGGGCGCGCGACGCGCCCGAGCCAGCAGCGCGGCCGCGACCTGGAGGCCGACGTCACGCTCTCGTTCCGCCAGTCGGTCGAGGGCGCGCAGGTGCCGCTGTCGGTGCGGACGACCGCCACGTGCGACACGTGCTCCGGCACGGGCGCCAAGCCGGGCACCAGCCCGACGGTCTGCCCGCGCTGCCACGGCCGCGGCGTCGAGTCGCAGGGCCAGGGACTGTTCTCGATCAGCCAGCCCTGCAGCCGCTGCCAGGGCGCCGGCACGATCATCGAGGACCCCTGCCCCACGTGCGGCGGCGAGGGCGCCGTCCACACGACGAAGCGCTACCGCGTGAACGTGCCCGCCGGCGTGAAGGAGGGCTCGCGCGTGCGGCTGGCCGGCAAGGGCCAGGCCGGGCGCAACGGCGGGTCGCCGGGCGACCTGTTCGTCATCACCCACATCACCCCGTCGGCGGTCTTCGAGCGCCGCGGCGACGACGTCGAGGTGACGGTGCCGCTCTCCATCGCCGAGGCGGTGCAGGGCGCCGACGTCGAGGTGCCGACGCTCGACGGGCGCAAGAAGCTGCGCGTCGCGCCCGGCACGAAGCACGGCACCGTCCAGCGGCTGCGCGGCGAGGGGCCGCCGCGGCTGGGCGCCGGCGGCCGCGGCGACATCCGCTACCGCTTCGTCATCGACGTGCCGAAGCCGTCGACCGACGAGGAGCGCGAGGCCGTCGGCCGGCTGGCCGACCTGTTCCCCGCCGCCGGACGCGAGAAGCTCTTCGCCGAGGAGGCGTAGCGCATGGGCACCCCGAGCGACCACGACCGCGACGGCGCCCGCCCGCGCAAGGGCGGTCGCCGCGCGCGGGTGACGACCACCACCACGACGACCACGACGACGATCGAGGTGGACGCCGACCGCGGCGTCTTCATGATCTCCGTCGCGGCCGAGCTGGCCGAGATGCACCCGCAGACGCTGCGGATGTACGAGGCGCGCGGCCTGATCGAGCCGAAGCGCTCGCCGAAGGGCACCCGCCTGTACTCGCACAGCGACGTCGAGCGGCTGCGCCGGATCCAGCAGATGACGAACGAGCTGGGGCTCAACCTGGCCGGCGTCGAGCGGGTGCTCGAGCTCGAGGTGGAGCTCGAGCGGGAGAAGCGCCGCTACGCCGAGGCCGCCGAGCGCCTGGAGCGCCTGCAGCGCGAGACCGTCGAGATGCGCGAGCAGATGCGCGCCGAGATGCAGGTCGAGATCGACAAGCTCCGCGAGCGCAACGCGCTCGTCCCGTACCACGGCACCCGCACGACGGCGATCGTGCACGTGCGCCGCGTCCCCGGCGCCGAAGTGCCGATGGACGCCGTCCCCGTCGACGACGACGCCTGACGCGGCGGGCGGGTGCGCCGCGCCGGACGGGGCACTAGGGTGCCGACCAGTCCACGCGTGGAGACCCGCCAGATGAGCACCGCCGCCCCAGACGTCCCCGCCCTGCCCGTCGGCGCCACGATGGACCGCGGCTTCGCGCTGCTGCGCCGCCGGCCCCGCGCGCTGCTGCTGCCGCAGCTGGCCCTCAACCTGGCGACGGTCGTCCCGATCGTCCTATTGTTCCTGCTCGGCTGGCTGCTGGTCGGCGACGTCGACACGCACGTCGAGGTCACCCGCCAGTCGACGATCTTCGGCGACTCGACCCTGGAGCGGCGCGAGGTCGCCGACCTGAGCGGCGGGCAGGTCGCCGTCGTGGTGGTGCTCGGCGTGGTGGCGGCGCTCGTCTCGCTCTGGTTCTCGCTCGCCGCCTACGTGTCGGTGGTGCGCGGCGCCGAGCGCGCGGTCGCCGACGAGCCGCACCTGCCGCTCGGCCAGGCGATGACGCAGGCGCTGCGGGCCACCCCGCCGCTCTTCGGCCTGGGCGTTGTCTTCGCGGTCGCCGCCGCCGTCGCCGTCGGGCTGCTGGGCCTGCTCGTCGCGCTGCTCGCGCAGGCGTCCGCGGGCCTGGCGGTGCTCGCCGCGCTCGCCGTCCTGTGCCTGCTCGTGTACGTCGGCGTCCGCCTGTCGCTGTGGCCCGTCGCGCACCTGACGGAGGGGACGGGGTTCGCGTCGTTCGGGCGCTCCTGGGCGCTCACGGCCGGGCGCTTCTGGTCGCTGCTGGCGCTGTTCGTGCTCGTCGGGATCGTGGTGGCGGTCGTGTTCTCGGTCCTCACGATCGTGCTCGAGGCGCTCGTGCTGGGGGCGGCCTGGATCGACGACGCGGTCGGCGTGGCGGCGCTGATCCCGTTCGCCGTGCTGTACGTGCTCCTCGGCCTGATCGCCACCGCCGCGTACCTGGCGCCGATCGTCGTCGCGTACCGCACCATCGCCGGCATCGACGGCCCGGCGGGACGGCCCACGGACGGCGGGTCGCACCCGGCCGACACGCCGCCGCACCGCGACCCGACGGCCCCGCGGCCGGCGCCCGAGCGGCTGTGGAGCCGGGACGCGCCGCCGGCGGACGACCCGCGCGACTAGGGGCGCCGCGTCCGGGCGTCCCGCGGACGGGCGACCGGAGTGGGGTCCGCCGTCGAGGGCGCCGCGGGCGGCCGGCGGGCGAGCGCGGCGCGGCCCAGCGTCGTCACGGCCACCGCGGTGGCGGTGCCGAGCGCCCAGCCGCCGAGGACGTCGGTGGGGCTGTGCACGCCGAGCACGACGCGCGAGAGGCCGACGAGCACGACGACGGCGGCGCACGCCGCCACCGCCCAGCGGCGTCCGGTCGCCGCGGCCACCACCAGGCCGAGCGCCAGCCAGCCCGCCGCGGACTGGGTGGAGTGGCCGGACGGGAAGCCGCTGCTCCGCTCGACGACCTCGTGCAGCGCGAGCGGCGGCCGCGGCCGCTCGACGATCGCCTTCGCCACGCCCGCGAGCGCCGCGCCGACGCCGAGCGACAGCACGGGCAGCAGGGCGTCCGCGGGCGGCGCACGGCGCAGGAGCACCAGCACCAGCCCGACGGCGAGCAGGATGCCGGCGAGCACGAAGCCCTGCCCCAGCTCGGTGAAGACGCGCGCGACGTCGACGAGCCAGGCGGGGCGCCAGCCGGCGACGCCGTCGACGACGTCGGCGTCGGCGCGCGTGACGGCGTTGCTGCCCCGCACGAGCGCCCCCAGGACGGCCACGACCGCGAGGGCGGCGGCGACGAGGACGGCGACGGAGCGGGAGCGGGTCACGGGGGAGCGACGGCCGGGGACGCCGTGCTCCGAGCATCGCACGCGCCAGACGGGACCGGCGTCACCGGCCGCCGACGGCGGGGGCGGGCGCGGCGGCCGGCGGGCCGCCGGCGGGCGCGGCGGGGGCCGCGGGGTCCTCGTCGGGCGCGCCGACGAGGACGATCAGGGCGAGCTCTCCGGCGATCGCGAGGCACGCGACGGCGAAGAGCAGCCGGCGCCGCAGGGCGCCGGCGACGCCGGCGCCGGCGGTGGGGACGAGGGCGGGGGACACGGCGGACGGGCCGGCCGCGGAGGCCGGCCCGGGACCGGGATCAGGACGCGGCGGGCGCCTGGTCCTCGAGGCGCTGCGCGGCCTGCACGCAGAGGACGAACGGCGAGCGGCGCTGGCCGGCGACGCGCTTGCGGCTGAGGGTGCGGCAGGCGTCACGCGGCGTCTCGGCCGTGCCGGCGTCGAGCTTGGCGAGCGCGGTGACGCACTGGCTGAAGGGCGTGCCCTTCTGGCCCTTCACGTGGCGCGTGCTCTGGCCCTTGCAGAGCACGCCGTAGCCCCGGCGGGCGCCGGCGTCGGGCGTCGTCGTGGTGGGGGTCGTCTCCGTCGGCGTGGTCTCCGTCGGCGTCGTGTCGGTCGGCGTGGTCTCCGTCGGCGTCGTCACCGTGGTGCCGTCGTCGGTGGTGGTCGTCGCGGCGGCGACGGCCCCGTGCGGGGGCTTGGGCTTCTTCGGGCCGTCGGCCCAGGCGAGCGGCGCGGCGGCAGCCAGGGCGACGAGCCCGGCGGCCACGGTCGCCGTGGCGGTGCGGTTGCGGTCGATGCGCATGGTGCTCCTTCGGTCGAAAGCGGGCGAGCCCGGCCGCCGTCCCCGCGGCCGGGCTCGCGTGCGGCGCCGGGGGGATCCGGGGCGCCGCAGGGTGAGGTGGTTGGTCCCTCGGGGAGAGAACGACCGGCACGGCCGGAAGTAAGGAGCTACTTCGCGAATCGTCGGAACGCGCCGCGGACGGCCGTCCGCGGCGCGCCCCCGAGCGACCGCCCGGGGCCGCGGCACGCGCCCGTGGCGGGGACCGGGACCGTGGCGTCAGCCGCGGTCGGCGCGCGGGGCGCCGGGCGCGGACGGGCCGCCGGTCGCCGGGCGACCCGGGCCGGCCGCGGGGCCGGCGCCGGGGGCAGGACGCGCCCCCGGGCCCGCGCCGGCGCGTCCGGCGTCCCCGGGGGCCTCCGAGGAGCGGGCCGCGGAGCCGTCGTCCGGCGCGCCGGCGGGCGTCGTCCGGCCGGGGCGGCCGCCGCTCGCGGCCGGGGCGTCCGCGCGATCCTCGTGCGCCGAGGCCGCGGCGTCGGTCCGTCCCCGCGGGGGCTGCGCCCCAGCCTGCGCCGGCGGCCGCTCCTGCCCGGCCGCGCCGCGCTCCTGCTTCGCGGCGGCGGTGGCGGCACCGTCACCGCGCTGCGCCTTCGCCGCGGCCCGGTCCTGCTTGGCCTGCGCCTTGGCCGTGGCGCGATCCTGCTTCGCCTGCGCCTTGGCCGCGGCCCGGTCCTGCTTCGCCTGCGCCTTGGCCGCCCCGCGCTCGCGCTTCGCCGCGCCCGCGGCGTTCTTCCGCTGCTCGTGCGCCGCGCCGCGCCCTCGCGCGTCCGGGGGCTCCTGGCGCCGCCCCTCCGTCTGCTGCGGGCCCCCGCCCGTCGTGGCCCGGCGCGCGCCGGCGTCGTCCGGCCGCGTGCGGTCGCCGCCCGTCGGCGCCCCAGCGACGCGATCCTCGCGCTCCCGGCCGCCGGCGCTCGCGGCGGCAGCGGGCGCACCGGTAGCGGGCCGGCGTCCGGCCGGCGAGCGCGCCGTCCCGGCGTTCCGAGCCGTCTCGTCCCGCCGGCCGTCGGAGGCGCCGGCCGGGCGCGCCGCTGCCGCGGCGGCGATCGGCGTCGCGTGCGCGCCGACCGCCGTCGCGCTCGTCGCGTCGGCCGCGGACGGGCCCGCCCCGACGGTCGCGGGCACGTCGGCGGCCGCGGACGGCGGACCGCCCGAGGTCACGACGGCGGCGGCGCCCCCACCGGCGACGGCCCCGACGGCCAGGACGGTGGCGGCGACCTTGCCGCCCGCGGGCACCAGGCCGAGCAGCGCCGAGAGGCTCGGCAGGAAGCCGCCGCCGGCCGCCGCGCCGCCGCCCGCCACGGAGGCGCCGCCCGCGGCGCCGAGCACCGGCAGCACCAGGCCGCCGGCCGCGACGGGCGGGGCCAGCGCGCCCAGGTCGGCCGGCCGGCGGCGCAGGCCCTCGGCGAACGCCCGGCAGCCCGCGCACTCGTCCAGGTGGGCCCGCACGGCGCGCCCGCGCAGCGTGCGGCGGTCGCCGTCCGAGAGCGCGCGGGCGATCGCGTCGCAATCCATCGCGCGGCCCTGCGCCAGGGTCGTGAGCGCCCGCCGCGCCTCGTAGACGCTCTGCTTCGCCGCGGTCTCGGCGATGCCGAACGTGTCGGCGATCTCGGCGAACGTCAGGCCGACGAGCTCGCGCAGGAGGAGCGCGCCGCGCTGCCGCTCCGTCAGGCGGGCCAGGTCGGCCTGGAGCGCCCGCAGGCGCTCGCGGTCCTCGATGGCGCCGCTGCCGACGCGGTCGGAGACGTCGCGCGCCTCGTCCAGCTCGACGTGCGGCCGCCGCGCCCGCAGCAGGTCGATCGCCTCGTTGTGGGCCACGCGGAACAGCCACGGGCGCAGCGCGATCGTGCGCCGCTCGCCGGGGAGCGCCTCGAGCGCCCGCAGCATCGTGCTCTGCACCGCGTCCGTCGCGTCGTGCTCGTTGCCCAGGATCGAGCGGCAGTAGCGGTGCAGCTCGGGGGCGTGCTCGCGGAAGATCGTCGCGAACGCCGCGGGGCTGCCGGCCGCGGCGGCGCGGGCGAGACGGGCGTCGGCGCGGTTGCGGCCGCGGGGGCGCTCGACTGGTCGGTGGCGGAGGCTCTGGGGTTCCATGGCGCGGCGGTCGGTCGACGGACGGCCGTGGCTCACGGTACCCGCGCCGGGTCGGGCGTACGCCGGTCCGCCGCGGCGGGCGGACCGGTGTACGGCCGCGGGCCCGCAACCGGCACGCCGCGTCCCGGATCGCCCCGGCCCCGGGGCGACGCAGGGGCCGCCCCGCCGCTTCTCGCCCGCCCGGAGCGGACGCACGCCCGCCCTATTGACATATGCCGAGCGACAGCGCAAAATCTCAGTACAAGCGACTCAGATCACGACCCGGCGTCCCGCGGCCGCACCGCGGCAGGACGGTCCGCCGATGCGTCACGCTGTCCCTGTCCCCCGACCGAAAGGCGACCATGCAGCCCGATCGCTTCACCATCAAGACGCAGGAAGCCATCACCGAGGCCGGTCGGGTGGCGGAGCGGGGCAAGAACCCGCAGATCGGGCCCGAGCACCTGCTGCTCGCGCTCCTCGACCAGGAGGGCGGCCTGACCGCGTCCGTCCTGCGGAAGCTCGGCGTGGCCGTCGACGAGGTCCGCCGCCCGGTCCAGGCCGCGATCGACGCGATGCCGACCGTCACCTCGGGCGGGCAGGCGTCAGGCCCGTCGTCCGAGCTGGTGGCCGTGCTGCGCGCCGGCGAGGAGCGCATGCGCACCCTCGGCGACGACTACCTGTCGACCGAGCACCTGCTGCTCGCGATCGCCGAGCACCCTTCGAAGGCGGGCGACGCCCTGCGCGGCGTCGGCGCCGACGGCGAGCACCTGTTGCGCGCGGTGTCCGAGGTCCGCGGCGGCCACCAGGTGACCGACCAGAACCCCGAGGACAAGTTCGAGGCGCTGGAGAAGTACGGCACCGACCTGACCGAGGCGGCCCGCGAGGGCAAGCTCGACCCGGTCATCGGGCGCGACGAGGAGATCCGCCGCGTCATCCAGGTGCTCTCCCGCCGCCGCAAGAACAACCCGGTGCTGATCGGCGAGCCGGGCGTCGGCAAGACCGCGATCGCCGAGGGCCTGGCCCAGCGCATCGTCGACGGCGACGTGCCCGAGAGCCTGCGCGACCGCAAGGTCATCTCGCTCGACATGGGCTCGATGATCGCCGGCGCCAAGTACCGCGGCGAGTTCGAGGACCGCCTGAAGGCCGTCCTGAAGGAGGTCGCGGACGCCAAGGGGCAGATCGTCATGTTCCTCGACGAGCTCCACACCATCGTCGGCGCGGGGGCGAGCGAGGGCGCGGTCGACGCGGCCAACCTGCTCAAGCCGATGCTGGCCCGCGGCGAGCTGCGCGCGGTCGGCGCCACCACGCTCGACGAGTACCGCAAGTACATCGAGAAGGACGCCGCGCTCGAGCGGCGCTTCCAGCCCGTGCTCGTCGACGAGCCGTCAGTGGAGGACACGATCGCGATCCTCCGCGGGCTGAAGGAGAAGTACGAGAGCCACCACAACGTCGACATCCAGGACGCGGCGCTGATCGCCGCGGCCACGCTGTCGCACCGCCACATCGCGGACCGCCAGCTGCCGGACAAGGCGATCGACCTGGTCGACGAGGCCGCGTCGCGCCTGAAGATCGAGATCGACTCGAAGCCGACCGAGATCGACGAGGTCGACCGGCACATCGTGCAGCTCGAGATCGAGCGGCTGTCGCTGGAGAAGGAGGAGGACGAGGCGTCGAAGGAGCGCCTGGCCGCCCTGGACCGCGAGCTGGCCGACGAGCGCGAGCGCTCCGCCACGATGACCGCGGAGTGGCAGCGCGAGAAGTCGTCCGTCGACGCCGTCGGGCAGGCGAAGGAGGAGCTCGACCAGAAGCGCATGGAGGCCGAGCGCGCCCAGCGCTCCGGCGACCTGCAGCGCGCGGGCGAGCTGTACTACGGCGAGATCCCGGCGCTCGAGCGCAAGATCGGCGAGCTCGAGGCGCAGGCCGCCGCCGCGGACGCCGGCGCGCAGGAGTTCAAGTACCTCGAGAACCGCGTGACGGCGGAGCACATCGCCGAGGTCGTCGGCAACTGGACCGGCATCCCGGTCGCCCGCCTGATGGAGGGCGAGATCGAGAAGCTCGTGCACATGGAGGACCGCCTGCACGAGCGGGTCATCGGCCAGGGCGAGGCGGTCGACGCGGTGTCGGCGGCGATCCGCCGCAGCCGCTCCGGCCTGGGCGACCCGGACCGGCCGATCGGCTCCTTCCTGTTCCTCGGCCCGACGGGCGTGGGCAAGACGGAGCTGGCGCGGGCGCTCGCCGAGTTCCTGTTCGACTCGACCGACGCGATGGTCCGCATCGACATGTCGGAGTACATGGAGAAGCACGCGGTCTCGCGCCTGGTCGGCGCGCCCCCCGGGTACGTGGGCTACGACGAGGGCGGCCAGCTGACCGAGGCCGTGCGCCGCAAGCCGTACTCCGTGGTGCTGCTCGACGAGGTCGAGAAGGCCCATCCGGACGTCTTCAACATCCTGCTGCAGCTGCTCGACGACGGCCGGCTGACGGACGGCCAGGGCCGGACGGTGGACTTCACGAACACCGTGCTGATCCTGACGTCGAACATCCCGGGCGGCCGGGCCGGCGCGGAGGCGCACTTCCGTCCCGAGTTCATCAACCGCCTGGACGACATCATCGAGTTCCACAGCCTGGACCGGCAGCACCTGGGCCGGATCGTGACGCTGCAGGTGCAGCGCGTGATCGACCGGGCGGCGGAGCGCGGGATCACCGTCGAGCTGACCGACGAGGCCGCCGAGCTGCTCGGCAACCTGGGCTACGACCCGACGTACGGCGCGCGGCCGCTCAAGCGGACGATCCAGCGGCACCTGACGGACAAGCTGGCGCTCGCGCTGCTGAAGGGCGAGGTCCGCGAGGGGCAGACGGTGCGCGTGACCGCGGTCGACGGCGACATCGCGCTCGAGACCGAGGCGGCGGTCGTCGCCTAGCGGCGGCGGGCGGTGACGGGGCCGGCCGGCGACGGTCGGGCCCGCGAGCGGCGCGCGGCGCCGCGGACGGGGCGGCCTGCGGGCCGCCCCGTCGCCGTCCCGGGCTACGGCCCGAGGATGGGGCCGACCGCGCCGTGGTGGATCGTCTTCACGCGGTAGCTCGCGTCGGCGTACGTGCTCGACCCCGACTCGTAGAGGACGTGCAGCTCGCCCTGCGCGGCCACGATCCCCTCGGACATGTTCGGCGCGGTGAAGATCCGCGACGGCTGCGTCGGGGCGCCGGCGGGGGCGACGTCGATGCGGCTGCGGTTGTTCCGCCCCCAGGAGCGCGACCAGACGATCTTGCCGCCGACGACCGCCATCCCCTGCACGCGCGTGGGCGTCGAGATGGTCGCGGCGGGCGCGGCGCCCGGGACCTGCTTGCCGTTCAGGTCGTAGCGATAGGCGACGCTCGTGCCGGTCGCGGCCTCGGTGAACGCGCCCACCCACAGCGAGCTGCCGGCGATCGTCAGGTACGAGGACGCCTTCACGGGCCAGCTCTTGCCGGCCTTCACCGGCGTGGCGGTGCCGTTCGCGGCGTTCAGGACCTTCTTCGCGTAGCGCGTGACCCGCCCGCCGTCGGCCGTCCACAGGAACCCCTGGGACATCGCGAGCCCGCCGACGTGGCCCTTCGTCGGCAGCGACAGCAGCTTCTCGCGCTTGCCCGTCGTGCGGTCGACGACGGCGATCCGGCTGTTCTGCTGCTTCTGCCCGTCGTAGTACGAGATGACGAGGGCGTCGCGCTCGGGCCAGTACGCCAGGCCCTGCGGCACCCACGGCGTGTCGTCGCCGGGGATGAGCGCCGGGCCGCGGTCGAAGTAGCGGTAGTAGCGCTGCAGGTCGGACGGGTCGCCGGCGAGCGCGGGCGCCGCGAGCACGCCGGTCAGGGCGGCGGACGCCAGGGTGGCCGCGGCGACGCGCACGGCCTGCCGGCGAGGGATGCGGGGAGCGGGGGACATCGGACCTCCGGGGGGATCGGGGTGGGCGTCGCCTGACCGTACCCGCGCTCGGCGAGCGCCAAGCGCGCCGCCGCTCCAGCCGGTCGCCGCGCGGGCCGGGGGACGCCCGCGGCGCTAGCGTGGCCGCATGAGCGACGACACGACCACCATCGAGGGCTACCTGGCGGTGCTCGCCGAGCAGCTGGGCGAGGCCGCGCCGACGGCGGACGAGATCCGCGAGCTGCTCGACGTCGCCCGCCACGCCGCGCACCGCTCGCAGCGGCAGGCGGCGCCGCTGGCGTGCTGGATCGCCGGCCGCAGCGGCCGGCCGGTGCGCGAGGTGCTCGAGCTCGTCGAGTCCGACCCGCGGCTGTGCGAGCCGGGCGAGGACGCGGACGCCCCGGTCGGCGCGTAGGCCGGCCGCACCCCTGCCCGGCGGGCCGGCGCGGGCCCGGGCCGGGCCCGTCAGGCGCTCGCCAGGTCCTCGGGCCGGTTGACGTTCGCCAGGTACGCCGCCGGGTCGCCGCCGGGCACGAGCGTCGCGGCGTCCAGGACCGCCGCCCCGAGCGCACGGACCGTGCGGACGACGGGCGCGCCCTCCGCCGCCGCGGCGGCGAGCGCGTCCGCGTGCCCGGGCGAGAAGCGGCCGAGCAGCGGGTGCACGCGCCCCGCTCCCTCGA